>CAZAKG010000061.1:0-13078 GCA_964485755.1 uncultured Candidatus Bathyarchaeia archaeon | reverse complement strand
TGCACCCTCAGGGAGGCCGTGGTGTTCTTCAGGTATCCTTCATACTGGCTCGGCGACCTGCAGGGCGAGTCTTCAGAGGGGGCCGCGACCGTGATAGGCATCGTGTGGGAGGCGGAGCGGGCCGGCGGGCTGCCGGCTACCATGGATGAGATCATCGATGCGGCCAGTGACTACTACCAAATAACCGATGTTGGCGTTGACGCTGACACGACGCTCGGCGGGAAACAGGTGTCCGTCCGAGGGTTCAGCGTCCTCGTCAACGAGGTGAGTGTCCCCGGCCTCATGGCGGGCTGGGTCAGCCCTGAGGGCAGGGTGTTCGTCATGTACTGTCTCAGCCTTGGTAGAGGGGACGACTATGTCACGTTCCAGCTGTCGAGGATGATGGGCAGCCTCGAGACGGAGCCGCCGCCGAAGCCAAGATAGCTTAACGATGGTTGAGTGATCCCGTGACATTTCTGGGTGAGCCGCGGCTCCCTCACTCTAGGCATCTGCTACGTCGTCAGGGCTCATTTTCGTAGCCTCCTCCTCAAGCTGCTGGAACACCCCCTCCACCAAGGCCTGCTCCCGGCGCTTACCGAGTACTTCATGCCAGTACAGCTGGCTGCTTGACGTGAATAGGGCGCCCATGACGGCCATCTCCGAGACGAATACCCCCAGGTAGCGCACAGCTTCACGCTCGCTGGAAGCGATCACGGGGTGGATGAGCGAGTACGTGGTCAGGGTCAAAGCGAAGGCCAGGACCACGTTCAGCAGTATGAGGCCGCCCAGCGCGAAGAAGCCCCACCTCGTGTCGTGGAAGCGGGTGAGGTAGAGGGCTACTACGACGGCCGACAGGCCGATGTAAGCCCAGCCGAACACCCCCCACGACTCCGTCGGTATCCTTAGGAGGTTAACGGCCAGGAAGAGAGCCTGGGTGCAGCTGTTCCAGACGGCCAGGTACTTGAAGGGGTCAGCGTAGTCCACCCAGAAGTAGAGCCAGCCGAAGCAGAGGAGACCCGGCAGCACGCCGGCTGACACAAGCTTGAGGAAGACCACCACCGCGCCGTTGTTCAGGTCAAGGTGGAACATCGCAGAGTAGGCCGACGCGAGCACAAGGAACAGGAGCCCGAGGAAGTTGCGGACCTTAGCTGCGTCCACGATGAAGGGTTGACAAAGGAGGGTTTTATCGTTTTCCGGTGCTGCACACAGTCAGCTAGATATGCAACGGGTTATAGCACCCGACAGCGATTAGGTGCTGGGTGTCGTTGAGCCGCTCCAGCCTGTGCTCACCCAGCTCTGTCAAGTTCAGGGCCGTGATGGACGCCGGCTCGCAGTGGAAGGAAACCCCCCTCATCTGTTCGGGGGACAACCGCAGCCACCACGAGACGATGCTCACGATTGTTCCGCCGTGTGTCACAATCAACATGGGTGCGTCGTGGGTCTTCATCAGCTTGTCCATGGCCTCGGAGACGCGTGCGTACATCCTCCGCCACGTCTCCGCGCCGGGGTAGGGCTGCCAGTCAAGCAGAGGCTCGTGGGGCTCCATGTAGAACTCCCGGGACTCCTGCTTGGTCTTGCCAGCCGCGACGCCGTTGTTGAACTCCCTGACGCCGGCGACGTACTCGGGCGCCGCCCCCAGGGCCTCCCCTATAATCTCGGCCGTCTGCCGCGCCCTCCTGAGGTCGCTGGACACGAGCCTGACGCTGTGCCCCTCAAGCTCCTCGGACAGCCTCCTGGCCGCCGCATGAGCCTGCACCCTGCCCAGCTCAGTCAGGCTGGTCTGGGACCATCCGCCGTTGAGGTCGCTCACGTTGTGCTCAGCCTGGCCGTGCCTCACTAGTACTATGGGGTGCATGGTCGCTCTCAGTCTGAATCTGGGGGAGCTTTAATAAACACTGGGATGGTTGGCCCGGTGGATGTTATAAGCCCTTGACACGGGTTATCACGCATGGACGCTGTTAAGAGGGCTTTAGACAGGTGGGTCGAGCTCTGGAACACCTACAACCTGGACATGGTCGAGGAGCTGTTCCTCACAGACGACAGGGTCACCTACTTCAGCTCCGAGAAGCGTGGCCTCATCAAGGGGTACGAGGCGCTCATGCAGCACCACAGGGGCTTCGGGTTCGTGGAGGGGGGCAAGGACACCGGCAACAGGCTGTGGCTGGAGGACGTGGAGACTCAGAGCTTCGGCCCCGTAGCCGTCGTTAAGGCCGACTGGCTGTTCAGGCGCAGGGGCTCAGACAAGGACCAGAGGGGCCCCGTCACCATAGTCTACGTTGACGAGGGCGGAGGGCCCAGGATAGCCCACGCACAGTTCAGCAACTACTAGGGAGCCCCGACTGTCCCATGAAGAAGAGGATACGCGGAACCGGCCTCAAAGTGTCCCGCCTCTGCTACGGCACGGAGCCCTTCACCTTCAAGAAGGGTCCCGAGGGCGCGAAGACCCAGGGAGACGTGGACCCGCCCGAGGGTGGGAGGAGGCTGGCGGAGGCCTTGAGGCTCGGCGTCAACTTCTGGGACACCAGCGACGACTACGGTACGCACCCACACGTCGCGGAGGGCCTCAAGCTAGTACCGCGCGGCAAGGTCGTGGTGGCGGATAAATCCAACGCCCACACCTACGAGGAGGGGCTGAGGGCAGTGGAGCTGAGCCTCACCGACCTGGGCACCGAGTACATGGACATCATGTTCCTGCACATAGTTCCCCCCGGACTCGTGGAGAGGCTGGACGCCACGGACCGCCCATACGTCTCTGGGCCGCTGAGCGCCAGGACGGGGGCCCTCAGGGCGTTCCTGGAGGCGAAGGAGTCGGGCAGGGTGAAGGCTACGGCCCTCTCCACCCACAGCACCGAGACGCTCAGGCAGGTCCTGGAAGTCCCGGAGATAGACGTGGTCTGCACACCCCTGAACGCGGCCGGGGCCTACATGGACGACGGCACCCAGCAGGACAGGCTGGACGCTATAAGGGCGCTGCACGACGACGGCAGGTTCGTCTACGTCATCAAGATACTGAGCGCGGGGAGGCTCAGGGGCGAAGCCGAGTCAGCTATCAGGTACGTCTTCGGGTTCCACGAGTTCATAGACGCCTGGAACATCGGCATGTACGACGCCGCGGACGTGAGGAGGAACCTGAAGCTGCTCAAAGAGGCCCTGGGCTAGCACCCACCCCTTTTTTATCTCAGACGGCGTGACTAGTGTTAGGTTCTGGGAGCCATGAGGTCCATAAGCCGATTCCTCGCCCTCGAGGGCAACATACGCGTACTGGCCGCCCAGACCCTGATAAGCCAAGTGGGCTTCGGCATGTTCTACGTGATCTGGCAGCCCTACCTGCTCAGCACGGGGATCACCCTGAGCCAGTTGGGCCTCGTCCAGACCATGATAAACGTGAGCACGGGCCTCGGCCTCTTCACGTGGGGATACGTGAGCGACAACTACGGGCGAAGACCCGTGGTGATAGCCGCTAACGCCTTGAGGATACTGGCCGTGCTTGTGCTGATAGCCTCCAAGAGTTACCTGGCGCTGTTCGCCTTCGCGTTCCTCGTCGGCTTCACAGCAATGTTCCAGATGGGCAACCCTGGCAGGAACGCGCTGATAGCCGAGAGCGTGGACACCACCCAGAGGGCGACGGCGCTCGGCACCCTCCTGGCCATCAGCCAGGGCGTGAGCACCCTCATGGCGTCTGCCGGAGGCTACATCGCCTTGACCAGGGGGTACACGCCCATCCTCTACGTCGTGCTCGTATCAGATGCTCTTGGGTTCGTACTGCTGTTCTTCATCAAGGAGACGCACAGACCCGGCAGGGGCGAGGCCTTCTCCCTGAAGCACAGGCTTCAGGGGGCGCTGCTGCCCGAGGCCGGGAGCCTGAGCCTCTACGCCATCATGCTGATCCAGGGGTTCGGGTACGCTGTCGCGTACAGCCTCTTCTACGGGGCTCTCACCGACTACAGGGGCTTCACGACCCTGGAGCTGGGGTTCATGAGCACCAGCTTCAACCTGGTATGGGCCCTGGGCAGCATACCGCTGGGCAAGCTCAGCGACAGGCTGGGCAGGAAGAGGATGCTTGTGGGGAGCCTCGTGGTGGCGTACGTCACAGTCATCGGCTTCATACTCTTCAGGTCCCCCGCAGCCTACATAATCCTCAACGGGGTAACCGCAATCGACGTATGCCTATGGATGCCTAGCTGGACCAGCCTCCTGACCGAGATGTTCCCCAAGGAGAGGCGCAGCAGCGTCCTGGGCAAACTGGATGCATACGGGAGGATAGGAGCCGTGCCCGCGTCATGGCTAGCCGGCGTCCTGCTTGAGAGTTACGGGTTCAACGCGCCCCTCTACGTCCAGGTGGCGACCCTGACTGTATCCATGTATTTCATACTCAGGCTCAGAGACCCAGGAGCAGGCTCAACTCCTCGTGGATGACCCGCGGAGGCTTGTCGCCGTCGATTACCGTCCAGCCTCCACTCAGGGCGAGGCCAAGAGCCTTGCACCGGACCTCCGATAACTTCTCAAAGGTCTCGAACACCTCCCTCCTGGCCCTGGACTCGAGCCGCCTGTAAGCCTCCTCCGGGCTCACATCGATGAAGTACATGTGCCTGCTCGTGGGCACCACCCTGTAGAAGAACAGGTACGCTATCCTGTGGAGAGGCGCCGGCAGGTACGCCGTCCCCATGAGGTACCTCACGAATATGACGTAGTCCACCCGCCTCCACATATAGAGCAGGATGGACCTGACGACGTCAATCAGGTAGAAGAGGCTGGCCGCGGCCCTGGCCCCCTTTCCATCGAGGAGGAGGTAGCCGCGCCCCATGCGGCCGAAGAAGTTGTCCTGGGACGGGTGAGCCCTCACTATGAAGCTCTTGCCGCCCCGGGCCAGCCTGCCACAGATGAGATGTGCCTGTGTGCTCTTGCCTGAGCCGTCCAGGCCGTCGATGACTACGAGCACTCACGGTCCTCCTCCCATCACGATGAACGTCAGCGCCCCCAGCAGGGGGACGCTCAGGTTATCCAGGCTCCTTGGGCTGAACGCTTCGGCCACGGTGGCGACCGCTGCCACGGCTAGACACGGCGCCAACTGGGCCTGGAAGCTGAAGCCGTAGATGAGGCTGAAGTACAGCATCCCGACTAGGAGGGACAGGAGGCTGCCCGCGAACATGCCGAGGCTACCCTCCAGGCTCTTAGCCTCGAAGACCCTGTACCTGTGGGCCCCGAACCTCTCACCTATGATGGCGGCCGAGCTGTCACCGTAGGCCATGGGGAATATGCCCGCGGCCACCACGTAGGGCTCTACGCCGTAGAGCCAGGCTAGGAGGCTGTAGCTCAAGGCGTAGAGCACGAGCCCCGTGTGGTGCCCCTCCTCCGTTATGTCAGCCAGGCCGCTGAACTTCTTAGCCAGCCCCGGGAGGGGCGAGTAGGGGGAGACCAGGAAGGTGACGAGGATGAAGGGAGCCGCCACGAGGAAGGGGAACACCCTGTCGGTGAAGAACGGCATTATGAGGGGCAGGTTGCCTATCATGGCGTGGAGGAACTTGCGGCTCGTCCTCTTGCTGACCTTGCCGCGGTCACCCATCCGGCCCGCCACCAGTATGAGTGCCAGTATGTAGCCGTAGCAGGCAAGCATCACCAGGAGGTTCGTCCACAGGTCCAAGTCTTCACCTCAACGTACCAGCGGAGCCCATACCCGGGGCGCGACCGTGTTCGTCTACTCCACCGCCCACCACACGGTTCCCCGGATATACGTTTACGAGGTATTAAACGATGCACAGGCTAGAAGGTTAGGCCGCTCTGCTCGGGCACCACGTTCGGCGGCCTGCGGCCCTCAAGGTACGCCTTGATGTTGCTGACGGCCATCTCAGCCATCTTGCGCCTCGTCTCCCACGTGGCTGATGCGCTGTGGGGCGACAGGACCACGTTATCCAGCTTCAGGAGGGGGTTTTCGAGGGGCGTCGGCTCCTGCTCGAACACGTCGAGGGCGGCTCCCCTTATCCTGCCCTCCTTGAGAGCCCTGTAGAGCGCCTTCTCGTCGATGACGGGGCCCCTGCTAGTGTTCACGACGACGGCCGAGGGCTTCATCATGGACAAGGCTTTCTCCCCGATGATCCCCTTCGTCGACGGCAGCAGGGGCACGTGGAGGCTCAGTATATCGCTGGACCTCATGAGCTCATCGAAGCTCAGATACCTCACCCCGTACTTCTTCTCCAGGTCAGCCTTTCTGACCACGTCGTAGTACACGAGCTCTACGCCGAATCCCTGAGCCCTCCTCACAACCATGGAGCCGATCCTGCCCAGGCCGAGTATTCCGAGGGTCTTGCCCTCCATGTCCCAGCCGAAGGGCAGGCGCCTGTCTTTTTTAGCCCAGTTCTCGCGGGCGTTGCGGTCGGCCTCTGGTATCCTCCTCATGAAGCCGAGGATCAGGGCCCACGTGTGGTCGGCCACGGCGCCTGAGAGCACGTCCGGCGTGTGGGTCACGTAGACCCTCCTCTTAGAGCAGGCTTCCACGTCCACGGCGTCGTAGCCGACGCCGAACCTGGCGGCGACGCCCAGCTTGGGCGCCTTCTCCAGGAACCCGCTGTTCACCTTCTCTCCGCCCACCAGGAGCGCGGAGGTCCTGGCCAGAAGATCGTCGTAAGGTGCCCTAACGTAGAACACCTCGGCGAGGGGCTTGAGTGCACCAGCCACGTCCTCAGGGACGTTCGCGGTGTCTGAGCTGATCAGTACGAGAGGCTTCATGTGTTAGACTCTGATGAACTCTGTATTTAATCTCGACCCAGCGATGGGACCGGTGGCAGGGCAAGAGCTGTAAACAAATGTACAGTATAACTATTCCCAGCTGTCTTTAGATTTATATATATATTATTTTATTATATTTTTCCCTATAGTTAGAAATGTGATGAAAATATTTATAGTAAATAGGGGTAAATAGGTTTGGGGAAAGACAATTGGCATTAATTGTTGCAGGCCGACTCATCGGCCTGATAACCCTAGCGATAATCACCGGATCGATCGTATACTACATGCAAAGAGCGTACTCAGGCAAACTACCTAAACTCAGGCGACTTGCAGCCGTAAACCAGATCGACGAGATACTCGGAAGGTGCGTGGAGATGGGGCGCCCCGCGTACTACCTGATGGACACCGTGAACATGGACACCCCTAGCATACTGGCCCCGACGGTTGCAGCGTTCCAGATACTGGCCTACACGGCGCGGAGCGCCGCCAGACTGGGTTCGAAGTTCTTCGTCCCAGTGGTTCAGGGCCTAGCCTACACCATCGCGAGCGAGATAGTTGATGAGGCGTACAAGGCTGAGAACAAGCATGATGAGCTGAAGCTGGACGAGACTGTCATGTACCTACCGGACGGTGCTGACAGGATGTACATCATCAACCACATGTGGAGCGACGAGATGGCGGGCGCCTTCTTCATCGGAAGCTGGTACCACAAGGCAGTCATCTTCACGGAAAACGCCGCCCGCGTGGGAGCCATGATGCTCGGCGGGACAGACACAACCCACAACATACCGTTCCTGGTGGCCATCTGCGACTACAGCATCATAGGCGAGGAGCTGTATGCTCTGGGAGCATACGTTTCCGAGGACCCAACAGTGTCCTCGTCGCTTGCCGGACAGGACGTCGGCAAGTTCATCGCCTTGATACTGATCGTCATCGGATCCCTTCTCCTGACCATTGGGATGAACATAAAGGGACTGTTTTCTATGTGAGGTGAGATGAAGTGTCAGATAGAATAGTAAAGATGCAGATCCCGATAATACTGACGGCAGTAATCGGGCTCCTTATGATCATCGAGTTCTTCTTCCCAATGCCCGCTTCCGTGACGAGTCTAAACGTCACGCTCCGCTCGTTCGTAACCATCATCTCCGCGGCGGCCCTCATCCTGGGGACCATCGTGCTCACCATATTCCACACAAAAAAGGTCGGAACAAGGGGCAGCGAGTGGTACTACAGCGTCGTCTACGTGCTGGCCTTCGTGGTCACGGCCGGGCTAGGCGTCCTCAATGTTAGGGACACCACGTTCCTGTGGATCTACAACAACATGACGTCGCCCATCGGCGCAGCCCTGTACTCGCTTACAGCCTTCTACATCACGTCCGCAGCCTACAGAGTATTGAGAGCTAAGAACTGGAGTGGCGCGATCCTGCTCGTGAGCGCCCTGGTCGTGCTCCTGATGCTCATCCCCATCGGCGCCATACTGTTCCCACCGGTCCTACCATTAGGTACATGGATCAGGGACTTCCCTAGTGGAGCCGGGTTCAGGGGGATGATCATAGGCACCAGCCTTGGCGTCATGGGTCTGGGCGTCAGGGTGTTCATGGGCCGGCAGAAGGAGCACCTTGGGATCAGGGAGGAGAAGGGGGGACCAGAATGAGTCTGATGGATAAGATGCTGGCGCTCGACCAGAGGATCATCTTCGCGTTGTTGTTCCTCGCGCTGGCCTTCCCGATACTCAACCCGGTCATACTCCCCATGGACATACAGCAGTACTCACGGGATTCCTTCGAGTTCGCCGACGCCATACCCAATGGCTCCGTCGTCCTCATAGAGGGTGGACTAGGGGCAGCCACCTACCCTCAGGGCGGACCAGGTCTGGAGGTGCAGATCGTGCACCTTCTGAGCAAGGACGTCAAACTGGTCTTCTTCAGCATAAGCACGGAGATGGCCCAGTGGACCGTTACAGCCATCGATAATGGGCTGGCCAAGCTCCCCTCCGGGGTCGCGGCCGAGAACGGCGTGAACTGGGTCCACCTGGGCTACGTGCCGGGCGGAGAGTCCGGCGTGGCAGCCTTAGCGAACGACATACGCAGCGTGAAGACGGAGGACCACTTCGGGACCCCCATAGGCCAGATACCTCTAATGGCTAACATCAACAAGGCATCCGACTTCGCGGCGTGCTTCTGGTGGGGCGGCTCAGAGGGCAGCATACCTTACGGGATCAGACAGATCGTGACACCCTTCAACGTACCCATGACAGGCATGTGCACCACCAACGAGGTGCCCAACTACACACCCTACATCAACTCGGGCCAGATGGTAGGCATCATCGGCGGTGTCAGGGGCTCTGCCGAGTACGAGTACCTGATGGGCATGCCGGGGCTCGCCCTGGGGCAGGCCATGGCCACCAACTTCGGCGGCCTCCTGTGGGCGATACTGGTGGTCCTGGGCAACGTACTGTACTTCATAGCTGGAAGAGGAGGAGGGAGTAAGTAGGATGGACAGCTTCTTACTTGGGCTCATCGCAGGCTCCTTCGTGTCCATCGGCGCGTACTCCGTGCTGATAGGCGACAACCCGCTGAGCAAGTTCACCGAGAACCTCTACATGGGCATCCTGGGCGGCTTCATCTTCGCCACCAACTGGAACTACGTCAGAACCAACGCCGTCAACCCCGTGCTTCAAGGCAACTTCGTCTACATCGTGGCCATCATCCTAAGCGTGCTGCTGTTCTCCAGGCTCAAGACTGAGTATCTCTGGCTTTCAAGGTACCCGGTAGCCGTGACGGTCGGCGCGGGCCTCGGCCTAGCCATAAGGACATCGGTCATGGCTGACTTCCTCGGGCAGATCAACGCCACCATCATACCGCTGACCAGCATAAACAACCTGGTGATGATAGTGGGCACGGTCACGGCCGCCGCCTACTTCATCTTCACGGCGCAGATGGAGGGACCCTACAAGTACGTCAACCATACAGGGCGCATCTTCCTCTTGGCAGCTTTCGGGGTAACCTACGGGCAGACCGTTAGCTTCAGGTTCGAGCTGGTCATCGGCAGACTCGTGGACATGCTGCGACCTGAGGTCGCATTGTACACCTACGCCATGCTGCTGCTGGTCATCCTCGGACTGGGTTACGGCTACTACACGAAGAAGATCAAGTGGTACAGCGGTCGGTAGACAACACAACCCAATTTTATTTTTTTCCTTGAGGCTAGAAGGCTCGCCGAAAAAAATTGTGAGTAGCTACCTCTTCTTGGCCACCTTGAATGTGACCAGGTTGTAGCTGTCCGGGCACTCGTACACGAATTCCTTGTTGTTCATCCACGGTATCTGGCCCCCGTAGCACATGTTCATCAAGGTGGGAAACAGGTCGTGGTAGCAGTAGCCGCAGATGCCCCCCGTCCTGTGGGTGTTTATCTCGAACCTGTCGCCCGCCCTGTGGCCGGCACTGCAGCTCTTCTTGACGCTGACGACCTCGGCGACGTACACTGGCTCCTCAGGCATGGTTCATCCAGTGTACGTGAGGCTTTCAAGGTAAAATATGTTCCTCGGTTCCGTGAAGAACGCTACTGTGGGCCAATGATCGTTCATGTAAACATATTTTATTAAATAATCAGGCAGAGGGAACCATGGCTAAGGCAACAGGCGTGGTCACCCTGATGGCGGCTCTCCTAACCGCTGTCATCCTGGCAGGGGCCTACGTCAACGTGACATATCCTAAACCATACGCGCTGAGGAGCGGCGAGGCACTGATCCGGTACGCCGGGTTGTCCGGCTGGGTCATCGAGACGAGACACCACATCATAGTCATCGACTACGTTGAGCTTCAGCCTCCCCAGGTTGAGAGAAACATCTGGAACGGGTACATCGACCCCGCGTACCTGGAGGACAGGACCGTGCGTGTGTTCGTGACGCACGGCCACGGCGACCACTACTGGCCCCCAATAAGAGAGTGGTCGAGGGCAGTGCGCGACATACGATACTTCTTCGGGTGGGGCCTCGACGTTGAGCTTGACGCGGTCCGGTTCACCGGGTACAGGATGAACTACACAGAGCCTGGGCTCAGTGTCTATACTGTGAACCACCCGGTAGCATCGCCGCCCGAGGTAGCCTACCTCATAGAAGTGGACGGTCTAACAATATACCACACCGGGGACCTGGCCACAAACGTCCCGGAGCTGGACCCGAGGCACAAGTCAAACATAGACTACGTCGCGGGGCTGGCGGGAGATGTGGACCTGTTCTTCGTGAGCATGGCGGGCGGGTACTTCGGCAAGCATGTGAATCCCCAGGACATATACACGATAAACACGCTGAAGCCGTTCGCCGTTTTCCCGCAGCACTACGACCCCGGGGTGATGTACAGGCTGTTCGCAGAGGAGGCCCAGGCCGGGGGAGCCCACGCGGTGTACTGCCTGGCGGAGAGGCGGGGCGACGCGTGGCTCTACAGGGACGGGTCGGTGGTCAGGCTGGGGCCCTAGCTACAGTTATACCGGTGCACCGACACGTTATCATTCATGAACCTTCAGGAAGCCGTGTCCAAGTCCGCTGTGGGGCTTAGAGGGGTGCTCGGGGTATCCGTGAAGCACCTGGACACAGGTGAGTCCGTCCACCTGAACGGCGACAGTCTGTTCCCCACAGCCAGCGTCTTCAAGCTTCCCGTCATCGTGGAGTTCTTCAGGCAAGTGGAGAAGGGGAAGCTGAGCCTAGACCAGAAGATCACCCTCAGAGACGTGGACAAGGTCCCCGGGTCAGGCATCCTCAAGGAGCTCTCGGAAGGACTAGACATCAGCCTAAGAGACCTACTCAGCCTCATGATGATCATCAGCGACAACACGGCCACCGACCTGGTGACCGCTCGGGTCGGGTTCAGCAACGTTAACGCCGCCCTCCAGTCACTCGGACTAACCAAGACCAGCGTCACCAGGTACTGCAGGGAGTTACTCTTCGACCTAGTCGGGATAAACATGCCTCTGAAAGACATGACGCTCAGCCTCTTCGAGAAGACCCAGGATGCCCCCCAGGGTAGCCCCTCGTGGAGCCTGGGCGTGGAGAACAACGACGTCACCACGCCCGACGAGATGAATACACTCTTGGAGCTGGTGGCGACGGGGAAAGCCGCGTCGAAGGAGAGCTGCGACCAGATACTGGGGATCATGGCCAGGTGCCAGACAGGGCCCAGCAGGATGCCCAAGTACCTTCCAGCGAAGGAGGTGAAGCTTGAACACAAGACAGGAACCCTCCCCGGGATCAGGAACGACGTGGGCATCGTCACCATCAAGGCGACGGGTGAAAGGTACGCGCTGAGCTGCTTCACAATGGGCGCCGAGGACGTGTACGCGGCCGAGGAAGCCGTAGCCCAGGTCAGCCTGAACGTGTACAACCACTTCAAGGCACGGCAGCCCAGCCCCTAACCATATATCTGGGACAGCGGAGCCTCGATCAGGTGACTTGATGCCGGACATAAAGGGGCCGATGCGTCAGCTGGACGAGACCATAAGGAGTGAGGCCGGGGAGGAGGCCGCCGCCGGGATCATGGCGGGCTCAGAGTCCCTCAAGGACTCTTCCTCCAAGGAGAAGGTGGCCGAGTGGGTGAAGGGAGCAATGGAGCGGATGGACGATGCCCTAGACGCTGAGGCCAGCGAAAGGATCATGTCCGCGTGTGGACGCAACTGCGCCGACCACCACGGCAGCGTGGTGGAGCGGACGAAGGCTAGGCGAGCAAAGTATGGTACATTGGAGGAGTTCCTCGACGCCGAGGAGAGGAAGCCACAGAAGGGCTACCTGCTGGAGAGGGACGGGCCGGACATCATAGTGGGGTACACGCCGGAGTCCTACGGCGTCAGGTGCTTATGCAGCCTGGTCCAGGGGCTCCCGGTGGGTGAGGCCATGTCCCGCACATACTGCGGCTGCTCCAAGGGCTTCGTTGAGCGGCACTGGGAGCAAGTGCTTGGCAGACCCGTTGAAGCCGAGCTCCTTGAGTCAGCTGTCACTGGCTCAAAGGTATGTAGGTTCAGGGTCAGGTTCGCCTGACACCTTTTTTCCTTGTTCCATTAAAAACATTACATTAGCAGCCTTCGCTTTGATTCATAGGGTTAATTATCTTATCTTTTCCGTACTTTATTTGATATAAAAACATTTTACTCGATTAGGTAAAAAAACATGGAGTATCTGTGACTCTTTTAACTAGTTTTTGTGATGATAAGGTTATGGTCAGGGGTTCACGCAGCGATTATGCTGGTTTTACCTAACATGGGGGTGACTGCATGCTGGAGGAGTGCGAGATCTGCGGGCAGAGCACGGGGAAGCTCTACACCTGCAAGGTCTGCGGTAAAAAGTTCTGTAGATACTGCGGCAGCTTCACCGAGAGGCTATGCCTGG
>CAZAKG010000060.1:0-13112 GCA_964485755.1 uncultured Candidatus Bathyarchaeia archaeon | reverse complement strand
GGCTTCCGTCGTGGACATCTACCTGGAGGGCGGCCCTGAAGGGGCGGATGTGGCACCGGTGGCTGAAGAACTTTTCCAGTCTCACCTCCCTGCTCGCCGTCACCGTCGTGTACCCTGACTCCGCCGGGTCCCTGAACTGGGGGTCCTCCTCGTCGCTGACGCTCCTCCTCGCCACCCGGATGCTTCCCCCGTCGTCTAAGCCGTACCTGCCCACGTGGTACGTCAGCCTCCAAGTGGAGTAGCCGCCGGCCACAGCATCCTCAGCGGGCTTCAGCTCTGCCCAACCAAGCCACGACCTGTCCAAAGCCTGTTACCGTGGGAACATGGGTCGCATGGAATGTAAAACTAACCAAAGAAAGGGGGGTTAGATGGTGCGGCTTGGGCCTGGGCGGAGCACGTCGTGGGGGGCCGCCTCCTGGGCCCCGTGCTCCGTTATGAGGGCGAGCTTGGCCTTCTCCCACATCTCGGGTATCGTGGAGGCCCCCACGTATCCCATGGCCGCCTTGAGGCCACCCGTGAACTCCGCTATGATGTCCTTCACGGGTCCGCGGTACGGGACCCAGCCCTCCACGCCCTCGCTTATGTCCTTGCTAGGCTGGCTGTACCTGTCCAGGGCGTACCGCTTGCTGCGGGCCCTCTCGCTGCCCATCCCGTAGTACTCCTTGTAGTAGCGGCCCTCCATGGCGACGAGCCTGCCCGGGCTCTCTCGGCACCCGGCGAAGACGTTGCCCATCATGGCGCATGAGGCCCCCACGGCCATTGCGACGGCCACGTCGCCCGGGTTCCTAATGCCGCCGTCGGAGATTATGGGGATGTCTGCGCCGTACTGTTTCACTGCGTCGGCCACCTGGCTCGTGGCGTAGAGGGTGGGTGCGCCGGCCCTGGTGACTACGCTGGTGCTGCAGATGCTGCCGCTGCCGATGCCGACCCTGAGGCCGGCCACGCCGTCCAGCTGGGAGATGATGTCCTCCGCCGCCTTGAACGTGCCTATGTTGCCGACGACGATCTCGGCGTTGACCTCCTTCAGTATCTGCTTGGTGGCCTCGAAGCAGTTCTTGTTGTGGAAGTGGCTCACGTCAAGCACCAGTATGTCCACGTACTTCTCCAGGGCCTTGGCTCGCGGAAGGTCGAAGGGGCTGATGGCTGCCGCGCATATGAGGCGGCCCTCCTCGTCCCTCACGGCCTCCTGGTAGGTGCCCTTCAGGGTGATGTCCTTCATGGTTATGAGGCCCTTCACGCGGCGCTGATCATCTATTATCGGGAGCTTCTCTATCCTGTGCTCGTGGAGGATCTTCATGGCCTCCTCCAGGCCTGTCTCCTCTGTGCCCGTGATGACCTCCTCGGTCATCACGTCCCTAACCTTCAGGCTGCTCTCAGCCAGGCGGACGTCCCTCCAGGTGACGATGCCCACAAGCCTGTCGTCCTGCTCGACGACGGGGAACCCTTTGACGTTGTGCTCCTCCATGAGCTTCAGCAGCTCCTCCACCGTAGTGTCGGGGCCCACGGTGACCACGTCCCTGATGATGACGGCCTCTGCCCGCTTCACCTTGCGGGCCATGTCCACCTCCTCCTTGGCGCTGCAGTTCCTGTGGAGTACGCCGAGGGCGCCCTCACGTGCGAGGGCTATTGCCATCTCGGCCTCAGTGACAGTGTCCATGGGGCTGGCTACGAATGGGACGTTGAGCTGTATGTTTCTGGTGACCCTGGACCCGACCTTGGCCTCGCTGGGCTCTAGGGTGGTCCATCCGGGTAATAGGAGAACATCGTTGAAGGTGAGGGCTTTTTCCGCATTCTCGAACTTTGAACGGAAACCCATTGCTCACACCATTTTAAAGCCCTAACTCGCTTACGCGCTTAATATATCTTTGGGTTAAGGAAGATTGAAAATTAACCTAAACGTGCAAAATTCAGGTGGTCTAGGCTGCGCCGAGCGCTGTACCTAAACCAATATTTTAACTGGGTTACGTGCAAATGATACCTGAATGCCATGGGGGTCGTCAAGACCATGTGCGCCCGGGACTGCCCCGACGCCTGCTTCCTAGACGTGGCGGTCAGGGACGGAATCATAACCAGGGTCAGGGCGAGTAAAGAGAATCCCGTAACGGCGGGCATCACGTGCCCCCGGGCGCTGGGCGACCCTCAGAGAGTCTACAGCATGAAGCGGGTGCTACACCCATACATCAGGCAGGGTAAAGCGGCTCCGACGTTCAGGTTGGCCTCCTGGGATGATGCACTTGACTTGACGGCGTCCAGGCTGAAGGACACGATCAAGAACCATGGGCCGGAGGCAGTGCTGCTTCTAGACTACTCGGGCAACACGGGCCTCATCACGTCGGGCTTCAGTAAACGCCTGTGGAACGCTCTGGGGGCGACGAGAACCGACTACACTGTTTGCAGCGCCTCGGGCCACGCGGCCCTGAGGCTCCACTATGGCCTCAGCTACGGAGTTGAACCAGAGGAGCTGCTGACCAGGAGAACCATCGTGTTCTGGGGGTTCAATGCTAGGCACAGTTCACCCCACATTTGGAACATGGCCGTGAGAGCCCGGAGGGAGAACGACGCAGTCATAGTCGTCGTTGACCCCAGGCGGAGCGAGAGCACCGAGATGGCGGACCTCTGGCTCTACCCCAAGCCCGGCACGGACGTGGCCCTCGGCTACGGGTTGGCGAACCACCTGATCACGGGAGGCTACGCTGACGCCGGGTTCATAGCCTCGTTTACATACGGCTACGAAGCCTACCGGGATGAGGCTTCGAAGTGGACGCCTGAGCGGGTCGAGCAGGTCACCGGCGTTTCATGGGAGGGGGTCAAGGAACTGGGCGACCTCTTAGTCGGGCACAGCCCCCCTGTCTTCATGATGGGGCTCGGGCTTCAGAAGAGCGCCACGGGTGCGGAGGCTGTCAGGGCCGTGTCCCTTCTCCCCGCCCTCCTCGGGCAGTACAGGGGCTACTACTACACCAACAGCAGGGGCAGGTTCGTCGGCGACGTCTCAGGCGGAGGCCTCGCGGAGAAGATACCAAGGGTGGTCAGCCAGATAAGCCTGGGTAGGAGGCTGGCCGAAGGCGAGTTCAGGTTCGTCTACGTCTACGGGGCGAACCCGGCACTCACGCTCCCCGACAGCAACAGAGTCATAGAGGGATTGAAGAGGGAGGACGTGTTCCTGGCTGTGCACGACACCCACATAACCGAGACCTGCGACCTGGCGGACGTGGTGCTGCCCGCGCCGACTTACCTCGAGAAGGACGACGTCGTGCTCTGCGACAGCCACCCCTACGCGAGGAGGGCCGTCAAGGCCGTGGAGCCCGAGGGTGAGAGCCGGGACGAGGTGCACGTCATGTGGGAGCTGGCGCGGCTGGTGGGCGTAGCCGAGCCATGGGTCTACGAGGACCCCTGGGTGGCTGTCAGGGAGGCGCTTAAGGACGCCTTCGCGGACGGCTCCGTTGACGAGTTCATGGGCGGCGCCCAGCTGCGGCTCAGGTCCAGGCCCAGAGACGAGTGCCAGACGCCCACGGGAAGGATCGAGTTCGCGGCGACCAGTGCGCCTGAGGGGGTCACCCCCCTGCCCAGGCAGGTGGAGCTGAGCCTGGGCTTGGACGAGTTCACCCTGCTCAGCAGCTCGGTGCCAAAGTACCTGCACACCCAGTTCAGGGACGTCTACGGTGAGATACCCTGCGAGGTCTGGGTGAACCCCCTGGACGCCGAGAGGCACGGCATCGGGGACGGCGACGAGGGCGCGCTGGTCAACGAGCTCGGCCGCCTGAACGTCACCTTCAGGGTCACCGACAGGGTGCAGAGGGGCGTCATGTGGTCGCCCCGCGAGCTGGTGGACGGCGAGGGGCGCCCCCAGAATGGCCTGGCCCCGGGGACCCCCCAGAGGATCGGCGGCGGCCCCACATTCAACTCGATCCGGGTCAGGATACTCTAAGGGCAACCTTTACCAACCCTGCCCGCGGAGTTATAGCCATGAGGTTCAGGGTCAGCCTATTCGAGAGGTACCCGGGCGCCCGCATCGGCGTCCTCGCGGGCAGGGGCCTGAGAAACCCGCCTGTCGACCCCAGGATCGAGGACGCGAAGAGGGAGGCGTTGAAGACGCTCAGAGACAAGGTGGGCAACGAACCCCTGTCAAGCCACCCACACATAGCCTCGTGGAGGGAGACGTACAGGAGCTTCGGCACCAAGGCGGGCGACTACCGGCCCTCAGCGGAGGCCCTGGCCAGGCGGGTGTTGAAGGAGGGGACCCTTCCCAGGATCAACGCGGCCGTGGACGCCTATAACGCTGTCTCGGTGAGGCACCTTGTGCCCATGGGGGGCTTCGACCTGGACAGGGTCACGGGCGACATCGCCCTCCGGTACTCGGACGGCGGCGAGGCTTTCACACCCCTCGGCCCCGCGGCCCAGGAAGAGACGTACCGGGGCGAGGTGGTGTACGCCGACAACGCCAGGGTTCTCACCAGGCGCTGGAACTACCGCGACTGCGAGGAGACAAAGATCACCGTGGATACGGTGAACGTGGCCATGTTCGTGGACGGCTCACCGGCGATACCAAGGGACGTTGTGGAGAACGCTTTGAAGGACCTGGAAGAGATACTCAGGGTCTCATGTGGCGGTGAGTACGGTTCCGCGGTTGCGTGCGATAAAATGAGGGAGATAGCCCTCCTCTAGGCGGCTCCTCTACGCTTGCACGTTGTATTTATTGTACAGTTTCTTGAGGAGGGTGTTCAGCTCACGGGCCCGCTCCTCGCTGTCTTTTGGCTTCAGCTCTGTGCACTCGTAGCCCACGACCTCCCGCATGTGTCTGACGTTCTCCTCGCAGAACACCACGGTGCCATCGCTCTTCACCTTCTCGATGCCGTCTATCCTGCCCCCCGCCTCATTGATCCGGATGGCTTCCTCTAGGCTGATGCCGGGTAGCACGATCTCGGCCCCTTTCTCGGAGAGCCTGCAAGGGTAGGCGCCGGGCAGTCCCTTCGCTCCGGCTACGGCTGTGTACACCTCTCCCGTGTCGTAGTAGATGGCCAGGACGTGCTTCAGGAAGCTGGAGGCGGTTCTCATCTGGTCCACAAGGGCGCTCTTGTACTGGGTTACAGCACCATAGCCCTGCCCCCGGTAAAGCTCCGTGATGCGCTCGTTGGGGAACATATCTGAGACATCCACCCCGTCTACGATGATCTTGGCCCAGAAGGGTCCGCCCATTCTCGCAGTATAGTAGGAGCCGTGATGGCCGACGCCGTATATCTTCACGCTTCTGTAGGGCACTTTGAGCTCCCGGGCCACTATCCTCTGGACCCTGGAGAGCCCCAGGTCCATGTTTCCTCCGCCGCACACAGGCTCCAGCCCCAGTCTGCTGAGTACCACGTTGGTGGTGTCCGGGAAGGCCCCGTTCACGACGCTGGTGTGGATGCCGCTCTTCTTCACCGCCAGCATCAGCTTGTGGGCCAGTGTTAGGTGGTTGGGTAGCCACGGCCCTACTGGGCCGATCTTCTCATAGTTCTCTGGGGGTAGGAGCCTGGTTATCCACCAGCTGCCCAGGCTCGCCAGGTTGCATATGACCTTAGGCTGGAGCTCCTTCAGGAGTTCAGCAGTCTCGTTTATATCAAAGAGGTTGATCTTGGTGAAGCTGAGGTCAGGGTAGAACCCGAAGTTGTGAGCCGTGTGGAGGCTCTCCTCCACCTCAAAGCGGCCTTTTGCCTCATCTATGTCTGCGCCCACCACCTTTATGGGCTGCCCCATGGAGGCTATCTGGTACATCATGTCGTGGCCCACGCTTCCCGCGGAGCCTATGATCAGGATGCTGTCCGTCAAATCCTTCGCCGAAGAAGAAGAGGGGGTTTAAGTAGAAAAAATGTGGGGCGTCTATTTGCTCACGTGGTACTTGTCGTACAGCTTTTTGAGCAGCTTCTCCAGCTCCCTGGCTCGCTCTTCAGATTCTTTAGGCTTCAGCTCTTTGCACTCGTAGCCTACGACCTCTCGCATGTACCGGACGTTCTCGTCCCGGTACACGACGGTGCCGTCGTCCTTGATGCGCTCGATGCCGTCGAACTGGCCCCCAGCCTCGTTGATGCGTACGGCCTCTTCCAGGCTGATGTCGGGGACAACCACCTCGGCCCCGTCCTCGCCCAGCCTGCACGGATATGAGCCGGGCAGCCCATTGGGTGCCGGTACGCACTCCATGGTCTCCCGGGTGTCGTAGTAGATGGCCAGGACGTTCTTGAGGAAGCTGGCCGCCGTCCTCATCTGGTCCACTAGGGCGCCGCCGTACTGGACGCTCTTGGCGTACCCTGCCTCCGCGTACATGTCCCTTAGCCTGGTGTTGGGGTACCTGCCTGTGACGTCCTCACCGTCCACGATGATTTTCACCCAGAACGGTGCGTCCATTCGCTTGGTGTAGAAGGCGCCGTGGTGGCCCACGCCGTATATCCTGACGCTGCGGAAGGGGACGCCCATGTCCCTGGCGATTATCCGCTTGAACCTGAAGATGCCCAGGTCCATGTTGCCGCCGCCGCATACAGGCGCCATCCCCAGCTTTCCCAGCACCACGTTGGTTGCGTCGGGGAACGCGCCGTTCACCACCTTGATGTCGGCGCCGCTCCTCTTCACGGCCTCCATGAGCTTCATGGCCAGGGTGAGGTGGTTGGGCAGCCAAGGCCCTATGGGCCCTATCTTCTTGTACTCCTCGTCTGGCAGGAGCTTGGTCACCCACCAGCTGCCGAGGCTCGCCAGGTTGCATATGACCTTTGGGCGCAGCTCCCTCAGGAGCTCCGCTGTGCCTTTAACGTCGAACAGGTCTATCTTTGTGAAGCTCAGGTCCGGGTAGAACCCGAAGCTGTGGGCTATGTGGAGGCTCTCCTCCACCTCGAAGACGCCCTTCGCCTCGTTCACGTCGGCGCCTATGACCTTGATGGGCAGCCCCATGCTGGCGATCTGGTACATCATGTCGTGGCCCACGCTGCCTGCTGAGCCTATTATCATCACTGAATCCAAATTGATCACGTAGAACCATGATCCGTTTATTATTAAAGAGCTTAGAGCCCTAGCCTATCAAGAATGGAACCCATTTTAAATTCGGTTAAGGCAGTGTAGTGTCAAGAGGGGGATCACATTGAGAGGAAGCCTGTTTCCGCTGCTCGTTGCGTTCGCACTGGTGCTGCCCACGCTTGCCGCCGTGGCGCAGGACGAGACGGTTCCTCTCGGGCTAAGCCTGACCCTGTACTCGGACGGCAACGTCAAGGTGATCTACAGGGTGGAGTCCGACCCCGCGAAGGTGCGGGTTGACGTGGACCTGTTCGGCTTATCGTATAGCAGCCTGGTCGTCAGAGACGAGGACGGCAACCCTCTGGCCTCGACGGCCACCGCCTCCGGGATCACCGTGGACAGCCTGGGGGCCGCTGAACTCACGGTGAGCTACTACACATCTACATTGACGACGAAAGAGGGGCCCATCTGGGCCTTCAATATTACGACGCCTGTCGAATCCACCATAACGCTGCCTCAGGGGGCAGCCATCTTCGATCTCAGCCAAGTCCCAGTGGACATAGGCACCGTCAGCGGCCTCTGGTACATCGAGATGCCCGCCGGCATCCTCTCCATATACTACGTAATCGGCCTGCCAAACGTCCAGCAGGAGGCTCAGGCCGCGATACTGGACGCCCAGACCCACATAGAGGGTAAGGAGGCCGAGGGATACATTTTAACGGGGGCGCGGACGAAACTGGAGAGCGCCCAGTCCCTGTACCAGCAGCAGAGCTACGTGGAGGCAAGGACAGCGGCGGAAGAGGCCAAGCAGCTGGCCGCCTCGACCGTGGCGGCCGCCGACGACGCCTTCACCCAGATGGCGCTGGCCACAGACGCCATCGAGAGGGCCAGAGACGAGGGAAGAACGGAGGGGCTGAGCGAGGCCGAGGAGGTTCTGGGGTCTGCTTCCCAGCTGTACCAGGCCGGCAGCTACTCGGAGGCCAACGCCGATGCGTTCCAGGCGACTCAACTGGCGTCCTCCTCCGCGGCTCCCAGCAACGCCCTGCTGTACTTGGGCGTCGTAGTGCTGGCGGCGGCCGCGTCAGGGGGCTACGTGTACATGAAGAGGGTTAAGGTTGCTCCTGAGCCTCCCGTGAAGCCGGCTCCCGCGTCGCCTGCGACCCCGACTGAGGTGGATTTGGACCGGATATTCAGTAGACACGAGAGTCTTCGGCTGGAAGACAAGGAGGTTCTGAGGTTCCTGGCCGAAAACGGCGGCGAGGCCTTCGCCTCGGAGGTCAGGGACAGGTTCGACCTGCCTCGCTCCACGGCTTGGAGGCTTATACGGCGCCTCGTACGTGAAGAAATCGTCGAGGAGGTCAAGATAGGTAACCAGAGCCTCATAAAAGTGCGGAAGGAGTTCCGAAAGGGGTAGAGTAGGCGGGAAAAGTTGTTCCAAATCGTTCCACGGTGTTCTTATAATAAAACCATGGCAGCACTATGTCCAAGTGAGGAAAAATGAAGATCAAGCTGCTCGCCCTGACGCTCATGGTGGCGCTCCTTGTGTCGTCCTTCACGTGCACGGTCTGGGCTGAGGAGACGAGCCCTGACCCGCTCGTTGAGGGCGGGGAACCCGTCGAGGGCGGCGACGATCTGAACGAGACAGAGGGCCTCGACGAAGTCAACGGGACCACAGTGGACCCGGCCGTGCTGGAGGAGCTCAGGAACCAGACGCAGAACATGTACCAGGAGCTCCTAGGCTACTTCACTAACGCGACCCTTGGATCCGCCGTGTTCGAGAACTTCCAGCACGCCCAGGACGCCATAGAGGAGGGCGACTCCAAGAACAACACGCGGGCCGCCGCCCAGATGTACCTGAGGGCCATGAAGCAGTTCAGGAACGCGCTGAGGAAGTACCTCCACGACAACCCCGACGCCGTGCAGGACTTTGAGCCCGGCAACGCCACGGAGCCCGAGCCGGACCTGAACGCCACTACATCAGAGGAGATCGAGGCGGCCAGGGTCCAGCTCATAGAGAGATTCCAGGAGCGGTTCACGGAGAGGATCACCCTCATGTACGATAACCTGGACAACATAACGGGCAGCCTCTCAGACGGCGACGCCTTGAAGGCCCAGAGCACCATCCGGAGGGCTGAGGAGAAGCTCCTCAGGATACAGGAGAGGATCAGCCGAGGCGAGTACGATGAGGCCGTGGACGACTTGGAAAACGCCACGGACTCCATTGACGAGGGCTTTGACGGTATGGAGGACGCCTTCGCCGGCCAGATGCTGAGAACCATGAACAAGTTAGAGGCGCACGTCCAGAAGCTGGTGGAGAAGCACGAGAGGAAGCAAGCCAGAGGCGAGGACACCGGCGAACTCGACGACCTCATAGATGAGCTGAGGGGAAACATCAACAGAGGCAGGAACGACGTGAGGAACGGCCACGGCAACAGCGGGCACGGGCAGGACAACGGCGGAGGCAAGCCCGACGATAAGAAGCCCGATAAGGGCGGCAAGAAGGGCGACAATTAAAGTCACCGCCCATCCCTTTTATCTGATGATCTTTTAACAGGTTCTCAGCCGGGCACCTGAATCGCCCGGACGATTAAATCCAAGACCCACGGCTACAACTGGAGCCTCATTACACATTCCCTATTAACGCGTGGACGCCCATGCAGCCGGATGAAGGACTCTGCCAAGCTTCTCTGCGTGGGCCTGGCTCTGGTGGTGCTGGGGGTCGGCGGCTTCACCTACCTCTGGGGCGCCAGAGACAGGAGCCTCGTGGAGGAGAGCACAGGCACCGACCCGCTGATAGGCTGCGCCGTGAACGTTGAGAGGGGCCACGTCTACGAGGTGAGCCTCAGCGCCGTGGACACCGCTGGGCTGCCGTGGAACAAGGTGGACGTGGAGGCCAGCGTCCTCTTCAACGGAGACACAGTCTACAGCGACTCCTTCACGGTCCAGGAGTTCCCCGGAAAGAGCGCCAAGGACGGCTTCAGCTTCAGAGCCGACGTGAGGTCAGACGGGCTACTGCAGGTGGATGGGTACATGCGTGACGGTCAGAGGTGGACCGTGTCGGTCTACAGAGACCTGCCGCCGTTCTTGGACGTAGGCCCCTTCGTCTGCGCCGTCGTGGGGCTCCTCGGCCTCGTCTGCGTCGTCCAGTCCGGCGAGGTCTAGCCGGCCCTGACGCCGGGCACTCTCATTGCTTGGCCTCGCCCCTTCCTCTCACGTAGACAAAGGCTGAGGCAAGCAGACCCACTGCGGCCATGCCTAATCCGAAGGACCTGTACGGGTATAGGGTCATCATCTCTGGCGGGACGTGGCGGAAGTAGAAGAAGACTGCCGTAACCTGGACCAGGCTCTCGGCGTCGGTGAAGCCCTCTATCTCCAAGTCGAAGCTGCCATTCTCCTCCAGGAGGTACATGAGTTCGGGGCCCGTCTCGTTCACTGCGGCCACGAACGCGTCCGAGTGCAAGGCGTCCACGATCGTGGCGTTCATGACGGCGTCCCCGCTGTTGGTGACCTTAAGCAAGGGCATGAAGCCGTCCTCGTCCATGGAGAGGGGCCCTGTCCTGAAGCTGAACTCCTGCCCGGCGCCGTAGAAGGCTCCGCTGGTGGCCTTGGTCTCTGTCCACACGTTGACCTGCTCGTCGGCTACGTGTATCTCGATGTTCTCTGGGTACAGGATCATGCCGACTCCTAGAAGGAGGACGATGATTGTGATTGGCAGGTACTTAATCATGGACACTAGGGACACCCTATCATGTATAAGGGTATTCGAGGCAGACTACTCCCGCAGATATTTTTTATATATTTCACCGATAAGGAGCACGGCGGGCGATAGCGCATATAAGATAAGCCAGTCGGACGAGGTCAGCGCAGCAGTACCAAAGATAGTTTGGAGGAATGGAGTGTACACGATAAGCTCCATCATGACGAGCTGCGCGAGTATGCCTAGCGGAATCCACCTGTTCCTCAAAGGATTTGAGGAGAACGCTGAGTGATTTCCGGTCCTCGCCGAGAGCAGGTTGCCGAGCTGACCGGCCATTATACCTACCATTACTACGGTCGTTCCCGTTGCGTAGAGTACGGGGTCTGACATCGAGCTGCTTCCGAGGTGCCATCCACCTCTACTCCACACGCTGAAGCCAGCGAGTACAGACGAGCATCCAATTATGAGGCCGATGAAGGCCGCTTTAGACATGATTGAGGCATCCATCAGCCTTACCCCCCGCGCCCTCGGCGGTCTCTCCATCACATCTAGCTCCGGCGGCTCAGCGATGAGCGCTAGAGAGACCGGTATCTCCAGAAATAGGTCGATTGCCAGCACCTGGATAACTAGAAGCGGGAGCGGTATATCGAGGATGATGAAGGCAACGAAGGCGACCAGCTCCGCAAAGTTGTGTGTATAGACATAGTAGACGAACTTGCGGAGGTTGTCGAAGGTTGCCCTACCGAGCCTGACACCCTCAATGATGGATGTAAAGTCGTTGTCGAGGAGCACAATGTCAGCGGACTCGCGAGCGACATCCGTGCCCCCTGCGCCCATGGCGACCCCAACGTTTGCCTCGATGAGAGCAGGGGAGTCGTTCACGCCGTCACCGGTGACAGCAACCGTCTCACCCTTCGCCATGAGCATCCGGACAATCCTCAGCTTGTGCTCCGGTGTAGTTCTCGCAAACACTATCTCGGGTACGTCAAGGGCACGAGACAGCTCTTCATCGGACATCTGGTTGAGCTCATTTCCCGTCACCGCCATTTGTTCAGCCTCGGTTAGAATCTCAACTTTCCTTGCGACGGCCTCAGCGGTGAGCTCGTGGTCTCCAGTAATCATAACAACCTTGACACCAGCCTGTCTCGCTTGGTGCACGGCTGCTTTTGCCTTCGGCCGGGGTGGGTCGCGTAGGGCGGCTAAACCCAAGAACATCATTTTCCTCTCAACCTCATCGGCAGTCGCGGGACTCCCTATAGAGAGGTCCCTCGAAGCCATGGCAAGTACCCTGTAGCCATTCGAAGCAAAGGCGCTTATCTGGTGCGTGATCTCGCCTCTGAGGCCGTCGGTCAGCGGGATCATCTTACTGTCGTAAAAAATGGTGGTGCATCGGGCTAGGACGTCGTAGCAGGAACCCTTAGTGTACGCTTTCTCTCCGCCAGCCGGGTCGGCGTGTATGACTGTCATCATCCTCCTCTGAGAGTCAAAGGGAATGAGTCCCGTGCGCGGCTTCTCGGCGAGGGCGAGGTTCGCGTTGAAGTTCCCCTTACCAGCGAATACGAGGAAGGCTCCGTCTGTCGAGTCCCCAAGGATCGACCAGCGCCCTATCCGGTCGGTGGGGGCGACGAGCCTCGCGTTAGTGCAGAAGGCTGAGACCTCGAATAAACTCATCAGGTGTGGCATCTCCTCAGGGTTAATCCTCCTTCCTTCGACGGTGACGAACCCCTCGGGGCTATAGCCGTCCCCCGTAACCTCGAAGACTTTGCCTGTGGCCCAGAGTTTCTCCACCATCATCTCGCCGCTGGTTATCGTGCCCGTCTTGTCAACGCAGAGAACTGTCATGGAGCCAATGGTCTCGATGGCGGATAGGCGCTTGACTACAACGTTCCTCTTGGTCATGCTGAGGGCGGTGATGGCCAGACTGAGCGAGACCGTGAGCTGAAACCCCTCGGGGACGAGGGAGATCATGACGCCTATGGCGAAAAGGATGCTCTCGACGACGGTGAGTTTGATTAGCATATTAGCTACGAGGAAAAACGTAGCGCCGACTACTGTTGAGAGAGCTAGGTTGACCCTGGCGGTGTAGTCTATGTCCCTCTGCAGCGGGCTGAGAGGGTCCTCGATCTCGCTGGATATGGCGACTATACGACCGAACTGAGTCTCCCCGCCTGTGCTCAGGACGACTCCTCTGGCTACACCGGAGACTATTGTAGAGCCAGCGAAGAGGAGGTTCTGGTACTCCGTGGCGTTACTGACAGTCATGCCCGGCGTCATGTCGACGAATCGCCTCTGAGCCTCTGACTCGCCTGTGAGTATCGAGTTGTCGACAGAGACCTCGAAGGCTTTTACGAGTCGTAGGTCAGCGGGGACCCTGTCGCCTTCATCTAGAATGACGACGTCTCCTGGGACGATGTCGGAGACCTCGACCTCCGTTACGACGCCG
>CAZAKG010000059.1:6542-13459 GCA_964485755.1 uncultured Candidatus Bathyarchaeia archaeon | reverse complement strand
CTCGCCGCAGTAGACGGCTCAGACCCCGCCACCCACGCACTACACATAGCCGCCCAGCTCGCCAAAGAGCAGAAAGCCCAACTACACATAATCACAGCCGTACCACCCCTACCAGCCATAGCAGTCGAAGGCTTCAGCCCAGAGTACCTCCCAACCTACCAAATCGAACTCGAGGAAGCCATGCAGAAAACCCTCGACCAGGCAGCACAGGAAACCCGCAAAACCCACCCCAAACTAAAGATAGTCACCCACATCAAAAACGGGCGACCAGCCAGAATCATCACAGAAACCGCAGCCGAGACAGACGCCGACCTCATAGTCCTCGGAAGCAGAGGCACAAGCGGCATCCTCTCCTGGGTCCTCGGCAGCGTAGCCCGCGAAGTCGCAGACAGCTGCACAGTCCCAGTCCTCGTCGTCAAAGACAGACGCTACTGCCAAAAGTAGCCACCCACAACCTACAAGACCAAAAATAGGACAAGCACCAACACCCACACATGCAGGCCCAGCGGACCACCCCCACACTGGACGCACGCCACACCCTCCGCCAGGCCACCCACCTCATGATCGACACAGGCGCCCACACCATAACAGTCACAAGCAGAGGCAAACCCATAGGAACAGTCACCATCCAGGACATACTGGACGCCGTCCGCAACGGCCACAACACAAGCACCACCCTCCTCTCCACCATCGTCAAGAAACAACCCTTATCACCCCAGAAGCCGACACAAAAACAGGAATGAGACGCCTCACCCCCGAGGAGAAGGTAAGGATCACCATCGAGCTCACCGACGCGGCCACACGCATAACCGCCCAGGGCATCAGGGACAGCCACCCAGGCATCACCGAGGAGCAGGTCATCGAGGAGCTTAGGAGGCGCGTCGCCCTGACCAGAAGAACCAGAGGCGAGGGCTAGACCCTGAACACCTTCGAGGGGCTCATCAGGAGGCTCATAGCGAGCCTCAACGCCTCAAGCCTAGACTACATGTTCACAGGAGCCGTGGCCGCCAGCTACTACGGCACGCCCCGCACAACCATGGACGTGGACATCGTCATCCACATCCCCCCGAGAGAAGCATCCGCGCTTGTCCACGCCCTCACGGAGGCCGGCGTAAGCCCCGACGAGAAAAAGATCAGGGCAGCCCTGGCCTCAGACTACAGGATCGTGTCCCTCCAGGACACCCAGACCCACTACACGGTGGACCTGATCCTGGCCACGGAGCCCCTGGAGAAGCGAGCCGCCACCATAGAGGACCAGCCAACGTACATCCAGACCCCCGAGGCCCTCATCCTCGCAAAGCTTAGGATGATCAAGGCGACCCTGCCGCCCGAGAGAGCACAGAAGGACAGGGACGACGTGACGGCCATCCTGAGGCACACGCCTGTCGACACAGGCCACATCAGGAGAGAAGCAGCGAAAGAAGGAACCCTGCCCACCCTAGAGGAACTGCTGGCCAACAGCCGTAAAAAGGGAGAAACCCGTAACCCATCCACCGGGCACAAACCCTGAAAACACTGAAACAAGCTTATAAGGATTGTAGATCAGCCCCACAGACACAGCAATAAAAGACCCACCCCCCCAAAACCACCTGATCCCATTGACGACGGTAACCACCAGACGCACATGCGAAGAGTGCGGATCCACCAAACTCGTCACAGACAACGACACAGGCGAAATCATATGCACAGAGTGCGGAGCCGTCGTCGCCGACAACCTCATAGACCACGGCCCAGAGTGGAGAGCCTTCGACCTAGACCAGCAGGAGAAACTCACAAGAGTCGGCGCCCCCCTCACCCTCACCATCCACGACAAAGGCCTCAGCACAACCATAAGCTGGCAGAACCAGGACGCCACAGGCCGAAAACTCACAGCCGAAGAACAGGAGAGACAGTACAGGCTCCGCAAATGGCAGCGGAGAACCAGCAGCAACGACAGCACCCAGCGCAACCTCACCCACGCCCTGAGCGAGATGAACAGGATCGCAGGCAAACTCAACCTACCCAAGAACACCACGGAGACGGCTGCCATGATCTACCGCAAAGCCATAGGCAAGCAGCTCATCAGAGGCCGAACCATCCAATCCGTGGTGGCCGCCGCCCTCTACATGGCGTCCCGCCAGTGCAACATAATGCGCAGCCTCGAAGACGTAGCACGGGCAGCCAACATAAGCCGCAAGGAGGCGGCCCGTAACTACAGGTTCCTCTACAAGGAGCTGAAGACAGACGTACCACCCGTGGACCGGGACAACCTAATCACCAAGTTCGTCTCCAAGCTCCGCATCACCGGCCCCACGGAGCAGCTGGCCAGACGCATCCTCGACGAAGCAAACGAGCAGAAGCTCACCATAGGCCGCGCCCCAGAAGGCATCACGGCCGCATGCATATACATCGCATGCAAACTCAACCAGGAGGAGCGCACCCAGGGCGAGATAGCCAAGACCGCCCAGATAACGGAGGTCACAATCCGCAACAGGTACAAGGAGCTCATCAGGAACCTAGACTTCGTGGTGGAACTATGAAGCTGCAGGTACGCCACGCCATGAACCGCGACCCAGTCACCATCCAGCACGACTACACGGTCCGGGAGGCAGCCAAGATGATGATCGACTTCGGCCTAGACACACTCATAGTCACGTTGGAGGACGAGATCCTCGGCGCAGTCACGTACCGCGACGTCCTCGACAGCCTCCTCAAGCCCGGCTTCGACCCTGACCACTCCACCATCGGCGACATAGCGGACGAGGACCTTGTGATGGTACGCCCCACCACAGACCTCGGCGACGCCACAGCCATCATGCTTGAGACCGACCGAGGAACACTTCCCGTCGTGGACAGGGAGCTCGTCGGATACATAAGCTTCAGCGACATCATCAAGCTCGTCCAGAGGGCGGCCCACGCCGAGGATGAAGAGGAGGATGCATTCGACCCCTCCCAATACATAGTGTAGACCCTGGTCCGAGCTGGACGCCGTGAAGCCTTGAGTAGCTGAAGTATACCCCAAGCGGGGCGCATCCCAGACACACATATGCCGCAGGTTAGCGGGCTTCCACGCATAGCTGCGCCACAGTAAAACGTTTCAAGCACCTCCGCCACGACGCGCAGAGAAAAGAATTAGAGTAGCCAAGCCCACGATCCATACGCCATGAGCGAGTCCCAGAAGATAGTTGAAGAGCTTAAGGCTCAGCAGGAGAGGCTGATGCACCGCCTCGACGCCATCGAGAAGTCCGTCGATGATGTTCTCTGGCACCAGTGGCTTGGGGACGTCTGCCAGATCAGTAAACACAGGATCACGGGGCCCCCGCCCAGGGTGATCCCGAACCCCGCAGCCCAGGGTGCCAGCAACCCGGTGGTGTTCCACACATACACCTTCGCACCCAAGGAGCTGGACGAGAAGAAGAGGTACCCGCTGCTGGTCTTCCCCCACGGAGGCGTCCACAGCAACATGGACAGCGACTACCACCACATAATAAGGGAGCTAGTCCAGCAGGGCTACATCGTAGTGGCGCCTGAGTACAGGGGCAGCACAGGGTACGGTAAAAGGTTCTACGAGCTCATAGACTACGGCAACGTCGAGTCGGAGGACACATACGCCGCCAGGAACTGGATGGTGGAGAACTTCGACTACGTGGACCCCAAGAGGGTCGGCATAATGGGCTGGAGCCACGGCGGCATGCACACACTCATGAACATCTTCGACCACCCCGACGCATACCAGTGCGCCTTCGCGGGTGTCCCGGTCAGCGACCTCGTCGCCAGGATGGGGTACAAGACCCAGGAGTACAGGGACATGTACTCGGCGGGCTACCACATAGGTAAAACGGCCTACGAGGACGTGAACGAGTACAGGCGCCGAAGCCCAGCCTGGAACGCCGAGAAGCTGAAGACGCCCCTGCTCATCCACACCAACACCATAGACGAGGACGTAAACGTGCTCGAGGTGGAGCACCTCATAAAGAGCCTGAAGGCGGCTGGCAAGAAATTCGAGTACACCATCTTCGAGGATGTCCCAGGCGGCCACGTCTTCGACAGGATACAGACCAAGAAGGCCAAGGAGATAAGGCTGCAGATCTACAGGTTCCTAGCGAAGTACCTTAAACCGGAGAAGCCTCTCCAATAATTTTTTTTTAATAAAAAGGTAGAAAAGGGGGTTAGCTTGGTCACTCTTTCTTCTTGCTTCTGGTCCATGCGTCAGCTATGAGTATGAGCAGCGCGACGGGGATCAGGTAGAAGTTGGGGGCCGGCAGTATCGTGTCCAGGGTTCCTATCACTATGCTGAGCCTGCCCATGATGCTGTTGGCGAAGTAGGCGCCCATGGTGACCATGAGGAGCCACCTGCCCACCTTGGGTACGGGCCCCACCGCCTTGCTCAGCCGCTCCTCGTAGATGAAGTAGAGGAGGACGCACACCACGCCCACAGTGTAGACTATGTTCTGGACGCTGTTCAGGGGCACTATGGCGCCCTTGATCTGCCCGATCACGTTGACGGAGATGAGGCCCCTGGCGCTCAGGGTTATGCCGACGGACAGCATGAACGCGATGGCCACCCTAGCTATGTGCCTGTAGGTTTTGCTGAACTGGAGGTATAGGGCTACACCGAGCAGTATCGGCACCACGTAGGCCATCTGCCCGAGGTTGCCTGTGTTCACGCCCTGCTGGACCTTGAGGAACGCCAGGTCGCGTATCTGGAAGACGGCCAGCACCACCGCGTGGCCCACCGTGGCGCCCACGAGGAGGTGCTCGCCGATGCGGAAGGCGGGGTTCTCCCTGTAAAGTATGGTATATATCATCAGTATCAGGGCCGTGGAGCCCAGGGCCATTATCAGGTCGGTCATTTCTTCCTGCCTCCCATGAAGTACACCAGGTTGCCTAGGATCATCAGGACTATGTACAGTAGGTGGGCGATGGACTGGGCGTCCATCCCCTTAGCCGCTATCCCCGGCCTGCCGATGAGTATCTCGTACCCCGCGGCCCCCTTCAGGCTCTCGACGATCCCGAAGATCTGGCCGGCAGTGTAGTAGGCGTAGGCGTCAGGCACCTTCACCGCGGTCAGCCCGAAGGCTATGGCCGTGCCGTATGTAGCGTAGGCCTGGTTGAGCCAGAACTGGCTGTCAGCGCTGGCCGTGAAGTCGATGACTATTGTGAAGTCCTGTGCGCCGTTGATGTCGTCCAGCATCGACAGGCTGCTAATGCTGTTGCCACTGTAGTCCACCTGCAGAAGCGCGTGGAGGTCCCTGCACAGGCCGGATATGGCCGCCTCATCGCCTGCGATGTAGCCCAGATGAACGTAGTCCACGCCGTAGGTCTTTCTGCTGGCGGCGTTGAGCTCCGTGAGAGCCCTCTCCGCGAATATGGGCGCCTCCGTCCCGTGGTCCACCAGTATCAGCCTGACGCCCTCCTTCCTGAAGACGTGCTCCATTATGGCTATGTACTGCGGGTACACCTCAGCGTAGATGGCCGCGCCTATGTTGCTGCCCAGGACCACCACGTCCCCGGGCTGAAGCGCGTCCACCCTGTTGTATATGTCGGCTGTTGTCTTGTCTATTGGGACAGGCAAGCCTATGGGCCTGATCATCGGGACTACGAGGGACGCGAACAGTGCCAGGTATATTATCTCCTTGTAGTTCCTGCCCAGCATCTCTGTTACGGTCATCCTAGTCTGCGCCTCCCAGCGGCGTCTTCTCCTGCCCTATGATGATCCTTAGCCCGATGGCCAGCGTCCCTATGCCGATGCCTATGAGTATGGCCCTCATGCCCGTGGCGCCTGAGAGGTCCCAGATAATCTTGCCTATCTGCGGCAGTACGGGGTGGATCACCCCGCCTATGGGCGCGTTCAAGAACATGAGGAATATGGCGGCCACAAGTAGAAGCCCGGACTCTATGCTCCTCGCCCTGAAGGCTCTATATGAGGCCGAGGCGATGAAGAAGGCGTTCATGCCGTAGAGAGCGCTGGAGAGCGGCTGCACTATCAGCGTGTATATCCAGTTGTACTGGGGGCTCGTTACGCTGCCCGTGAAGAGGCCCAGCCCGATGAACACCACCATGGTGCCGAGGAGCAGGGCACTGTAGGGCCACATGGTCTTCCTTTGGTAGATGGCCCTCGTGTGCCTTACCGTCAGGCTGTAGGCGCCCAGCCCGAGGGCGAAGGCGCCTATCACGACGGCCCAGTTGTTCATGTCGTTGGCCACGGACCGGAGGGTCGCGTCCTTGATGAAGTAGTCGCAGGTTAGCACGACGGCCACTATGAGCAGCACCGCCGAGGCGGTCTTCTTGAAGATTTGACTCATTTCTCACATCACCTCCTAAGTCGACAAAAACGTCTTCACGACGTTGTTGCCGAAGGTCACGAGGATGGCCCCCAGAAGTATGAGGGCAGCCGATATGAGCTTGGTTATGTCCTGCCCGAATATGATGCCCTTGTGGGTCGGGTCCTCCGACAGGTATGCTGCGGCCGCGAACTCGTCCTCGCCGATGAGTGTGTAGTCGCAAGACACGAGGTAGTAGGGAAGCTGGTACACGTTGGTGGAGCCGGCCACCTGCATGGCCCCTATGGTGGCGCCGCTCTCGGCTATCACCATGGCCTCGGCGGCGTGGCCTCCGAAGATGAAGTTGGCGGCCACCTTCTCCCTGTGCATCATGCCTATGTAGCTCGTGGCGAAGCCCCACTGGTTGGGTGAGTAGAACTGCACCGTCTCCTCCTCAATGTATTCCTCTGGCTTGTTCTCGGCCTTGTAGGCTTGTCTCACGATCTCCTCGGCCACAGGCAGCACGGTCGGCTGGGCTATGCCCACTATGAGCTTGGAGCCCATCTTCGCAGCCTCCCTTGCGGTGTAGCCCAGTATGGTGAGGGCCGCGGCCGTGTCCCCGGCGTACTTGGTGTCGTACAGCGTCGAGGTCCCGGGCGAGTAGGCCACGGGCTT
>CAZAKG010000059.1:0-6532 GCA_964485755.1 uncultured Candidatus Bathyarchaeia archaeon | reverse complement strand
CGGTGGCTCTGCCGAGGGCCTCCTTGATGGCCTGTATCCCGGGGTGCTCCCTTATTTTTGGTATGTACTTGTGTGTCGATGATAGGTATAGTACTCCTAGCATGATTCCTGAGAATAGGAAAGTTAAGACTATCCAAGAAACCATTCCTTGGTTTAGCATGTCTTTTCCCAGATGTAATTCATTTATATGAAAATATAAGACTGCGTATGGCCGTTCTTTTAAAAGGGTCCTTTTGTATAAAATAGGGTAGAGGGGAGTCGACACCTATTTTTCTCGTTGCAGTGTCAGGGGCACCGCTGAGTCCCCTGTGTCTGACTTGAAGTCCATACGTCCCTCCAGTTCGCCGCCCTTAGCAGCCAACGTGAGTTTTACCTGGAACTCGCTGGCGCCCCAGCCCACGTACCCTGGCAGGGCTTTGAATGTAGCTTCCCCCTCTAGTCTTCCGTGTTCAGCTTTCACTGAGCGGAGGGGGGCCATTTTCCCCAACATGTCAGACACGCTGGCTCTGTTCTTATCCACGTCCAGGATCATCTTGAAGTAGCCGTGGGGGTGCACGTAGCTGCCGCTCCACCTGCCCAACAGAGAAGCCTTCTCGTCTACGGGCCGCGTGTCCTCCACGTAGGGCTGGTAAGTCTCAGTGTCTATGTCGAGCTGCTTCGCCGCCCCCGCCTCGTCCGCCTCGAAGGTGAGCTCCATGCCGTCGCTTCCTCCTCCGTGGACAAGGTACCTCGTCTTGCTCTGCTCCTCCAACACGGCCTTGGCTCCGCCTCTCTCTAGGATCAGGTTGCCCTCCTCCACAGACACCTTAGCCCTCATGAACCCGTGGGCGTACTCGCCCTCGTATAGTCTCCACCGTTTGGGTACCCTCTTCCTCACGGTGGTCGCGGGGTCGAATGATAGGCTGCCTCCTGAGGCTATGTACAAGGCTTCTCTGGCTGGGGGCCTCCACCCCGAGTTGTCGTTGAGGTTGCATAGTATGACGATGCCCAGCTTGGTGTCGGGGTAGAAGCACACGTGGGCCGTCCACCCCAGGTTCCCTCCCGTGTGGCTCAGCATGGGCCTGCCGTGGTGCATGGTCCTCTTCCAGGCGAGCCCATAGCCGCTCCTCGATGACCCTGCCGCGGCCTGGAGCCTGTGCATCTCCTTGACCGTGGACTTTTTCAGCGCTCTCTTGCCCTTGTAGACGCCGTCGTTCATATGGGCTATCACGAAGTGGCCTAGATCATTCGCCGTCGAGAAGAGGGACCCGCACGGCTTCTCTGGGTGTGAGCCCCCATACCAGGGCTTCACCGGCTCCAGAGGCCCGTTCTTTTTTCTCGCGTAGGGCTGAGCCATGTGGTCCCTTATCTTCTTGCTCTGCTCGAAGGCGCTCAGGCTCATCTCGAGGGGCTTGAAGAGGCTCTCCTCCATGTACTCCGGGTACGGTCTGCCTGAGAGCTGGCCCACCAGGTACCCCACGATGTTGAACGATGTGTTGGAGTAAACCAGCTCCCTGTTCGGGGGCTGGACAGTTATAGCTGAGGACCTGATGAGCTCAGCTAGAGGCATCGTCTCCTCCATGCTGAAGTAGGTTTGGTCTGCGTGGACGGGCAGCCCTGATGTGTGGGTGAGGATGTTCCTGACCGTGGGCTCCTCGGGGAACTCTGTCCGGATTCTCACGCCCTCCATGACGCTGTTCACCGGAGCATCGAGATCGACAAGACCCTTCTCGGCTAACTGCATGAGCCCCGTCGCTATCACGGGCTTCGACACTGAGGCCACCCTGTAGACTGTGTCCGGTGCGGTCGGGACCTTTTTCTCCCTGTCGGCGTACCCGAATCCCTTGGCCCACACGACATCCCTATCCTTCACGATGGCCACAGAGAAGCCGGGCACTCCCTTCTTGTTCATCTCCTCGACGAGGAACCTCTCAACTTCTTCAAACAATCCTGATTCCATAACTGATCGGGCGGCCACCTAAATATCTGTTCCAGCCAGGGCTCAGAGGCAGCTTCACCTTAAGCCTGTGACGGCTTCCTGAAGTGGAGCTGGTAGACGAAGAAGTTGCCGAACTCATGGTCAAGCTCCAGGCCGGCGTCGGCCGCCCACCTCTTCTCGGTCCTCCTCAGGGGGTAGTCAGGGTCGGGCAGGAGCTCGGACAGGCAGACGAGGCCCCCCGGCCGCAGTATCCGCCTGCACTCCCTGAGCACCCTCACGGGGTCAGGTATCTCGGGGAGGCAGGCTATCATGAGGACCCTGTCCACCGAGCCGTCGCCGAAGCTGAAGCCGTACGCATCCTCGACTCGTGCGTCCACGTTCAGGACCCCTTCACGGGTAACCCTCTCCCTCAGCATCTCCACGACGGCTGGCTGTATGTCGCAGGCGTAGACGGTGCCCGGCGAGACGCGCCTGGCCACGGCGAAGGCGTAGCTGCCCTTCCCCGGGCCCACCTCCACAACCGTCATCCCCGGTTCCAGCCCCATCCTTTCCGCGACGGTGTCCGGGCTCTGTACTAACCTGCGCCTGAGCGGGTTATCTATTATAAGAGTCATGAACGCTGGCGTCGGGAACTTGAGCCACCGTCGAGCCACCCTGAACACCACCTGGAAGAGGAACAGGAACCCGACGAACAGGTAGAGGACCGCTGCGGCCCACTCCATGGATCATCCGTGTTCGTGGAGGGTAATTAGGTTTTAAGGCTACGTGTTTAAAACCGCCCCCTGCAAGCATTGTAGCATGAGGCACAGGGTCGCCGTCGTGAAGACGGACCTGGGCGTGGAGCGCGCCGTGGTGGATGCCGTCGGGCTCCTGGGCGGCATCGGCGCCTTCATTGAGCCCGGCGAGACGGTGCTGCTGAAGCCCAACCTCTACATAACGAAGGGGCCCGAGACGGGCGCCACCACAGACATGAGGGTAGTCCTAGCCGTCGCCGAGATGCTGCGGGCCCAGGGCAGCCACTGCATACTGGGGGAGTGCCCGGCCACGGGCAGCTACACCCGTCCCGACATAGTCTTCGACGGCCTAGGCGTCAGGGGGCTCTGCCGGGAGCACGGCATAGAGCTCAACGTCCTGGACAGGGACCCCCCATTCAGGGTCGAGGTTGATGGAGTGGTCAAGGACGAGTTCTGGTACCCCGAGACGGCCATGAGGCACCCCGTCATCAGCTTCCCCAAGCTCAAGACCCACAACCTCACCACCCTCACGTGCGCGGTCAAGAACCTCTTCGGCCTCCAGCAGGGGGGCACAAAGGCCCACCACCACGTCTCGGTGGCAAATGACGCGGAGGCATTCAGCCAGCTCCTCCTGGACATATACTCGGGCATACGCGGCCAGGTGCGGCTCAACGTTGTGGACGCCCACGTGGCCATGGAGGGTGAGGGGCCGACGGCCGGGGACCCTGTGAAGCTTGGGCTCATAATAGCCGGCGCCGACGCCGTTGCCGTGGACCTAGTGGCCTCAGCCATCATAGGCTGGGACCCCATGGACGTGGGCACCAACTACCTAGCCGGGGTCAGGGGCCTGGGCCCCAGGGGCCTGGACGAGGTAGAGGTGGTGGGAGAACCCGTCGAGTCCGTCCGGCGCCGCTTCCGTAAACCCGCGATCCACAGCGACGGGGAGATGTTCGTCAGGATCAGGATGCCCATCGTCTGCGACGCGGCCAGGTGTAGGGCCTGCGGCGTATGCGCCAAGGTCTGCCCCGGCGGGGCCATCACCGTCGCTGACGCCCCCGTGTTCGACATGGACAGGTGCATCCAGTGCTTCTGCTGCATCGAGCTTTGCCCCCACGACGCCCTTAAAGCCATAAGGCCCCCAGACTAAACCATGTGCATCTTCTGCAGGATCATAGAGGGCTCTGCGCCGGGCTACGTGGTGTACGAGGACGAGCTCACCCTCGCCTTCTTGGACACCAACCCCATCAGCGACGGCCACACCCTCATAGTGACCAGAGTACACGAGGAGCGGCTTGAGGACCTGCCCCCTGAGTATGCCGATGCGCTGTTCAGGACGCTCTGCAGGCTAGTGGGCCCGATACAGAGGGCCATGGGGGTGCCCGCGACCAGCATCGGGATCAACAACGGCAGGGAGGCCGGCCAGTTGGTGCCTCATGTCCACATCCACGTCATCCCACGGGACACAGCGGGCAAGAGGGTCTTCACAGACGCCGTGGCGCGCATAAAGCCGAGGAGCCCAGGCTACTTCTCTGAGATAGCAGAAAAGATCAGGAGAGCCATCACGTCTCAAAAGGAAAAACCATGATCGTCTCATCAAGGGCGTCTTCATTAAAAATATATTACAGGGTTCCACCAAATTGACGGTATGCCTGATCACGTTAAACAATATGATTACCTCATGAGGACCTTGAGCCTAAAGACACCGCCAGTAGCAGTCAAATACTATAAGGACTTCGACGAGGACGCTGAGTGGGAGCTAGCCGACTTAGGCTTCTACCGCCCTAAGGCTCCCCTGAACCTGTGCCAGTTCGTTGGGCAGGCCCGTCACCACCAAAAGAAGATGCTTGTGACAGTTGAGGATCAGGTCTGTAACATCGGTGCCCTCGCGAGTGGAGCTCAGGTCTTCGACGAGGATATGGCGGGGGGGTCCATAGCCAAAAGAGATGGCGTCAGGGCCACCCCGGAACTGTGCGCCGAGATGTTTAGGACGCTGCCCCGGATACCCTTCGGCGAGATCAGGGCCGTCGCTTTTTCACCTTTGGATAAGATGGATTTGGAGGCCGACCAGGTCATTATTTACGGAGACCCGCTTCAGATCCTTAAGGTTATGAACGGCGTCCTCTACGAGACAGCTCCACGGATGGAGATAACCACCTGCGCAAAGTATGGGGTCTGCGTCGAGGGAATGGCGTCAAGCTACATTTCAGGTAAGCCCGTGGTGGGATTCCCGTGTAGAGGTGAGAGGGTTAGCGGCATTGTCCAGGACAACGAGATATTCATCGTCATCCCCATGGGGCTCCTAGACCAAGTTATAGTGGGCATGGAGAATACCAAACACCTACTCCCGTCACCGATCCCCTTCGGAGGCGTCGACCAGGAGCCCATGTTTCTACCCGACTATTACCTCACGAAGTCCGCGTTGAAGAGGCGCGCCTAGAGGACCGAGAAGAATTTTCTCAGCCTGTCCTCCAAGGGTTTACCCATGGCGTAGGTGTTGTGCTCCACGTCGTGGAAGAGCTCCAGCTCCACGTCGCCCCCGGCTCTCTTCAGTGCCTCGGCGAGGGGCTTCGCGTTGGTGTCCGCAGGGATGTTCTCGTCCTTGGAGCCGTGGTAGATGGCCGTCCTGGGCAGCTTCGTCCCCTTACTCAGCTTCTTAAGTCTAGGCATGGGGTCGCTGGGCAGTATCTTCGCTATGGCCTCCTCGTCGGGGGTGTCCTCGGGCAGCCCGTAGGCCTTCAGGCAGGGCGCCTTGAACTTCTGCTCCCTTATGCACGCCGAGAGGTTGGCGACGGCCTGCATGACGGCCACGGCCTTGGCTCTCCCGGCGTAGGGGCCCAGGACGCTGTTCCAGATGAGGGCGCCGCCGAGGCCGCCCCCCATCAGCCCAATCCTCCCCGTGTCGACGCCCTTGGTCTTGTCCAAGGCTTCCAGGAGCGCCTTGTTCGCCTCCACCGCGCAAGTGTTGCCCCAGTGGTCGCCGCATGCGTGGCTGCCGGCGATGGCGCAGCCGCCGCCCTCCATCACGGCCTTAAGGAAAGCCGTCTTAGACGGGGTGTCAAGCCAGTCGGACTCGCCTTCCTTCACGTATCCCCTGGCACCGTGGTGGTGTATCACCACCGGCACAGGCTTAGCCGGGTCGAAGCCGGGTGGAGTCCATATGTAGCACCACTCGCCGCCGGCCTTGAAGAACCGTTTCTGCTCGCCCTTAACCAATTTCAGGCTCATAACAACCACGGGTAAGACAGAAGTTTAAGCCACATATAACATGTCCCCGATACTTTTCTAAACAACCATGCACTCTTATCGGCTATGGTCGACTTGTTTGAGCCATACCAGATTAGGGAGATGCTCGTCCGGAACCGCTTCATGAGGAGCGCCACGACCTCGGCCTTCGCCGACGAGGGGGGCGTCGTGGGGGACGCCATCATCAGGGTCTACGAGAGGCTCTCCAGGGGCGGGGTGGGCCTCATAGCTAAGGGCCACCTCTACGTCGCCGACAACGGCAAGGCCCACGACGGCATGGCCGGGATAAGCAGCGACAGGCACATACCGGGCCTCAGACGGCTCACCGATGCCGTGCACAGGCACGGTGGCCGCATAGTGGCCCAGATCAATCACGCCGGCGTCGTCCACCGGCTGGATAGGGCGGGGCCCAGCGAGTACGCGGAGGCTGACTGGTCGGCGCGTGAGATGACCGTGGATGAGGTGGATGCGGCGATACAGGCCTTCGGAGACGCCGCCGAACGCGCCATGCAGGCGGGCTTCGACGGCGTCCAGATACACGGCGCCCACGGGTACCTCATCAGCCAGTTCCTAAGCCGCCTAACGAACAGGCGCACCGACGCGTGGGGCGGCAGCCTGGAGAAGCGCATGAGGTTCC
>CAZAKG010000058.1:0-13980 GCA_964485755.1 uncultured Candidatus Bathyarchaeia archaeon | reverse complement strand
ACTTCAAGGGTGTCAGTTGCACCACAATACCCGGGCAGGGGGCTGAATACGGGTGATGATCCCGGTATTATCTATACAAACAGGTTTGATCCAAGGAGGCGTGGAGGCGTGTGCTCGATGATAAATCTCAAAACCAGGGAGAGCATACGATCAGTGATCATAATGGAGTATCATCTCAAGACGCCGGTCCCGGAGAAGAACATCAGGAAGTTGAAGGCTGGTGACCTCATATACGTGACAGGCACCATAATCACCGCCCGCGACGAGGCGCACCTGAAGGCTCTGGAGCTGTACGAGAAGGGTGGGAAGCCGCCAGTGGACTTCAAGGGCAACGGGGTGTTCCACTGCGGCCCCATCATGAAGAAGGATGAAAGGGGCGCGTGGCAGGTTGTGGCCGCGGGGCCCACCACCAGCGCCAGAATGGACATCTTCGAGGACAGGTTCATAGAGGTCTATAGGCCAGCCGTCATAATCGGCAAGGGCGGCATGGGTGACCGAACAGCCAAGGCCTGCCAGAAGTTTGGGTGCGTCTACGGCGCCTTCACTGGGGGAGCGGCCCTACTCGCGGCGCGTTGCATAAAGAAGGTTATCGGCGTGCATTGGCTTGAGGAGTTGGGTATGCCCGAGTGCCTATGGGTCTACGCCGTCGAGGACTTCGGCCCAATGATCGTCACCATCGACACCCATGGGGGGAACCTCACAGCCGACGTGGGCGCCAAGGTGAACGCGGCCAGGGACAGGATAATGAAGGAGATGAAGTAGATGAAGCTGGAGAAGATCGTTGAGGACACAGCCGTGGAGCTTCTGAGGATAGCTGCCACCGAGCTGCCGAAGGAGTACGCTCAGGAAATGGAGCGCCTCATGAATGAAGCCAAGGGGGAGGTGGGCAAGTCTCAGATCAGGAATATCCTCGAGGACGTGGAGATCGCGAGGAAGGGCTCGCTGCCCATGTGTCAGGACACCGGTGTGGTCGCCTTCATGGTGAAGCTGGGCGACGGGTTCCCCCTCAGGTCAAGCCTTAAGGATAACTTGGTGAAGGCCACGAGGAGGGCGACGGACGAGATCCCCCTCAGGCCCAACGCGGTTGACATGTTCAAGGGCAACACGGGGGACAACGTGGGCCTCAGAGGGCACGTGCCCATCATAAACATCGAGCTGGTTCCCGGCGACGAGCTGGAGATCACAGCCATGCCCAAGGGCGGCGGCAGCAGCAACGTGGCCAACCACAGGATGCTGAAGCCGGGCCTCGGCATGAAGGGGGTAAAGCAGTTCGTCGTGGAGGCAGTAGCCCAGGCTGGCAGCCTAGGGTGCCCACCCTACTTCGTGGGCGTCGGCATCGGCGGCAGCGAAGACTACGTGATGAAGCTCGCCAAGGAGGCGCTTCTCAGCCCATTCAAGGTGAGGAACCCTGACCCAGACATCGGGGCCATCGAGGAGGAGCTCCTCGCCAAGCTGAACGAGCTGGGCATAGGCGCCATGGGCCTGGGTGAGGGGCCCAGCGTCCTCGACGTCCACGTAGAGATGGCTGCCAGGCACCCAGCCTCGCTGCCAGTAGGCGTGGTGATAAGCTGCTGGGCACTCAGGCACGCCAGAGCCGTCATAGGTAAAGACGGTACGGTGACGGTGGATAAGAGAGGATAGCCTCTCTTTCTCTCAACCTTTTTAATGAGTGAAGTTAGTCGTGTATCAGTTTGCGTGACGCCTGGACCGTCGCCATAGAGGCGCTGAGCTGGATAGACCTCCATCGAATCAACGAGGACGCTGCCCTTAGCAGGGCAGCGAAGCAGCTCGGTGTCACCGGCTCCGTGGTCCGAGGCGAGGCCAAGCGCCTAGTCTATGGTGTTGAGAGGAGGCTGAACGCCATCGACTTCCTTCTAGGTAAGGCCCTTGAGCCTGATGAGCTGGGCGATCTGAGCGTCGGGCAACGTTGCTTTCTGCGCCTGTACGCCCACCTTGTGCAGTTCGAGAAGATATCGTATCTGGAGGCCAACGAACTAATCGAGCAGGGCCTTCAGTTGTTTAAGGGGAAGAGGAACAAGGAGATCGTTGAAGCCCTGGAATTGGTCCCCACTATCCGCCTCAGCGACTACCCGGTGAGTGAGATAGATGGGCTGGCGTACAGCTACCACCACCCTGCTTGGTACGTCAGGTACCTGCTCGACAACTTTGGCCACACCCAGGCCGTGAGGATGCTAACCCACGTAGATGTACCTACCTACATCAGAGTTAACACGTTAAAGCCTGGGGGGCAGGTCGTCAAAAGGCTCCAGGAGATGGGTTACCAGCTTCAAAGAGAGCCTGTGCTCAGGGACACCTACCGCGTACTCGATGGAGAGGGCATAGGTGGAGAAGCCATGCGTAGTGAGGGCCTCTTCATTGTGCAGGATAAGGCCAGCGTCCTTGTGGGCGAGGTGGCTGACCCAAAGCCTGGTGACACGGTCCTGGACGTCTGCGCGGCTCCAGGCGTGAAGACGAGCCACATGGCTCAGCTCATGGGTAACACCGGGAGGATAATATCCGTGGACTACCACAGCGGGAGGCTGAAGGCGTGGGAGCTGCTCACCAGAAGAATGGGCGTCTCTAACGCTGAGGCCGTTCAGGTTGACGCCGCGAAGCCGGGTGGCCTCCCGGAGGTCGAGGCTGACGTGGTGCTGGTTGATCCACCCTGCACCGGGACAGGGGTGTTCCACGAATCCCCGAGCTCCAAGTGGAGGCTGAGCGCGGCCTCAGTCAAGAGAATGTCGGAGATACAGTGGAGGATACTGAGAAACGTGGCGACCCACGTTAAACCAGGCGGGTCTCTCGTGTATAGCACCTGCAGCGTCACGGTCGAGGAGAACGAGGGCGTCGTGCTCAGGCTGCTAGATGAGCAGCCCGACTTCAGGCTCGTGAAGGCTGAGCCGTGGATAGGTTCCCCCGGGATCGAGGGCCTGGATGGGGCCCAGAGGCTATACCCTTACCTGCATGATTGTGCGGGATTCTTTGTGGCGAAGCTGGCCCGGGGTTGAACTTATACGTGGGCCTGTGTCTCTGGTTGGTGTGCACGTGAGGATCAGGGTCCTGGGAGTCCTCAGGTCAGCTTCGGATGACGACGTGGATTCGCTTTGCTTCACGGGGAAGCCCACCGTGAAGGAAGTGGTCTTGAGGCTCATGGAGGGCAGACCTGCGCTGAGGAGCGTCCTTTGGGACGAGGCTGTGGGCAGCCCCGTGCCCAACGCCCTCATGCTGCTTGACGGCGTCGAGGTGAACAACCTCGAAGGGCTGGGCACAGTTGTCGGAGACGGCTCCGAGCTGGTGCTGCTGTCCGTCGTCCACGGCGGATAGGCAGGGTTTTATCCGGCCTGGCGGAGGTACGGTTGAAGCCCTTGGCGCCTACGTGCTCACGCTGCAAGTCAGCTGAATCCGTCTACTATAGGCCCTACTCGGGGGAGCGACTGTGCGGCCGGTGCTTCAACGAGACGCTCATGGACCGCGTCAAGAGGACGGTTAACAGGTTCAGGATGTTTGAGCATGACAGCAGGATCGCTGTGGGCTTGAGCGGCGGTAAGGACAGTTTGACGCTTCTAAGGCTTCTACACGAGCTTGAGGGGGGCTGGCCCAGCAGCGAGCTGGTGGCTGTCTGCGTTGATGAGGGAGTCGTGGGCTACCGGGATGAGGCTCTCAGGATCGCGGAGAGGAGCTGCAGGCAGCTGGGCGTTGAGATGAAGACGGTCAGCTTCAGGGAGCTCTTCGGCGAGACCATGGACAATATCGCTGCGAAGGACAGGGAGCTGGGAGCATGTAGCTACTGCGGGGTGCTGAGGCACAGGGCTCTGAACACAGCAGCTATATCTGTAGGCGCCAATCGCCTCGCCACAGGGCACAACCTGGATGACATGGCCCAGACCGTCATGCTGAATGTTCTCAGGGGGGACGTCACGCGGCTGGAGGGGTTTGGCCCCGGCGGCGGCGAGCTCGGCGGCTACGTGAGGCGTGTGAAGCCTCTGTGCGAAGTCCCTGAGAGGGAGACGACTCTCTTCGCCTACCTCAACGGGCTGGAGTTCCAGAGCGTGCGGTGTCCGTACGCGGAGGAGGCTATGAGGAGTGACGTGCGGCGTTTCCTGAACCAGATGGAGGCCAAGCGCCCAGGCACAAAGTTCATCGTCTATCATATGGGGTTGAAGCTAGCGTCCAGTGGCAACACTATGGCGTCCGGTGTCTGCCCCATATGTGGATCGGCTACGCCTGGCGGCGTCTGCCGCGTCTGCGAGTTAACGGGGCGGGCTGAGATATAGTTTTAAGGTTTGTTGACGTTTGAATATTCGTGGAGTCGCTGGTTAAGCAGGGTCACTGCGCCTACTGTAAGACGAGTATCAGGCCCGTGCTTGAGTCGGGGCCTCACAGGAAGACCGGGATGAGGTTTTGCCCCAACTGCGGGGCTCAGATCTGGACCGTGTGCGCCTGCGGAGCTAACCTGAGGTACGAGGATCGTCACTGCGATGCATGTGGTCGTGCTAACCCTATTTACCTGGGTGATGATCCGGCTTACTTGGCTGATAAGGTGGATAAATAAAACCCCTTTTTTTAGTCGTCTGGATAACAGTGGCTGTACAGAACGTTAATTTTTTTTGGGTTAGTTTTCATTGTTTTTAGTTTACATTTTAGGGAAGAAGCTGCGCCGTGACAATGATGCATGTGTTTTTTTGTTTACTCCACTGAACCGTGTTTTGAAGGCGGCTTTGGTGAAGTTTTAGGGTTCTATCCTCTGGCTGTGGAGAAGGGCAGTATCTTGATGCCGTAGGCCGGGGAGACCTCGAAGCTTATGAGGTCGCTCACGTTCTTGGTGGCTCCTTTTAGTTTAGCCACGTTCATGGTGAGGGCCGTCCTGTCTCTGAAGGTCTTTATCTCCAGTAGTATGTGGCCGTCGCAGAAGGCGCGTGTTCTCGTTAACAGCTCGTGCTGTAGGGCGTATGGGTGGATGGTGATTAGGAATGTCTGGCCCAGCTGGTCCACTATGAACCTGCAGGTGCTGAAGAAGTCTAGTATGTCGCTTTCGTTGGCGTGGGACAGCAGGTGGGTGATGGAGTCCAGGATGACTATGTCGTAGACGCTGGCCCTCTGCCTGATGTAGTTGGTGAGGGCTACCAGGTAGTACTTGGATATCTCCTCGTTCCACTTCATGTTCACGGTGTTGAGGGCAGTGATCTTGAAGTTACCGTTGATGAAGTTGTCTGTGACGTTCCAGTTGAGCCTCTCCATGTTGGTGAGGAGGCCCTTGGCCGTGTCCTCCGTTGTGATGAAGATCACTCTCTTGCCGGCGGTGAGCGCCCCGTAGGCTATCTGCTGGGCTAGGACGCTCTTACCCGAGTCGTTCGCTCCCTCGATGATGGTCAGGGAGGGCAAGGGGAGGCCGCCCATCTTCCTGTCGAGCTCGGGGTTGTTGAGTTTAAGTATGTTCTCGTCTTCGGCGTTCAGGAAACTCATGGCTCAGACCTGTTCAGCTTGTTCTCTCTCGCTCTCGTCACAAGGGCAAGGAGCAGGAACAGGTGTGTCGGCTCTGTCCACTCTGAGACTGGTTTGTCCAGGTTCTTCAGCAGAGACGTAAGGAGTATCTTGTCCTCCATCTCGTTGTTCATATCCCCGATCCCGAATGGTAGAGGCGCTCTCCGGTCCTTTGTCTTGGAGGTGCTCGCCGTGTGATCCATTATGTCTCTCACGACGCGGGGAGACGCCCAGCCCTTGTACATACCCTCTAGAAGAATCTCCTCGGCCCCCTTATCGCCGAACCTGAGTACGAGGTAGTCGGCCACCAGGCTCACGTACGCCTCATAGTAGACCTCTCCAGGGTTCTTCGCCTCATCGGCTTCAAGATCGTTCGAGTAGCTGGATGAACGGCGCGGCCTCTCTCCGCGGCCTCTACGTCTTTCACCCTTCAGATCGTCAATGAGCTCCTGCACGGAGTCGCTGAGCTCACCCACGGCCTCCTCTGTTCTAGCCACCCTCTTCAATATCAGAGGCACCGCCTGCTCTGTTACGGCCACCCTCTTCATGAGGGAGTTCACGTTTTCCTCGATCTGTGTCGAGCCGCCCCCATATGAGGGGCTCTGAGGTCCATAGCCTTGAGGCTGGCTATCGCTGATGGCGGGTTCGCCGTAGCTCGGAGTTGGCCGTGCCGCGTTTTGAGGCGAGTTTGTGTTCGAGGCAAGGGGCGATCCGAACGGTATGCCTGCTTGGGAGGCTGAGGCCATCTGCGGAGCCATGGGTGGAGCCATGGACGGGCCAGCAGCATAGCCCGCGGACATCGGCGCCGAGGCTGCCTGCCCAACCATCTGAGCTATCATGGCTTCAGGCTCCTTACTGTCCCCCGCCATACGCTTCTTGGCTTCCTCCCGCTTCTGTTTATTCACCTCATCTTCAACGGTTTCAACGGCCTTGTTGACGAGCTTGTCCACGCCCATGTCGCGGAGCATGTTGAAAGGGTTGTCCATGTCCTGCATGAGGGCGCGTACATCGAGTAGCGTTGACTTCATGGCCTCTGTCATGGCCCTCATCTCCTGGTCGGCCTTATCCATACGCCTCTTGAGGTCCATCATGTCGTTTGTGGCGTCTGAGTCGTCGCCAGAAGATTCGGTGTCGCCTAGGTCTGACTTGAGCGCGTTTAACTCAGATTTAAGATCCATGAGTGAACCTTTGTCCGCGGCCATCAGTTTCACCTCCCCGGTTTTTTATTAAAGGTTTATAGATCAGCATTTATTGTGTGCCTCCGATATCTGCATAAATAGGTGTTTGAGTCGATTATCGGTGCCCGGCATATGGAACATCCTAATCTTTTTGCTAGGATTTTGATCTATTACCGTTTATGGATCACTGCATAGGCTTCCACGATGTTACGCCGCTTTAACCTACTAACATTTAGAGGGATTCACTGTAACCGATGGCACCATTGAATATCCTTAGTATTGTATAATGTGTTCTAAACCGTTATTTTGACTTATACTAATGCATATTATAGGTCAGATATACAAAACCATTAAATATATTCTATAATTAAACATACATTTACCGAGGGGGGTTCAATGAGCAGTAGGCGGTCCCGTTTCGAGATCTACATAGACGTTCTGTCGGAGATCAAGAACGGGTCGAGTAAGCCTACGCAGGTTATGTACGGAGCCAACCTGTCGTGGAGACCCCTCCAAGAGATACTTAAAAGCCTCGTGAATCAGGGCCTCATCTCGGAGATCGGCGAGGATATTAGAGATAGACGAACCAAGGTGCAGTTCCAGCTTACACCGAAGGGGGAGAACGTCATTAGGTACTATACTAAAGCGAAAAGCCTTGTTGAGATACAGGGCCCCGAGGAGTCCGACCGGCCGCTATAGCTCTATGTCTCCGCAAACGATGAAATCCTGGTGGATGCTCAATTCTTTTGACAGCCAGTTCCTCGTGTACTGTGGGTCCAGGTCGAAGGCGCAGCCTTTCCTGTCGTTACTCGATCCTTTCGAGAACAGGTCTAACCCGATGGATAGATGGTACACGTTAGTCTTGTCATCGAATTTATCACAGTTTGACGTTTTCAGCGGGATCGCTTCACGGAACTCGTAGACTTTGGGGCCCGTGCTCGCCGAGATGATGAAAACTGACCCGATCAGGTCGAAGCAGAGTAGGTCGACCTTCGTCAGCCTTTTCCTGAACTCCTGCCAGTCCTTCAAAACTACCTTTATCGTTGGGATGTCAGATGAGCCGGGTGTCTGGGCGTCTAGGAGGCTCTGTTTCTCTTCGATCACGTCCTCCGCCCGGGAGATCAAAGCGTCCAGCGACTTCTCATGGTCCTTCAACACGTTGATCAGGAAATCCATGACCTCAACCTTATCGTATTGACTCATGTGATCCCACATTATTGTTTGAACTACGTCCATCGCTCACTGTTATTAAGGAAGGTAGAGACTTTATCACATAACAAAGAATTTTATGATCGATCAAGTAGTGAGATGCATAACGTGGCTATAGAACAGGGTTCACAGATTTTCATCAATTCTAGGTACCGTTAGCTAACAGGCGTCATCGTTTTTCATGAACTCCCTTAGGGTCACCGTGGCGTACCCTCCCATGGGGAGGGTGAAAACAAGCCTAAAGCCCTCAGGTACCTCACTGTATGAGACATCTGGGAAAATCCTGCCCATTCTTCTAGTCCCCTTGACATGGCACCTTCTCAGCTGCTCCTCGGTTATGCCAGACCAGCCTAGTACCTCGTCTTCCAGCGCCGCGGCCTCGCCCCTAGGCTTCAGCATCTTGTACCCGTACATGGGGGCCGTGAAGCTGATCTCCCTAGCCTCGTACCTTGACTGCTCGGAGACGTCCTCGACCCAGAACAGGCCGCCTGTGTCGTGTTTCTTGGCTACGTCGCCCAGCAGTAGCCTGCTGAAGAGGCCGCGGTTCACCCTCTCAGCAATGTACCTGTTGCAGAGGTGGCTCTGGTAGCTAGAGACGAGGAAGCGGCTCAGCCAGCGGTCCCTGATCCTTTTCCTTCCCTGAAGTATCTCCCACCCTGACCTGATGTTCTCCCCTTCCGCGCCTGTCCTCTGCTCGCCGTAGTAGTTAGGCAACCCGAGGCTGTTAAGGCGGCCTGACACCCGCTCCAGGGTCTCTAAGGCTGGGCCTCTGGAGACATCCAGGTCCGTGATGGTCACGGTGAACCTGTTTCCCTTGAGGTGCCCCGCGCGGAGCTTGTTGTCGTGGTACTTGGCCCAGTTCACCTTGACCTTCACATGGTCCTCTATGAGTCGCCTCGCGTCGTCTGGTGCGACGCCGGCGTTCCCAAGGTGCACGCTGAATGTCTGGGATGTGACCGCGTTCCTGTCCTTGAGCCCCGCCTTGCCGATGTTCTCTGGTTTGAGTTCGAAGAGTTCCGCTAGGCTCAGCTGGACGTCCCTGGTTGTCATGTTGGTCTTGGTTATGTTTACGTACAGGTGCTCGCCTGAGCCGCTGGGCTCGTAGAGGGGCACCTCGTCAACTATGAAATGCTCCGGCTTACCCTTGACCCTGCCGCCTATTCCGGGTATACCACGGGTGATGTATGGGAGGGCGAGGTCGATCTCCGGGAGGTCAGTCATCCTGGTTTTCTCTGCTACCCGCTCTGGGGGCTCCACTTGGGGATAGTCCAGGGCAGCTTTTGTCCCGTGACGTAGGCTTTCAGAGGCTCCCTGTATGGGAAGAGGGCCACCGCGCCGCCTGTGTGGAGGAACACGACGTTGTGCTTCTTTGTGAACTTCTTCCTCCGCACCAGGTCCAGTAGGCAGGCCATGGCTGTCGCGGTGTATACGGGGTCGATCATGATGCCCTCTGTCTCAGCCAGCACCTTCACGGCCTCCAGCTTCTGCTCCGACATGAACCCGTAGCCGCCGCCCACGTACTCGTTGTAGACGACTACGTCCTCGTCGCTGAGGTTGAAGTCTAGCTCGAACTGCTTCTTCGCGTCCACCACGATGCTCTTTACCTTGTTGGCCTGATCCTCCTTCTCCGTCCAGCCCACCGCCGCTCCCACGACCTTCATGCCCGCGTTGAACGCCTTGGCGCCGGTGACGAGGCCGGCCTGGGTGCCTCCGCTGCCGGTGGCGTGGACCAGGTAGTCGAACTGGACGCCTTGGTCGGCCTGCTGGTAGGTGAGCTCCAGCATGGCGTTGATGTACCCCGCGGCCCCGAGGGCTATTGAGCCGCCCACGGGCATGTAGTACGGGCTGTGGCCCTTCTCCTTGAGCTCACTCATGGAGGCCTCCATGGCGGCCATGAAGCCCTCGGGCTTCACAACCTGTATCTCGGCGCCCATGAGCCTGTGTAGCAGGTGGTTGCCGTCCCAGGTCTCGCCGTCGTAGCCCTCGCTTGGCCCTGACTTGATGAGCCTTATCTTCAAGCCGAGCTTCGCAGCCGCGGCAGCCGCCTGGGTACACCAGTTGCTGTGGAACCCGGCCCCCGTCACTATGTAGTCGGCCTTCTTCTCGACGGCGTCACCCATCAGGTACTCCAGTTTACGGGCCTTGTTTCCGCCGAAGGCGAGGCCCGTGAGGTCATCCCGCTTGACCCATATCCTGGGTCCGCCCAGCCTCTTCGTCAGGTTGGGGAGGAACTGTAGAGGCGTGGGCAGGGAAGCCAGCCTCGCTCTAGGTAGTGAGCTGAACTTCATGAACTTCACTGTTAGTAGAGAACGTTGGCGGATGATTAATACTTATGTGAGGCCCACCTAGGAGCCCAGGAACTCCCTCTCCTTGTCCTCCAGGTCAAGCCATGCGTCGATCTCATCGGCCGCCTCCTGCCTGGACCTGTATATTATCCTCAGGAGAGGCAGGGTCTCGGTGACGGCCTCCTGCGTGGACGTGTGGGTCCTCTGCGCCAGCTTGGCCGCCACCTCCCGAGTCTTCCTGCGATCGTTGTACGTCGTGATGTACCTCCACTTGTTCTGGGGCTCCCTGAGATAGGGCACAAGCCAGACGTTCTGGCCGTACACCCACTTGCCCCCCACGCCCCTGAGGGCGCCGTTGAGCTCACCCCACTTGTCTCTCCCCAGCCACCTGACGGGGTTCACCAGCACCCCGTCCCTGGTTTCGCTTGTCTGGAAGTTGCTTAGGGGAAGCCCGGACCTGAGTATGGCCTGCTGGACCTGCTTCATGAGGCCGAGCCCCTTGCTCACCTTCTTCGTGAAGGCCACGCCCCCAGTCATCAGGTTGAACATGTACTTCAGGAGCCTGTAGTTGGTGCTCTTGGCCCTGTTCTGGTAAATGTCGGCCTTGGCCAGCACGCTCAGGGCCTCCAGCCGCTCACCTGGGTCGTCCACGATGTATGGTAGGTTCTCGTATATCCAGTCGAAGAGGTCCTCGTAGGGGATCATGCTCTGGCTTATAGTCTGCCTGGCCTCCCAGAGGCTCCTGGCGCTGAATATCCTGTTGATGATGTTGGGCGTGTAGTCCTGCCTGTCGCGTTCACCCATCCACTCTATGTCCTCGGGCTCGACGCGCGTCTTCCCTCGGGCCACCGTCTCCAAGTCGTTTATAGCTGACCTAAGGTCCCCTTGGCTCTTGACGGCGAGCTTTTCCAGAACCTCCGGGTGGACGGTAATCCCGTTCTCCTTGGCTATCCGTTCAAGCCTCTCCACGACATCGAAGGAGGGTATGGGCTGGAACTCTATGAGAACGGCCTTATCCAGGAGACTCCTGAACTTTTCCTCCATGTTCTCCCCTATCGTCGTGGCGACAAGCACTACGGGGCTCATCGTGGTCTTTATGAGGTCTGCGATGGCCGTGATTCCTCCTCGGTCCTTCTGGCCGTCCACCCCCTCCATCTCGTCCAGCAGCAGCATCCGCCTCTGCCCGAAAACGTTCACCGTCTGGCCTGCGGTCTTCCCTATGAGCTCCTCGATCTGGTTCTTGCTGCGGCTGTCGCTCGCGTTTACCTCCATGAGGTCGAAGCTGAGCTCGGCCGCGAGTGCCTGCACTGTGGCTGTCTTACCTATGCCCGGCGGCCCGTAGATGAAGGCTGCCCTCTTCTTTGGGGGCCCCTTCTCCCAGCTCCTCAGCCACGCCTCCAGCCTGTCCACTGCCTCTCCGTTGCCTTGGATGTCCGCCTTGGACTCGGGCCTGTACCTGTGGCTCCAGGGCTGGTCTGTGCTCACTTCATCTTTTCTCCCGCTAGTGCCAGGTGGGCTAGGAGGGTGCTGAGCTGTATCTCTGGGCGCGCCCCCTGGGTGAGCCTGAAGTCCACCTCGCCCACTGCGTCGCTGAGCTTCACCTTCCACTCCTCGGAGATGGCCGTGTGCCTCATGAGTTCGCTATACGTCATCCTGATGATGTCGTCTGGCGCCAGGCCCTGGTCGATGAGGAGCTCCCGCAGGATTTCCCTCGCCTCCATGAAGTTGCCGTCCAGCGAGGTCTGGATCATGGCGCGGATGCGTTCAGGGCTCACCTTCCCCAGCACCTCGTACACGGACACGTCGTCTATCGCGCTCCGGGTTGCCGCGGCGGCCTGTAGCAGGTTGGTGGCCTTCCTGAGGTCTCCCCCGCTCGCTTGGTACAGGGCTTCAAGCCCCTCATCGAGTACCTCGACGCCCTCATTCTTCGCGATGTACTTTATCCATCCCTTGGCGTCTGATTCATCGAGTGGGCCGTACCTGAATATGCTGCACCTGCTCTGGATGGGGTCTATGATGTTCTCGCTGTAGTTACCTATGAGGCAGAAGCGGCACGTCCTGGTGTATATCTCCATGGTGCGGCGGAGCGCGTGCTGGGCAGCCGACGTGAGGCTGTCCGCCTCGTCCATGATGAGTATCTTGAAGCTGACTGGGCTGGCTATGGCGGCCGTCCTGGCGAAGTTCTTCACCTTATCCCTGATCACGTCGATGCCGCGCTCGTCGCTGGCGTTGAGCTCCAGTATGAAGTTCCTGTAGCCTGGGCCGTAGAGGTCCCTAGACAGCGCCAGTATACTTGAGGTCTTACCCACGCCGGCGGGGCCCACCAGCAGGAGGTGGGGTAGATTCTTCTCCTGCACGAAGTTCTTGAGCCTGCTGACGATCTCTTTCTGGTTAACTATCTCGTCTAGGGTCTTCGGACGGTACTTCTCCGCCCACATACCGCTGCTCATGGCTCTCACGTCACACCTAGTAACCGGGTGCCCGGTTTTTATGTCCTTCTAAACGGGGAGCCCCTAGGGTGGTAACCGAAAGTGGTACGCCACGGTGGGTCTGAGGTCGCTAAGGCTCCAGGTATGATGTGCGGCTAACCTCGTCTATCGCCTTGAGTATCTCAGTTATCTCGCATTCATCGCACTTTGAGCCGTGGTTGAGCTTAACCATGTCCAAGTATTCCCTGACGTAGTGCATCTGGAGTCTCGCGTTCGTGGACTCCCTGAGGCGGACACCTATTTTAGGCAACGTGTCAGTGTCTGACTCGAACAACTCGCGGAGTTCTTCAGGTACCTTTCGGTAAGTCCCGGCGTCTTTGAGAGACCTCTCCATGGTTTTCAAGGCTGCGATCAGCTTCGTCCTTAAGGCGACCTTGCTTACATAAGCTTGAGAATCGGTTGCGCCCCCCTGGTTACACGCATCGATCGTGATGGTCTCCAGGTGTTTGAAGACCTGCTCCCAGTCCTCTTTCTCCATCGAGGCTAGAAAATCAGCCAACTGATCAGGGTTCAAGCATGCTCACACCCCGATAATTGTTTTACTATTTTTTTACACTAGTATATTTAATCTTCTGTAAAAACTGAAGAATAATCCCAACTAAATTGATCATTATTAACGGTTATTGGATAATTTTCTTGGGGATCGTCTAGCCTACGATAACACCATATAGGCGCACATGGACACGGGTTCAGCCATCGCCAGCAACACCATCGGCGGTAAGAAATGCTCCGCCCTGGTCCTCCCCGCAGGCTAGCCTACTCCTCTTCTAGGCGTCTGGTCTCCACAAGTATGGCCAGAATCAGCCCACCTATGACAGCCAGCGCATAGTGGTACATGTTAAAGGATAGCAGCTGGACGAAGAACTCCTCAAGCACCAGACCCCCTAGGCTCGGGTCCTCGACCATCAGGCCCCAGACAGGGAGAAGACTGACCAGAGCCCCGATCATCTTACCTATTAGGAAGCCGCCTAGGAAGGCAACGACGTGCCGTCTCGTCACGTACTCGGCCATGAGTCTAGGGTACAGGCGAAGGGTATTTAAAATTAGAGTGTGGCGCGCTGAACCAGCTGGACTAGGCTGGGTTTACCCGCCTTACCAGCAATCTTATTATTCGAGGCTACGAAGAAAATTGCCGCAAGCCTTGACGCAGGAGAACGTGTTTTCGCAGCTATGCCGCCCAGTCAAGAGGCTCGTTGAGGAGAAGGGCTTCGTTGAGCCCACTGAGCCTCAGAGGCGGCTGATCCCCCTCATACTGGAGGGTAAGAACGTTCTCCTGATCTCGGCGACGGCCACGGGCAAGACCGAGGCTGCCATACTGCCCGTGTTCCACCAGTTCCT
>CAZAKG010000057.1:0-14006 GCA_964485755.1 uncultured Candidatus Bathyarchaeia archaeon | reverse complement strand
AGTCACGATCTCCCGAGTGGTCCACGCTATGCCGTCGCTGATGGTCTCCCTCCACAGCTGGTTGCTCGTGGGGATCATGTCCTCGGTGATGGTGCGGCCCGTGACGTGGCCCGTGTACACCGTGTATATCTGGTTGTACTTGTTCAGGTCGATGTCCTTGCCGTTCAGCATGTCGTCGATCAGTTTGTCGATGTGGGCCCTCACGTTGCCCGGCTCGCCCTCGCCCCTCCAAAGCCTCTGGGCCCTGCCGAACCAGATCTCGCTGTCCATGTGCTGCAGGTTCCTCAGGATCTGGGACTGGATCTGGTGCCGGGTCTGCATCTCTTGGATGGTCTCCCCGGGCCTGGGGCCCAGCCTTCCCCTCCTCAACTGGTCGAATAGGCCGGGGGTCAGCCTCCCCTGTGCAGCCAGTGCCGCGGCTATGCCGGCCAGGGCCGGGCTGATGCCCTGACTTATCATGTAGTCGCGGAGGGTGGGGTTGTTGATGACGTTCATGGCGCCGCCTGACTCGGCAGCTCCGCCGTCGTCGGCCAAGGCAGGCTGGGCGGCCACGGCGAAGACGAAGAGCAACATGAGGACCATGGCGAGGGTGTTCACGCCGCCGCTCTTTCGGCCCCTCATGAAGAGGACTATCAGGCCGATGACCATCAGGGCGACGAGTGCCTGGGCCATGAGGGCGTTAAACGGGAAGTAGACTAGATACGCGAAGCCCAGGACCGAGCCCAGGACCATGGTTGCGGGGAGCGCTATACCCGGCAGCTGCACCGGCTGGCCGCGGCTCACCAGGCCCTTCACGTCCTTGAAGCCCAGCTGGAGCCCTATGAGCACTATGCTGTCGGTCTGGCTCACCAAGACGCCTATGGTCATGAGGAACATCTGTAGCGTCGTCATGGTGCCCAGGATGGCCAGCCTCATGGTGAACGCGAAGGCCAGGCCAGCCATGAGCATGGGGAACGCGCCCAGGCCGGCGTCCCTCAGCGACTTGGCCACGAATATGGGTGTGGTGAAGAACTGCTTGACGCCGCCGATTATGCCCTTCTCCCGGAAGACGCCTATGATCCACCAGAACAGGAAGTTGAGGAGGAACCAGAAGAGGAGCACATTGGGGGGCGTGGGGTTCACGTTGGCGAGAACCAATATGCTGTCCAAGATGGGGTTGCCGCTGCTGTTGAACCCGTCGTTGGGCACCAGTATTAGGTAGAAGTGGAGCCCCAGCGTGAAGACGCCGGAGATCACAGCCGTGATTATGATGGTCTTGATCATCTTGGGTACTCCGGTGACGAAGGCTTTCACCAGCATTACGATGAACTGGATGCTGTTCTGCGGGCCCTGCTGCTCAGACATGGCTGTCACTTGTTGGATTCACCATAATGGGCTCCTATTTATATCACATTCGTTAAAAGTTGCTTTATTAGTCGAGGTTATCTGCTGCCAAGGGCGCTCAGGTCCTCGGGGCTCAGCACCGTCACACCGTTTCTGGTCCCCAGCCATAAGCTACCCCCCGGATCAGTCCACATGACCTTAACCTCCTCATGTGACAGGCCCTGCTCCTGGGTGAAGACCTGGACGGACCCGCCCTCCAGTCGGGCCAGGCCGTTGTTCTCTGAGCCTATCCAGAGGACGCCACCAGGGTCACGGTATATGGACCTCACCTTGCCCTCAGGGAGACCATCCTCGGCGGTCAGCACCTCCGATATGGTCCACTCCCCGCCGCTCTGGATGAAGTGGACAGCGCCGCCCCTGTCCAGGAGCCCCGTGGCTGCCCACACGGAGTCGTCCACGTCCAGGTAGAGCGAGTTGACGTCGTTGTGGGGCAGCCCGTTCCCCGTTGTGAAGTATGTCCATATGCCACCCCTGAGGACGCTGACGCCTCCGAGGGGCGCGGCGTCGCTGCCGAACCAGAGGCCCCCCTCCGCGTCCTCCAGCATGACGTTCACGGCGTTGTTGAGGAGCCCGTCCTCCGTGGTCAGCCTACGCCACCCGCCGCCGTCGTTGTAGTAGGCGCCCTGCCCCGTCCCGGCCCACAGGACCCCGCCGCGGTTCCTCAGAAGGTAGTTCACGCGCCCGTCCACGAGGCCGTCTGAGGCTGTGAGCGTGACGCAGATTCCCCCCGTGTAGTTGGTTAAACCGTTGTCGTGGCCTATGAGGAGACCGCCGTGATCGGACACCATGTGGCGGACGTAGCTGAGCTTCACGTCGCAGGGGAAGTCCACGGGGCCGTGGTCGGCTATGGATATACCTACGACACCCAGTTTTCCGCCCACCCACAGCGTGCCTCCCAGGGGCTCCATGCACGTCACGTCGGAGGGGGGCCTGATGATGGTCCAGGGCCCCTCCTCCGCGGTGGCGCCGCCGTCGTCGGGCCTGAGGTACGGCAGCGCGGCTAGCACGATGATGGCCAGGGCCAGGGAGCCGGCAGCCGCCAACGTTGAGCGGCTAACCCTCAACCCTGCCCCCCCTGAGCCTGAGAACCCTGTCGGCGAATCCCTCCAGCTCCGAGGCGTCGTGGGTGACGTACAGGACGCCCCGGCCCGCCGTCTCGGCCCTGATCAGGGAGTGGATCTCCCTCTTCAGCTCGGGGTCCAGGTTCACCAGGGGCTCATCCATGAGCACGTAGGGCTTCCCGGGGGCGAGGGCCCTGAGCACCGAGACCCTGCGCGCCTCGCCTCCGCTGAGCTGACCTGGGAAACGGTCGGAGAAGCCTTCGAGGCCCGCCTTCTTGAGGAGCCGGGATATGCGTCGGTCCTGCTCGACGCCGGCCACGTCTTCGAGGGTGAACCTGATGTTCTCGGCCACCGTCATGTGGGGCCAGAGGGCCGGCGTCTGGAACACCATGGAGACGCCTCTGAGGCGGGGGGGCACCAGGGGGGCCGGGTCGCTAACGGTCACGCCGTCTATGGACACGGAGCCCAAGTCGGCTGCCAGGAGCCCCGCTATGACCCTGAGGAGCGTAGTCTTGCCGCTGCCCGAGTGGCCCACCAGTCCCAGGACCTCCCCGGGCTCCACGGACATGCTCACGCCGTCCAGCGCCACGGCGTCCCCGTAGCGTTTGGTGAGCCCCCTGACCTCGATCACTCGCCTCTCCCCCCTGAACCGCGCCTGAGACTAAACGCTGTCAAACCTATTAAGCCTGCAGCAGCCATAGCGGCCACCATCACGAGGCAGAGCCCAGCCACCACGTCGGAGCCCCCGTAGTGAAGGTAGTTGAACACCCGGATGGTCACTGTGCTTACGCCCGGGGGCACCGTCAGCAGCGTGGCGCCCATCTCGCCCATCGTGAACGCGAAGACGAGGGCGGCCGCCGCCGCGAGCCCTGGGGCTTGAAGAGGCAGCCTCACCCTGGACCAGGCCCGGCCTGGTGTTCCTCCGAACAGGTCGGCGGCGTCGAATAGAAGCGGGTCCAGACGCTTCAGTTGAGCAAACGCGGCCAGGCTGGCCACGGGTGTGAACCGCACCACGGTGCCCAGGACGGGGGCCGCCCAGAAACCGTACAGGAACCCTGAGGCCCCGGCGAGCCTGAGGACGCTTATCCCCACTAGTGGGGAGGGCACGGCCAGGGGGGCCACGGCCATGAGCCACCACGGCCCGCCGCCCCGCCTCATTCGGTCAGCCGCCACGAGCGCCAGGGGCACACAGAGAGCCGCCGTCGCGGCCGCCTGGAAGAGGGTGAACCCGATGTCACCGTGGGCCGAGGAGACTGCGTAGGCCACGCTGCCTGGGCCTCCGGAGGCCGAGACCAGGGTCACAGCGAGAACCAGCGCCTGGGCGCACGCGACACCCAGCCCGATGAGCCTGAGTGAGCCGAGCCAGGCCGGGTAGCTGAGCCTGGGCGCGGGACGGTTGGAGGCATCGCTCTGAACCACGCTCCTGAGGCTGGACTGGGAGGCCCAAAGCGCCAGCATCGTGGCCAGCAGTATCGGGGCGGAGAGCGCCATGGAGCGCGCCGCCTGGTTGGAGGCGCTGAAGTCGCTGAACACCTCCAGGCTGTAAACGTTCACCGAGAACAGGGTCGGGACGCTGTAGTCTGTGACCGTGAAGGCGAACACCAGGCCGCCCGCAGCCACCAGGGCCGGCGCCACCAGGGGCACCACGATGCGGGTGAACACATCCCCGTCTGGCCTGTGAAGCCTGGCCGCCTCCACCATGGACGCGTCCACACCCATGAACCCCATCAGGCTGAGGCCGAGGCCCAGAGGCAGGTAGGCCATGAACTCCACGAGGAATGTGGGCGCCCAGCCCGCGGCTGATACGCCGAGCCAGTCGAGGGCCGTCATCCAGCTCAGGGCGTGGATGTAAGGTGGCACGGGGACGAGAGCCAGGGGCAGCCAGCGGAGCCGGCTCCAAGGGCCGGCGTCCCACTCCCAGAGGACGCTGCCGGCGAGGAGGCCGACGACGACGGCTGACAGAGACACGGCGGCTGATAGGCCGAGGCTGTTCACCAGTAGCCCCAGCCTGCGACCCGTCGGCAACGCGAGGGCGAGCAGCTCCGGGTTCCGGAGAGCCTCCACGGCCGACTCGGCTGTGAGAAGAAGCACAGGCGAGAATACGGCCAGCACCCACAGGGACGTCAGTGCAAGCGAGAGTAGCCTACGCGAATACGCGTTACCTGATGCCCCTGTCGTCATGGTCTTACCTGACGAATATCTCGGCCATGTCCTTTTTGGCTTGTTCGATGTGGGCGTACACGTCCACCCAGCTCACGGTCATCCCTTTAACGGATGAGGCGTCGAAGTAGGGCTGCTCCACTGGCACAGGTCGGAGGGGCATCTGAAGCCAGCCGGAGTCCACAAGCTGGGCCTCAACCTCCTCGCTCAGGAGGTAATCCATGAAGGTCTCGGCCTCATCGGGGTGTGCGGCCCCCGCCACCATGGCCACCGTGTTGGGTATGATGAGTGTGCCCATTCCGCCGGGGCCCTGGTCCAGGAAGACCATCTCAACGGGCGCGCCCCTCTCGATGGCCCCAATGGCGTCGTCGGTGTCCGTCAGGCCCATGGCGAGTTGGCCACCGGCGACAAGGTCACGTACAACGGAGTTGCCGTCCACGGCCCGGATACCCGCGTCCCTCAGGCCGGCGAAGAAGCTCCTCGCATCCTCCGGCCCCATCTGGGCGTACAGGGCCGCGGCCTGTGTGGCAGCTGTCCCGAACATGGGGTACGCTATCCCAACCTTCTCGGCGGGCACCCCTGTGCTCGCCAAGTCAAAGAGGCTGTCAGGGACTTCCCCCGGGTCGACCATCTCCGTGTTGACCAGCAGCACCCTGGCTCTGCCGCCGAAGCCCACCCAGTGCCAGTCAGGGTCCACGTACTGGGGCGGGATGCCCTCAGCCGACTGGGACCTGTAGGGCGCCAGGACGCCCTCCTCCTCCAGCAGTATGGTCTGAGCGATCTCGCCGCTCCACCATACGTCGCACAGAGGCCTAGCCTTCTCAGTGATGAGTCTGTTGATGAGGCCAGTGGTCTTTGCGGCCTCCACGTCGTAGACGGCCTTCACCTTTATCCCTGTGGCTTCTTCGAACCTCCTGAAGACGGGCTCCGAGAAGACCTGGTCCACCGATGTGTAGACCACCACGGTGCGCTCTACCCTGGGGTTCAGCACTGCCTGGACAGTTGAGGCGATGGTGATGACTGCGAGCAGCGCCGCCACGGCCCGGACCCACGTATTCCACTGCGACATGTTGTCCGATTCATAGCTTCACACGCTATTATCTTCTTCCCTCATCACCGCTGCGATGAGGAGGGAGGACAGAAGTGTGGCCGCCGATATGGCGATGAAGGTGAACCCGTATCCTTGGTGGTCGATGAGGGCGCCGACGATGGAGGTGGAGACGGCGCCGACGATGTTACCGACCACCGTCACCGCCCCCAGGCCGAGGGACTTGTACTCGGAGGGAAGCGAGGCGGTCGTGGACGAGTATATGATTGGGCTGAAGCTGTACAGGGTCAGGCCCAGGAGCAGCAGGTTCACTCCCAGGTAGGAGCCGCTGGGGAAGACCACCAGGGTGGACAGGAACACGGCGCTGAGGGCCGAGGAGCCGCAGATGCTGAGCCTCCTCCCCAGGCGCTCCACCACGAGGCCGCTGGCCATCTTGGCGAAGATGCCCGCGAAGGGCAGCATGGCGGCCACTAGGCCGGCCGCGGCCACGTCTAGGCCCTTGAACTCTACAAGGAAGCTGGGGGTGAACGTGAATGTGGTGCGCAGCACCAGGTTGTAGGCGCCGTGGCTGAGGGCGAAGGGGACGAGCAGCCGCCAGTAGTCCTTGAACCTCCCGTTGGGCCTGGAACCGACCACGGTGGGTGCCGGCCTCTCGTCCTTCATGAGGGCGAATGTGGCGGCTGAGAGCAGGAACGCGGGCAGGCTGAGGAAAATGAAGGCGTACCTCCAGCCCAGACTGGATACTATGGTGACGGTTAGGGGGAAGGCCAAGGTGTTACCGATGTTGGCCCCCGACTCGTTGAACCCTATGGCCCTGCTCTGCCTGGAGCCGAACCTGTCCGAGAGCAGGGCATTGGCCACGGGCAGATGCACACCCTGGAATAGGCCGACCAAGAACCTGAGGACGAGTATTTGTGTGAACCCCGTGGCTCCTGAGACGAGGAAGGTGGCGGCGCCGTACCCAACCATGCTGGCCGCCAATACCTTGCGGGCCCCGAACCTGTTGGAAAGCACCCCGGCGGGCATCTTGCTGACTATGTAGCCTACGAGGTACGCGGTCTCCAGGAGCCCGGACTGGGTGTGGGTGAACCCAAGCTCCTCGGCCAGGATGGGTAGCACGGGCGGCAGGACGCTTCGGGCCAGGTAGATGCTGATCCACCCCATCCAGGTGATGAGGAGCACCGTGTAGCTGTACTCCCACCGCAGGCCCCTCAGACCCATGAAGCCTTGAATGCGGTCAGGGTGTAATTATGGGCTTCGCTCAGCAACGCTCCTCTACAAGCTTCTCGACCCTGGCCTTGGCGTCCCCCATGGCGTCCTTGCCGTGGGTTATCAGCAGGTAATCGAAATCGTAGTCCAGGAGCCGCCTGATCATCTGGGTCGCCTGTTTGACGTCCAGGCAGTACTTCTCGGGCGGCGGGATCAGGCTGCCCTGGGGGTCCCCGAATATGGTGTCTCCCGCTATCATGGCTCTGTGCCTCCGCAGGTAGTAGCAGGCGTTGCCCTCGGAGTGGCCCGGCACGTGGACCACCTCGACGCCGCCACAGAAGCGGAGCACCTGCTTGTGCTTCAGCTTGCCCACCTTGACGCTCACAGCCGCCTCGATGAGGGGCGCCTCGTGCTCCTCAGCCTTCACGGGGGCGCCCGTCAGCTCCACGAGCCTGGGCAGGTTCTTCACGTGGTCGCCGTGCTTATGGGTGACCAGGATGAGCTTAACGTCCCCCCAGCCCTTCCCCATGGACTTGAGCTCCTTCCCGATGTTGTCCACGGCGTTCTCCTTCATCCCGCCGTCGATGAGCACCACCCCCTCCTTGCAGTCCAGTACCCACGTCTCCAGGCTGTGGTCCCGGGCCTCAGAGTGGTCGATGCTGTACACGTTCTCGAGAACCTTAACCAAACAATCCACCGATCCATGATGGTTGAGACGGTTTATGAATTAATCGTTGGCCTCGGCTCGCGCCACATGCACCACTCCGAGGGGCCCCCGCCGGACAACCTGATCTCGTCGAACACCCTGAACCCGTGGCGCTCGTAGAATGGCGCGTTGACCGGCTTAGAGTTCTCCAGGTATGCGGGCATACCGGCCTCGTCCAGGCGGCTCAGGGTGTGGCGTAGCAGCGCGGAGCCCAGGCCCGCCCCCTGCCGGTCGGGGCGGACGCCCAGGACCGCCAGGTAGAAGTGGGGCTCCCTGGGCCTCTTCGCGTACTCGGCCGCGTCCATCTCCATGAAGCGGCGGAGCCTGCCAAGGCCCGCCCACCGCAGCGTCTCCGGCAGCATCCGCAGCGACTCCAGCGGCCCCGGCGGCTCGGCCCAGACGCCGGGGGGCACCCAGACGGCGCAGGCGTCCAGATCATCGGTGGCGGTCACCTCGCCGTGGGGGACGCTCTCCCTGAGGATGTAGGTGAAGAGGCGTCGCATGGCCTCAGGGCGCTTCCCGTCGTCCCTCATGACCCAGGAGAGGACAGGGTCACCGTCGAAGGCCTGGGAGAGGGCGTCGGCTAGCTCAGGAATGTCGCGTGCCTCCGCTACCCGTATCACGCCCATCACCCTCGACACCTCATATCCTCCATCCCAGTTTAAACATGTGGCCCCCGCCAGCCCGAGGGCGACGAACCATTTTAATCGGCCGAGACACGTTGTAAGCCGAAGAAGGCATGTCTGATGGATTCATTCTTGACCACGTCCTCATCGTGGTCCAGGACCTTGAGCGCAGCGTAGAGTTCTACAAGCTACTGGGCTTCACCCACGTCCAGACCATTCAGAGGCCCGACGACAGGGTAGCCGTCATGAGGCTGGGCGAGGCCAAGATAGAGCTGATGCACCAGAGGGAGGGCTTGGAGACCCATCGCCCGCCCCGCAAGCTCACAGACACCGGGTTCAGGCACCTGGGGTTCAGGGTCGGCGACGTGGTGGAGGCGTATGAGCGTCTCAAGGACCGGGTAAGGTTCGACTCGTCTCCCATCCCCATAGCGGGGAGGCCAGGCCGCCTCACCGTCTTCTTCCATGACCCCGACGGCACGGAGCTGCATCTGGTTCAGGAATAACTGGTTATGGTTGGAGCCGGAAAAAGGATTTGAACCCCTGTATATTGTGAAGATATTAATGCATAAATACGGATGACCTGAGAGCACCACTTACTCTAGGTGGAGTTTGGATGGGACCTACGCTTCCTCAGGCTTGTCTCTTGGCTCTTCTCTCTCCGCCCTGACGTCTTGCAGCTTTGTACGGACGCTCCTCAGGCTCTTCGTCTGGCTCTTCTCTCTCCGCCCTGATGTCTTCCAGTTTTGTGCGGACGTTTGACTCTACTTTGCGGATCTGATCCATTAGCTTCGATCCGCCGGACTGCAATTTGCTCTGCACCGTCTGCAAGCCGTCCTTCGATTTCACCATGACGCTGTCCAGAGCGTCTTTGGATCGAACCGAGTAGTCTGAAAATATCTCCTTCATTGAACTGGCGGCCATGTCCAGTGTATCTCTTAGGGGCGGTTCCCTGTCCCTATAATCTTTCAGCAGTTGCACAATGAGGTCGCCCTGGGGCCTTCCCTCGTTCTCATTAGACCATTCCTCGAGGAGAGCATCTATCCACGTTAACTCCTCCTTCTCGAAGGTGAAGTACTTCTTCTTCATCTCTGACATGTCAATGACCAGCATAACTTGTTTTATCTTCGTAAAACAGTTATGAATCCCCAGTATGGTTTTGTGATATGTTTTTGGCGCCGGGAAAGGGATTCGAACCCTTGAGTCCTTGCGGACACCAGCTTTCCAGGCTGGCGCTCTACCAGGCTAAGCGACCCCGGCCCAACGAGGATACGCGGAGCACGAATTTAAATGTTCGACGGGGGCTCCACACAGTTTAATACCCGCGGCTGATAGTTAACCCAGGTACAGTGATGAACAGCACCTGGATCGATCGGAGCGAGAAGACCATAGAGCAGCTCAGGATGTTGAAGGAGAACAGGGACATGGACCGCCTGGACCTGCTGAAGAGCATGAGGTTCAGCTTCGGTGCCCTCAGCCAGAGCCTGGGCGGCTGGATGCAGTGGGTGAACAGCCCCGAGGTGATGAGCCAGTTCACAAGGGACGAGCTGCAGCTCATGAGCGACACGATAACCGACATGGTTGTGGGCTTCATAGAGTACGATAGGGACGTCACGGACCAGGGCATGCAGAAGGGCCTGGGCAAGCAGCGCGAGGACGAGCAGAACAGGTTCGTCATCTAGGCGTCTCCGCCAGTCTTATTAGACCACCGCGCACGTCTGAATGGGGACGAGTTTGGACCCTCAGAGGATTCACAGGGACTCCGTTGTGGTGGACACCCACTGCGACACGCTGAAGTGCATGCTCCCCGTGTTCACCAGGCCCAGGGTCAGCATGTGGGCCGACCGAAGCGGCGTCGGCATGGGCCAGAGGAGCAGCCTCGGCCACATAGACATCCCGAGGCTCATGGAGGGCGGCGTAACGTGCCAGGTCTTCGCCATAAGCGGCGAGAGGGGCAGGACGCCCAGCCACAGCCTGAGGACGGCGCTCGAAATGATAGGCAGGTTCTACGTGGAGTGTAGCGCCAACGCGGACGCCGTGGTGCCGGTGACCACCAGCGGCGAGATTCTTGAGGCTAAGAGGTCTGGGAGGGTGGCCGCCATGCTCAGCATCGAGGGCAGCGACGTGCTGGAGGGCAGCGTGGAGGTGCTCCGCGTCTATCACAGGCTGGGGGTCCGCATGGTGGGCCTCGTCCACAGCATCAGGAACGAGCTGGCCGACGGTGTCGCCGACAGGCGCACCGGGGGCGGCCTCAGCGAACTCGGCGTCCAGGCCGTCGGGGAGCTGAACAGGCTGGGCATGATCGTTGACGTGAGCCACCTGAACGACGAGGGCTTCTGGGACGTGATGGAGCTGACGAAGGCCCCCGTCATCGCCAGCCACAGCAACTGCAGGGCCGTCTGCGACCACCCCCGGAACATGACGGACGACATGATCAGGGCCCTGGCCGACAATGGTGGCGTCATGGGTATGAACTTCGCCCCGTCCTTCGTCCACCCCGTGAAAGCGACACTGGGGGGCGTCGTGGACCACATTGATCATATAGTGGGGTTGGTTGGCCCGGATCATGTGGGTCTTGGAAGCGACTTCGACGGCATCCCCTCGACCCCTGAGGGCCTGGAGGACGTTACCAGGATGCCCGGGATAACGAGGGAGCTGGTGAAGAGGGGCTACTCTGAGGAGGACGTGAGGAAGATACTGGGAGGCAACCACCTCCGGCTGATAAAAGAGGTGGCGGGCTAAAACACGTTTATGTCAAGTGTTTCAGGGTCGTCCCCTGAGTTTCTCCTTGGCCGCTATGAGCGTTCTGGAGTCCAAGTACAGGCCATTTTTAACCATCTGGTCGAGCCTGTCTTCGGCGTCACGAGAGTTCAGTAGGCCGAGTGAGACCAGCCGGAAGAGGAGGTAGAGGGTCCCAGGCTTCGTCGGTACGCCGTACAGTTTGGTGACGGCCCTGGCGACCCCGTTGTCCATCACGGCGGCTGCGCCCAGTTCGGCTGCGGAGGCCATGGTCTCGGCCTCCCCTCTGTGGACCTCGCGGTGCCTCATCAGGGCTCGGACCATGTCGCCGTCGCTGGGTTTATGCACTTTGATGTGTCCCTCGTCGGCCGCCCCACGTATTATGACGGCGTCGGGGTGGCCCCCGCCGCGGGTGACCTCGTCCAGGACCCTTTCAGCCACGATCACCTCGAAGGAGCCAAGCGTGGCTTCGAGGAGCCCGACCTTGGCCAGGTGTATTATGGGTGTCGCATCCAGCACGAGCTTGGGTTTCTCACGTTTCAAGGGCTTCTCTCCAAGCCTCGTCCACGTCCTCGGGGGTGATGTGTACGGGTATCTTCTCCGCTTCCGCGAGCCTCATCATCTCCCTTACGCTCAGGCCCGCGAGCTGGGCCGCCTTCCAGAGAGTGCAGGCGCCGCCCTTGTAAGTATCCAATGCCTTTCTCTTTCTGTACTCGGTTAGCCCGGCCTCGAGGAGCCGGCGCGTGGCCGTGGAGCGGTCCACTTTCTCGGTCTCTGCGGCCTCCTCTATGCCTCTGTACGTGTCCTCGTCTATGCGGACGGTGAGGTTTCTCATCCTGTCTGAGCCCATCTCTGTATGCGTTTGTATAGGAACGCATACATAAGTGTTCCTTTCAGCGTGGTGGAGAAGAGTGACGTCGGTCCAGTCTTTCGGCTTTCCAATCCTCAACTACCACAAAAATTGAAGCAAACAAAAAAATCACTTTCAGTACAGCCACAGTCACCGGCCCACAGACACCTTATTATCACCAAGCAGCCCACAGGTAACCAGGTGACGTTATGGTTCAGTTAGCTGAGATGAGTTGGACAGACGCGGAGAAGCTGTTCAGGGAGTGCGACACGGTGATACTGCCGGTGGGAAGCACCGAGCAGCATGGACCCCACAACCCCCTAGGCACGGACCATCTTATAGCCGCCGCCTTCAGCAAGGTGGTTGGCGACAGGACTGGCGTGCCTGTGCTGCCCGTCGTGCCCGTGGGCATCAGCGAGCACCACAGGCAGTTCCCGGGCACCCTCTGGGTTCCGCCGGACGTCTTCAGAGACTACATGCTATCGGTGGCCCTAGCCGCATCTAGCCACGGCCCCAGGAAGATACTATTCTTCAACGGCCACGGCGGAAACACCGCGGCCCTCGTCGAGGTGGCGGGCGCCCTCAGACGCGACTACGACGTGTTCGCCGCGGTCCTAATGACGTTCCCACCCGGCGTAGACGGCCACGCCGGCTCCAAGGAGACCAGCATGAACCTGTACTACCACGGCCACCTGGTGAAGATGGACCGCGCCGTAGACCAGACCCAGGCCACGCACCTGGGCACCCTGCCCATGACGGGCGTCGGCGGCCTAGGCCCCATCCAGTTCCCCTGGGACACCGTAGACCTGACCCCCACAGGCGTCCTGGGCGGCGCAGGCAAGAAGATCATATCCACCACAGCCACCAAGAAGACCGGGGAGGAGATCATGAAACCCTTCACCGAGGAGATCGTGAAGCTGGTGGAGGCCATAAAGGCCGCGGACGCCGACGAGCTTCTCTCCAAGCCCCACAAGGCGGGTTGAGCCCAGCCTTGACGAAGCCCCTGCCTCGGCTGACCCAGCGGCTGCTGCTGGCCGCCAACGTGTTCACGGTCATCGTCGTCGTGGCCGACCTCTTCTACCTCACCAACATGATAACCGTGGACCTGCCGTCCTTCACTCTCCTCAACCTGCTGGTGCTGGGCCTCGGCCTCTGGTCGTTCAAGGTGAAGAGGGACCTCAAGGCCAAGATGTCTAAGGAGGGCGAAGGTGAAGCGGTCCCGGTAGACGAGGAATCCGGCCCAGAGGGCGAAAAAACGTGACTACGGCGAGCCTTTCGCAGCCTCTTCTTCCTGCTTTGCAGCCTCAACCTTCTTAGCGGGAGGCTTTCCCTTCTTCTTCTCCTTCTCCTTCTCCTCCTCCAGCTCCTCGATCCGTTTGACAAGCTTCTTCAGGTTCCTCTTGTTCCTGAGGAGCGCCACGTACTCGTCAACCTCCAGGAAGTCGAAGAAGGGCCCGTAGATGCCCATGTAGAACTCGGCGAACATGCTGGTGAGGGGGCCGCCGCTCTCCAGCAGCATCCTGCCCATGAGGCCCAGGCCGCGCTTCACGAAGGCGCGGGCGAGCTTGTCGATGATCTCCGCCTCCTTCTCGGGGGGCAGGTCCTGCCAGTGTTGCCACTCGACGGTCATAGAAGTATAATAAAATAAAAGGGTAGGTATTACTCTTCTGGTGTCAGCTTCTCCAGGAGCCCCGCCCTGTCCATGTACATGACCAGGGCGAGGACCAGGACCATGCTGACCAGAAGGTACGGAGTCTTCCAGTCGGGTATAGTGTAGCTCTGCAGGAATCCGATGACCAGGCCGAGCCTGCCCATGAAGGTCTGCGCGAAGACGGTTCCGAAGGCTATGTATAGGAGGTACTCGCCGAACTTGGCGCTCACCCCCAGGGCCCCCTCCATCTCTATGGTGTAGAAGAAGAAGGTGAGCATGAAGATGACGCATATGACGATGGTCCAGTTGTATAGGAGCGTCTGTGTGCCGCCCGTGAAGAGGGGCACGATGGTCGCCGATATCTGCTGTATGAAGCCGGTGAAGATTATGGTGCGCAGGCTCAGGCCGAACTGGGCGCCCAGCACTATGGCTATGGGCAGCCTGGCCACGTAGCTGTACTTGGGGTGGACCCTCAGCAGCATCATTGCTCCGAGCAGGATGCTGAATAGGAGGACCCAGTCCCCGGCCATTATGTTGACGATTCCAGTCTTCCAGATGTAGTCTATGTTCCAGATT
>CAZAKG010000056.1:0-14435 GCA_964485755.1 uncultured Candidatus Bathyarchaeia archaeon | reverse complement strand
GGCCCGGCTCTGGGAGTCTGCCCTCTTGAAGTCTATTAATGTTCAGCCCCCAATCATGGGTCACACAGGTGTCTATGCAGATTACTGAACAACCCAGGCTGTAACCCAAGTCGAAGTTCAGGTATTCCTCAAGGTTCATGTCTCTCGACTCGGCGCGTTGGAGGTTGACTTCCTGGACCTTAAGCAAAGGCTCCTCGGTCGCCTGGATGATACTGTTTATCCTCTCTTCATGCATTCTCTGGAAAAAGAGATTATTGGGGTCGATGTTCTCTATTTCCCCCTCGTATATAATTGCAGGGGTAGCGACCTCCACCCCCTTTATCCCTTGAACCTCTAGTATGTCTGAATCGGTGAATAATCTATCCCATTCGTCCGAAAAATAACGCCAAGAGGGGTCATCTTCAGCCACAAGGACCCCTGTATGGAGCCCCAAATATGTGCCGTACCCATCCGGTATCCTTATGGATAAAACGGGAGTTTCTACACCCGCCAAAGAATCATTAACTGTGGTCAGGACCTTACCCGCTGGCATGTAGAATGCGAATGATAACAGTATAAGAGACAATAACGTAATGTGGGCCATCGCCCATGCGGAGCTATCATGAAGGCTGTATAGTATCCTCCTCAGACTCGTTAGCATGCTAGGCCTAGATGAACCATTATTGTTATCAGGCGGCGTCCTGCACGCATGCTTTATCAAGTCTAAGATACTGTTCAAGCTTTACACCTTATAAAAAAAGGGATTAGATGATGGGCCGGGCCTCATGGTAGGTTACCTCATCAGTCACAGAGTTGTAGGTTCCTATCTGCACCGAGATGTAGCTCTCCGTGGCTAAATCGTCCACTATCTCTGTTACCCCTACTAGGAAGTGAGCCTTATCGCCATGCTCATCGAGCGCGTAGTTACCGTTTATACCATCGTAGCTTGATGAGACTACACCGAAAACAGCTTTCACCTCCGAAGGCTCCGATGAGTTAGCCTCAATCACGGATAGAGCCATGAGCCAGCACGCATCGTACTTTATGCCATCGTATGGTTCAAGTGTGTAGTTGGGCCAGCTAACCCCCCAATCAAGCAGCTTCTGGTTCACGCGCTCCTCCAGAGCCCGAAGCGTCTCCGGGTGCTCCACGATCTCGCGCGAGCTGTAGAACTTGGCCTTTGAAGTGCATTCGCCTGCCTCTAAGCCCATTCTTGCGTCGCCCATCTCAAGCGCCATGAACCAGGGCACGTTAAGGAGATGCTCCATATCTTTTGACTGGTAGGCTAGGACGTGAGCCTCCCCGAAGCCTACGACTAGTACGCCTACTTTTCCTTCACCGTACTGTTGAAGCGCTTCGCCTACTGCGGCGTCAGCTTCAGCCAGATACTGGGTGTAATCCTCGTTTTCCTCCATCATCGATGAGATGATAGAAGGCTGCGGGTAGAACACGCGTTTATAGATAATCCCGTCTCCTGAGACAAACAGATCAGCTATCTCGTTGTAAGTGTCCTCAAGCAGGGGGCCGTGCTGCTCATAGCCTATCTCGAAGCCGTTCTGTAGGACGACAAGAGCTTTTATGCTTTTACTTCTGAGAATGCTAGGTACAACTTCCCCATCGGGGATTACGGGTCTGACTCCATAGAGATTGTCAGGGTCATCTGTGAGTCTTGTGGTCGTTAAACCTGGGCTGATGAAGAACATATCCTTCTCTGCGAGATGATTGAAGACCTTTGTTGTTGTATAATCGTACCCGATTACTAGCCTCACGCCATTTTCTTCAAGATAATCAGTAGCCTCTATCAACGTCTCCAAGTCGGCTTGAACCGGGAACGGTACGAAATCGAACCGTAGGGTTAGGCCGTTCGATTCGCAGTACTGGTTAATGTCCGTTTCGGCGATCTCGGTGAGGGCTTCGAGGCCTTCGGCCGCGTTTATTGGCGTGTCAGAGGCTGATCCATAATACTCGCTGCACACAGCTATGGCAATACTGTTCTCGGTTAGATTGATCGGCCGGCCTGCAACACCTTTCCACTCAGGTGTTAGCTCATCGGTGATCACGTCTTCTTGTAGGTTAAGCGGTGTTGGTGGAGGGGTTTGCATCTCTATGAGGTGCACGCCTCCAAGGAAAGTGAGAATTAGTACAATGAACACGGACAGGGTCTTTGTTTTCTTAGATCCCAACGGATACACCATTTTGTCACCGTGTGTAACCCTATGTATGATTACATATATATCCTTTATGGTTCAAAATGTTTTGTAAGAAAAGTTATATTTCAACAGGGCGTCGTTGACGCCTCAGTCGCTCACACGAAAGTCCCTAAATCGAGTGAGGAAGCCACCGAACTGATCGTACTGGACATATCTCGTTAACTAGATTAACGGGAAGCGGTTGAGTCGGCCATTCTCAGGCTACTCAATCCAGAAGGTTCTCACAAACCGACAATAGGTGCGGGAGGAGGGACTCGAACCCTCGAAGTCCTCAGACACGGGATCTCCCACCCGAAGAACCGGATCTTAAGTCCCGCCCCTTAGGCCAACCTCGGGTACTCCCGCACGCACAAATAGGGACAAGCCAACATATTATAACCTTACCAAGCCAGGCGACGCGAAAGCCTCACAAGAGGAGAACTCCAGTAGAGCTGCGACCCGCGGCGCCAGACCCGGAGAACCGAAGAGACGCCCGACCAGCGGAAGCTAAGTACACCTCCGCCATCCGTCGCCGCCAAAAGGACCCTGAAAAAGCCTCCGAATCCTAAAACAGGCTTGAAAACCGGGAAAAGTGGCGGCGGCGGAGGTACCCCCCCTCCCCCCCACGTGCACGCACACAGAGAATAAAAGAAAAGATAAAGGGCATCATTCAAGGACGAATTTACCCACCAACACACAGAATAACCTTACAACATAACAGCTACCCTGACCAAACCAAAAACAACAACAAACTAGACAGGAAACCAGGGCACCAAAAAGGCGCACAAACCCGGAGACCTAGATCAGGCGCCTGGTCCTATTAATATCCTTGCGGTTCACGGCAAGGCTCTTGAGCCGCGCGGTCCTCCCGTAGCCGCAGGCCGCACAAATCTTCTTAACGACGTGGAAGGCCCTCCTACCGCAGCGCCTACACTGGATGTGGACCTTATTGCCGTGGTGAAGCGCATGTTTCGTGGGCATACGTGTTCTACTCCGGCGGCGGGCTAATCATTATGACGTTGTCGCCGCGGAGGACGATGGCGCCGATGCTGCGTACGTTCTCCATGTCGCTGACCTCCTCCGCGTCGCTCATGTACAGGTTCACGTGCTGGTCGAAGCCCTCCAGGGTGCCCCTGAGGGTCCTGCCGCCCCGCACCTTGATGAGCACCGTCTTGCCGACGCTCCGTTCAAGCACCTTCTCAATCATTTCAGCCAATCTGTTGCCTCTCCGTGGATCGTTGGGCTCTTATCGAAATACAGAGTCCCCCTATAAAAGTTTGTATTTTTCCGGGGTTCCGTCCCAGGAAAAGGTTATATTCTGGGGCTGTAAAAGAAGCCTTAAAAAGGCTTGTATCGCCAAGAGAAAGTAGGAACAGGCTCCGCATCGAGTAACATTTATTAGGGAGCAGTTGTCCTAACGTATAGCCTCGTTAGGGTTAGGAAGGCTTCTCGGCAAGGTGAAAAACGGGTAAATGAGACGACCTGATCCCTTTAAAGCAGCCAGAGCCCTTCCCCGCCCTACGTTCATTCAATTTGGAAGGATGGTTTAGTTTGCTTCTCACAGACCTTGAACACTGGGATTTGATGAAGTCCTTCTTCCAGGAGGAGGGACTCGTCAAGCAGCACCTGGACTCGTATAACGACTTCACCAGGAACACGCTGCAGCAGATCATAGACGAGATAGGGGGCATCCAGATCGAGGTCCCCAACCACACGTACAACATAAAGTTCGGCGCCATAGAGATAGGGGAGCCCCGCGTCGTGGAGGTGGACGGCACCGTCCGGGAGGTCTACCCCCGCGAGGCCCGCATCAGGAACCTCACATACAGCGCCCCACTATACCTTGAGATAGAGCTGGACGACGAGGGCCACGAGACCTACGAGCGGGTCAACATAGGCGACATGCCCATCATGGTCAAGTCCAACCTGTGCCTCCTCAGCCGCCACACTAAGGACGAGCTCATCAAGCTGGGGGAGGACCCGGACGAGGTCGGCGGCTACTTCATAGTCAACGGCAGCGAGCGCGTCATCGTCAGCCTGGAGGACCTGGCCCCCAACAGGGTCCTCGTCGAGACGGATGACAGGGGAACCAAACCCGTGTACAGGGGCAAGGTGTTCAGCACCACAGTCGGGTTCCGCGCACGCATAGAGATGAGCCTCAAGACCAAGGGCGAGATGAGCATCACAATCCCCGGCGTACCGGTACCCGTACCCTTCGTGATCCTCATGAGGGCCCTGGGCGTCGAGACCGACAGGCAGGTAGCCGAGATGGTGAGCCTCGACCCGGACATCCTCAACGAGCTTGAGCCCAGCTTCAGGGAGGCCAGCAGCATCCAGAGCATAGAGGAAGCCATCCTCTACATAGGCAACCGCGTGGCCTTCGGCCAGGTCAAGGAGTTCAGGATCAAACGCGCAGAGACCATCCTAGACAGGAACCTCCTGCCCCACATAGGCAGGGCGCCCGATGAGCGCCAGGACAAGGCCATATTCCTGGGCGAGATGGCGTCAAGGATCATAGAGCTGAAGCTGGGGCAGCGCGTGGAGGACGACAAGGACCACCTGAGAAACAAGCGCATCAAGCTAGCGGGCCCCCTTCTGGCAGAGCTGTTCAGGAGCGCGTTCTGGAGCCTGTACCGCGACATGCGGTACCAGTTCAGGCGGATGAGCACCCGCCGCAAGGGCGTCCTCATCTCGGCCGCCGTCAGGCCCGGCATCATCACGAGCCGCATACAGCACGCCCTGGCCACAGGCAACTGGAGGCGGGGCCGCGTAGGCATGACACAGCTCCTCGACCGCACAAACACGCTATCAACACTCTCACACCTGCGTAGGCTCCAGAGCCCCCTCAGCAGGAGTCAGCCCAACTTCGAGGCCCGTGACCTCCACAGCACCCACTGGGGCAGGCTGTGCCCCAACGAGACGCCGGAGGGCGCCAACTGTGGCCTGGTCAAGAACCTGGCCCTCATGAGCAGCGTCAGCGTCGGCACGGACGCCGAGAAGGTGAAGCGCACCCTCGAGTTCATGGGAGTCGTGAAGGCCAAGGACGCCGACGAGCAGCTACGCCACGAGGGCAGCAAGATCTTCGTGGAGGGCTACCTCCTAGGCTACACCACGTCCCCTGAGGTGCTCACGAAGACATTCAGGGAGATGCGCCGCAAAGGCGAGATCAGCAGCGAGGCCAACATAGCCTACTACAGGAACTACAACGAGATATACGTCAACTGCGACGAGGGCCGCATCAGGCGCCCCCTCATAGTGGTCGAGGACGGGAAGCCCCTGCTCAAGCAGAGGCACATCCGCAACATTAAGCAGGACAGGTGGACGTGGAGTGACCTCATCAGGGAGGGCATCATAGAGTGCCTGGACAGCGACGAGGAGGAGAACACCTACATAGGCATCAAGGCCGAGGAGCTGACGGAGGCTCACACCCACATGGAGATATGCACATACTGCATCCTAGGCGTGGGCTCCGCAATCATCCCCTACGCCGAGCACAACCAGAGCCCCAGGAACACGTACCAGGCTGCCATGGCCAAGCAGGCCCCAGGCATATACGCGCTCAACCACGGCGACAGGACCGACACGCGCGCCCACCTACTACACTACCCCCAGAAGCCCCTGGTGGCCACCAAGCCCATGGAGGTCATAGGCTACAACGAGCGCCCCGCGGGCCAGAACTTCGTAATAGCGATCCTCAGCACCATAGGCTACAACATGGAGGACGCCATCATATTCAACAAGGGCGCCGTGCAGAGGGGCCTGGGCCACAGCAGCTTCTACAGGATATACAAGGCTGAGTGCAAGCAGTACCTGGGAGGAGCCAAGGACAGGCTCACCATCCCGGAGGCCGGCATCCGCGGCTACCACGGCGCCGACTCATACAGGCAGCTGGAGAGCGACGGCCTCATAGCCACCGAGGCTGAGGTCAAGGGCGGCGACGTACTCATAGGCAAGACCAGCCCGCCGCGCTTCATGGAGGAGTACAGGGGCATAGAGATTAGGGGCCCCCAGCTGCGCGACACCAGCATAGGCGTCAGGCCCACCGAGGTGGGCGTCGTGGACCAGATATTCATCACCAAGGACATCGAGGGCAGCCAGCTTGTCAAGGTCAAGGTCCGAAGCCACAGGGTCCCCGAGCTGGGGGACAAGTTCGTATCAAGGCACGGCCAGAAGGGAGTCATAGGCATGCTTGTTGCCTCCGAGGACATGCCCTTCACCACCAGCGGCACCATCCCGGATATAGTCATGAACCCCCACGCCTACCCAAGCCGCATGACCGTCGGCCAGTTCATAGAGGCCATCGCAGGGAAGGCGGCGGCCCTCAGAGGAGCCATCGTCGACGGTACGCCCTTCGCCAACGAGGACCCCAAGGCCCTGGAGGAGATACTGAAGGACCTAGGATTCCAGCCAGGAGGCCGCGAGATGATGTACGACGGGATGAGCGGCCGCATGTTCGAGGCCGAGATATTCGTGGGCGTAGCCTTCTACCAGAAGCTCCACCACATGGTAGTGGACAAGATACACGCCAGGGCACGCGGCCAGGTCCAGATGCTCACCCGTCAGCCGACGGAGGGCAGGGCCCGCGGCGGAGGCCTCAGGTTCGGCGAGATGGAGCGCGACTGCCTCGTAGGCCACGGAGCCGCCTCGCTCCTCAAGGACAGGCTACTGGAGGAGTCGGACGCATACACAATCTACGTATGCGAGAAGTGCGGCAAACAGGGCTTCTACGACATAAGGCAGAGGAAGTACATCTGCCCCACGTGCGAGGGCAAGAGCGACATAGAGCCCGTCACAGTAAGCTACGCCTTCAAGTTGCTGCTGCAGGAGATGCAGAGCCTGTGCCTGAGCCCGAGCCTCAGGCTCACCAAGGAGGTTGAGTAGGATGAGCAAGGTAATTGACGCCATACAGTTCGGCCTCCTGTCCCCCGACGAGGTAAGGCGCCTCAGCGTCGTCGAGATAGGGACAAGCGACACCTACGACGAGGACGGCGCCCCCATAGCGGGCGGCCTCATGGACCAGCGCCTGGGGACACTTGAGCCCAGGCAGAGGTGCCGCACATGCGGAAACATAGCCATCAACTGCCCCGGACACTTCGGCCACATAGAGCTGGCCGTCCCCGTGGTGCACGTCGAGTTCGCCAAACAGATCTACAAGGTGCTCGGCTCCACGTGCCGCGGCTGCGGAAGCCTCCTACTGGACGAGGACACCAAGGAGAAGCTGCGGGGGCAGCGCCACAAAGACGTTGAGATGTTCGGCAAGGTGAGCGACGAGACGTCTGCGGAGATCATGAAGCAGGCTAAGAAGTACAAGAGGCACAAGGAGTGCCCCTACTGCGGTATGGTGCAGACCGTCGTCAAGTTCAACAAGCCCACCACGTTCCTGGAGATAGAAAAGGAGGAGTTCTTCGACATGGAGGACGAGGACATCCAGGAGGAGGTAACCCGGAGGCTCACCCCCAACATGATCAGGGAGTGGTTCGAGCGCATCCCCGACGAGGACTTGGAGCTCCTGGACTTCGCGCCCAGATCAGCTAGGCCCGAGTGGATGGTCCTACAGGTGCTCCCGGTGCCCCCCGTCGACGTTCGGCCCTCGATCATACTCGAGAGCGGGATCAGGGCCGAGGACGACCTCACCCACAAGCTCGTGGACATCATCAGGATCAACCAGAGGCTCAAGGAGAACATCGACGCCGGAGCCCCCACCCTCATCATCGAGGACCTCAGCGAGCTCCTCCAGTATCACGTGACCACATACTTCAACAACGAGGTGAGCGGAATACCGCCCGCCAGGCACCGCAGCGGCAGAACCCTGAAGAGCCTGGCTCAGAGGCTTAAGGGCAAGGAGGGCAGGTTCAGGGGTAACCTCAGCGGCAAACGCGTGGACTACAGCGCCCGCACCGTCATCAGCCCCGACCCCAACATAGACATCAACCAGGTGGGCGTCCCCGTGCACATAGCCACAAAGCTGACCGTGCCCGACGTGGTCACCGACCGCAACATCGAGGACATGAAGACGCTTGTGCACAACGGCCCCTATAGGCACCCCGGCGCCCTATACATCATAAGGCCGGACAACAAGCGCATAAGGCTGGAGTTTGTGCAGGACCGCAAAGTGATCGCGGAGACCCTGGAGCCCGGCTTCATCATCGAGCGGCACCTCAAGGACGGCGACATAGCGCTGTTCAACAGGCAGCCGTCGCTTCACAGGATGAGCATCATGGCGCACCGCGTCAGGGTGCTCCCCTACAAGACCTTCAGGATGCACCTCACCGTCTGCCCGCCCTACAACGCGGACTTCGACGGCGACGAGATGAATCTGCACATACCCCAGAGCAAGGAGGCCCAGACAGAGGCCAGGATGCTGATGCAGGTCCAGGACCAGATCCTTAGCCCCAGGTACGGGGCGCCCATCATCGGGGCAAGCAAGGACTTCATCACGGGGGCCTACCTTCTAACCCGCGGCGAGACAATGCTCTCGTCGGACGAGGTGGGCAAGATCATAGCGTACACCGGCTACACGGGGAGCATACCCAAGCCCGCCACACTGAAGCCCAGGCCCATGTGGAGCGGCAAGGCCGTGTTCAGCCTATTCCTGCCCAGGGACTTCAGCTTCGTCAGCAGGGCCAACATATGCATGCACTGCCCCGAGTGCAGCCGCGACAAGTGCCAGTACGAGGCCTACGTCATGATCCAGAACGGCCAACTGAGGACAGGCGTCATCGACAAGAACAGCATCGGAGCCGAGCGCCCCGACACAATCTTCCACAGGATCATCAAGGACTACGGCACGGACGTGGCCCACGACTTCCTCAACGGCGTGAGCCGCCTAATCAACGGGTTCCTGACGCTACGAGGCTTCACATACAGCTACGATGAGCTCACCCTCGCCGACAGGGAGCTGAAGGAGATCAGCAAGGTCATGAGGCTGATGGAGAAGAACGTCCAGAAGCTCACCGAGGAGTACGAATCAGGCGTCCTGGAGAGGCTGCCCGGCCAGACAATGCAGGAGAGCTTCGAGATCAAGGTAATGAACGAGCTCGCCAAGGCCCGTGACAAGGCCGGCGAGACCGTCCAGCAGGGGCTGCCCATGGAGAACAGCGGCATCGTCATGACCCGCAGCGGGGCCAGGGGCAGCAGCCTCAACATAGGCCAGATGATGGGCAGCGTCGGCCAGCAGAGCATACGCGGCAAACGCATCATGAGGGGCTACGAGGACAGGACCCTACCCCACTTCAAGGAGGGGGACCCGTCCCCGGCCGCCAGGGGCTTCGTATACAACTGCTACAGGGACGGGCTCACGCCCCTGGAGTTCTTCTTCCACGCCATGGGCGGCCGGGAAGGCCTGGTGGACACGGCCGTCCGCACCCAGCAGAGCGGCTACATGCAGAGGAGGCTCATCAACGCCCTGGAGCACCTCAGGGTGGAGTACGACGGCACAGTCAGGAACAGCGTGGGCGACATAATCCAGTTCATGTACGGCGAGGACGGCGTGGACCCCGCCAAGAGCGACCACGGCGTAGCCGTCAACGTTGCCCAGCTCACGGACAGGATGGGCATCACCCAGGAGCCCGGCAAGGCCGCCGCCGAGAAGTACGTCGACGAGCAGATCGATGGCATAACGGTGGACATCCCGGAGCTCCTCAGGGAGGAGATTAGGCGCCGGCTCAAGCAGGCGGGCCTCACGGAGCAGGGCGTCAGGGACGTCGTGGGCAGCGTCCTCAAGAACTACGACTTCAGCCTGGTGGAGCCAGGGGAGGCCGTGGGAATCGTGGCCGCCCAGAGCATAGGCGAGCCGGGCACCCAGATGACCCTCAGGACCTTCCACTACGCAGGCGTGGCCGAGCTCAACGTCACCCTGGGGCTGCCCAGGCTAATCGAGATCGTGGACGCCAGAAAGAGCCCCTCGACGCCCGTCATGAGCATCTACCTGTCCGACAAGTACAACAAGAGCGAGAAGAAGGCCAGGGAGATCGCCCAGAAGCTCACGTACACCGTCATCGACGACATCATCGACACCATAAACGTGGACCTGAGGGAGGAGGCCGTCCGCATCACCCTGGACCCCCAGAGGATGGAGACCCTCGGAGTCGCGATGGACGACGTGGAGAAGGCCATGCCCTACAAGTGCACAAAGGCGGATGAGCTCAACTACCTGGTGAGGTTGGACGAGGATAAGGCCAGGGACCCTGAGCCCATCATAGGCGCCGTCACCGAGGCGAGGATCAAGGGGATACCCGAGATAAAGCGCGTCCTCACCACGGTGGAGGACGGCGAGTGGGTCATAAAGACCGACGGCAGCAACCTGGAGGGCGTGCTCCGCATAGACGGCGTCGACCCCACCAGGACGAGCACCAACAACATCCACGAGATCGCGGAGATATTCGGCGTCGAGGCGGCCAGGAACGCCCTCATCAGGGAGGCCCACGCGGTCCTCACAGAGCAGGGCCTGGACGTGGACATACGCCACGTCATGCTGGTGGCCGACATAATGACCAAGACCGGGGAGGTCCAGCAGATCGGGCGCCACGGCATCAGCGGCGAGAAATCCAGCGTCCTGGCCAGGGCGGCCTTCGAGCTGACCATACAGCACCTGGTGGACGCAGCCATAAAGGGCGAGATCGATCCACTTAAAGGGGTGATCGAGAACATCATAGTCGGACAGTCGATGCCCCTGGGAACTGGAAGCGTCGAGCTGTTCATGAACCAAGGAGACAAACGCGATGAGTAGCGTAGAGCATGAGCTGAGACTCGCCCTCTCCACCGGAAAAGTCCAGTTAGGATCCAAGCAGGCTGTGAGGGAGATGAGGCGCGGGAGGGCCAGGATGGCCATCCTCAGCTCCAACTGCCCCAAGGAGAAGGCCGAGGCCATAAAGACCTACGGCGGACTCGCCGAGATACCCGTGCTGACGCACGCCAAGGACAGCGTAGACCTGGGAGTACTGTGCGGGAAGCCCTACCCCGTCTCAGCCCTGGTGATAAGCGACCCCGGGGACAGCCATATACTAGACATGGTGAAAGACTAGAATGCTGAACAACATCAAGATCACGGAGACGGAGATGAAGTACATCCAGCTACTGCAGAACATGACCGGCGCCACCATCGTCGACTGCATCATAGACGAGGAGGAGGACACCATCATCTTCACAGTCAAGAAGGGCGAGGTGGGCCTCGCCGTGGGGAAGGGCGGCGAGAAGATCAAGCGGTTCCGCGCCATGACCAACAAGCAGGTTGAGATATACGAGTACATGTCGGAGCCGGAGAAGTTCATAAAGAACGCGCTGAAGCCGGCCAAGGTCAAGGACATAAGGCTGGTGGACAGGATGGAGGGCAAGAAGATCGCCATGGTGAACGTTGACCCCAAGGACAAGGGCATCGCCATAGGCAAGAACGGCGCCAACATCAAGAAGATCAGGTTCCTGGCCCAGCGCTACTTTCAGCTCGACACCGTGGTCATAAACTAGACGCTGCGCTCAGCGTCAGCCCAGTTTTTAATCTTGAATTCGGTGTTAATCTCTCCTAGGACCTCATTAAGCTCCGTTCCTTTCCTCAGCAATTCAGTGTCCTCTGTCAGGAAAAGATCGCAGCGCTGAACAGCCGAGGCGAGCAACGCACAGTCAAGGTAGTCCCTGACCAGTTTTCTGAGGCTTATAGCTGTCTCCATTATTTGCGGTATTGTGAACGGCACCTTGGTAATCTTATCGTCAGCCAGTATGGCGTTGACTCCCTGAACCACGTTCCCGGCAGGTATCATTCCAGCGTTCACGTATTTCGCCCCCTTCGCCGAGAGCTCGAACAGGGTCAACTCACTGACGAATACCTCATTCCCTCCCCGCACACGAAAGACCACGTCCCATGGGACCTGTGATAGCGAGACGCCGATGGAGGGCAGAAAATACGTGGTGTCGAGGAGGACCCTCATCCCTCGGCCCGCCTGGAGAGCTCCTCCCTGAAGCTCCTGAACTCCTCGACGGTGATGGTGACGAGAGGCTCTTTCCTCATTAGTTCTTCCAGAGAGGGGATAGGCTCCACGACGAGCCTTCCGTTGTCAATCCTGTATAGGACCTTGGTGCGGGGCCTCAGACCCAGCTTTTCTCTCATCTTTTTGGGCGGGAAGAGTTCGCCTTTCGAGCCTACGCGGCTCTCCACTGCTTCAACCATATCTGTTAGACTCATTGTTTTCGAATAAATATAACCATTTCTGGTGAGTGGAATTTATTCGGCGGGTGCCTTGGGCACGTGGCCATCTATTAATTGTAATATCCTCTCAGGGTTCCTTGTGTTGAAGAATATGGGCATCCCCCTTCTGCGGGTGACCCTGACGCCCCGGCGGTAGTCAACCACGTAACCCACGCTACCGTCCAGGCCTAGCCTTACGCCCAGGCCGCCGTACCTCCAGAACGGGGGCCTCACGGCCTCCACGTATAGTATGTTGTTTAGACGGACACGGCTCTTGATTAACCCGCAGCCCGCCGTCTGGCGTCCACCTGAGACGCTGATCATAGGGGTGCGGAAGTTGATGATGGGGACTGCACGGTCTATGGATTCTGAGAGCGGCGTGTACGCTGCTGTGATCAGGAAACGACTGGAAACGTCTGAGGTATACGTTCTCGTCCTGCATCGGATACGCTGGGGCCATCCCACTTACACTGTTATGAGGGGACGTTGCGGCGCGCCTCCTCATCCGCGTCTAAGGTACTTCAAAGCCTCTATCCAGAACGTGGCTAAGAAGGAGGCGCCGATAATCGTCACCCAGTCACCCGGCGCCAGCGCCGCCGTCCTCACAAGACCCTGGAGGAGGGGTACGTAGATCGAGGCCGCCAGCATGCCGATGGCCGTCACCGCCCAGAGGACCATCACCCTGTTGGAGAAGATGCCGCTCTTGAGCAGAGGCTCCGCCTCGGAGCGCCTCACGAAGGCGAGGAAGATGTGGGAGAGTATCCAGGCGGAGAAGGCGACGGTCTGCGAGTAAACCAGATCCCCTGTCCTGTAGTAGACCGTGAGGTAGCAGTATGAGACCGCTGCGAATAGGCTGACGGCGCTCACGAATATGCCCGTCAGGGCGCCTGCGTCCAGGAACTTGGCCTCGGGGTCCCTGGGGGGCCTCCTCATGAGGTCAGGCTCGAAGCCCTCTGCCACGAACCCGCTTGAGGCCGCCAGGTCCATGAACATCTCTAGGAGGATTATCTGGATGGGGGCGAAGGGTAGAGGCACGTCCAGGACGATGGGCAGGACGAAGATGAGGACTAGGGCCACCTTGACTGCCAAGTAGTACTTGACGCCTTTGCTCAGGTTGTCGAATATCTTCCTCCCCTCCTTGATCGCGCTTCCTATGGAGACGAAGTTGTCGTCGGTGAGGATCATGTCCGCTGCCTCCTTGGCCGCGTCCGTGCCTCGGACCCCCATGGCGATGCCTATGGCCGCCTCCTTGAGCGCGGGGGCGTCGTTTACTCCGTCGCCCGTCACCGCCACGATCTCCCCGTCGTTCTTCAGATGCCGCACGATCCTGAGTTTGTGCTCTGGGGTGATCCTGGCGAAGATGGAGGTCGAGTCCAGGGCGTCGCTCAGCTGATCGTCGGTCATGGCTGATACCTCGGGCCCCGTGAGGACGCGGCTACCGCCGTCGATCCCCACCTGGTCAGCGATGGTCTTGGCCGTCTCGGGGTGGTCCCCAGTGAGCATTATGACGCGTATACCGGCCTCGGTGCACATCTTGATGACCTCGGGCACCTCGGCCCTGGGTGGGTCTATGAAGCCGACCAAGCCCGCGAAGACGAGGTCGCCCGCTGGGGCGACGCCTTGCTCCTCCTCTTCGATGTCCTTGTAGGCGAAGGCCAGCGCTCTCTCACCCTTCAGGGTCATCTCCTCAACCGCGGCGGAGGCCCGCTCCCTCTCAGCTGAGCCGAAGGGAGCCTCTGAGCCGTCCCTGAGTATCATGCTCGACCGGGTCATGATGGCCTCGGGAGCCCCACTAGAGTACACCCTCAGGCCGTCGCCGCTCCGGTACACGTAGGAGGCCATCTTGGTTTCTGTATTGAAGCTGAACTCGTTCACCAGGGTGCGGCCTCTGAGGTCGTCCATGGAGACCCCCGCGTTGACGGCGGAGTCCAGTATGGCAGCCCCCATGGGGTTGAAGCCCCTGAGTTTAGTGTTCTCCAGCGTCTTGAGTGCCTGAGTCGCCAGCACCCCTACCTCCAATGTTTCGCGGCCCGGGTCCGTGGCCGTGGGCTCAACGAGCTTGTCGTCTGAGTATATGTGTCCGAGCCTCA
>CAZAKG010000055.1:0-14508 GCA_964485755.1 uncultured Candidatus Bathyarchaeia archaeon | reverse complement strand
ATCCACATCTCCTTATAGTTAGGTTGAAATCTAAATCATTATGATTTATGATTATTTTTTTATTTCATGTTACTGTATAATAGCAGGTGTTTCTTATGTGGGATGAGCCAAGGAAAAGAACACTTGGTGCGAGAGAACGCCAAATCCTTTGGAAAAGAGCGGGTGGCCGATGCGAAGCATGTGGCAAGGAGATCACGTATCTCGATATGCAGGTCGGCCACAAGACAGCCTATTCTAAAGGCGGAAGCACAACATTACGAAATAGCGTATGCCTGTGTTATACGTGCAATAAGCTTCAAGGAACCGACTCTTACTCAAAATTCCTGAAGAAGCTAGGTAAATCGAGTCCGAGAAACGAAACAAAAGATTTATTGACATCTCTCACCGTTGCTCAGCTAAAAGAGCTGGCTAAGATGCATAAGGTGTCCGTCAAGGGCAAACGAGAGGAGGGGTGACTAGGAACCACAGTAAAGCCACCTACAAAGATTCAATATATTAATGCTATCTCCAAAAAAATTACACCGGAGGAGATCAACTCGTCAATAAAGAATATGCCTGCACCTGAAAAAAAGAAGAGAAAACGTAGAAGTGCATATTAATCACATGCACGATGATTGTCACATGTTTGATACTAAAAAAAATATTGTTTCATATGATACTAATTTTAGAGGCTTTTATGGCTGGTATATTAGCTGCCTTCCCTAAACTAATTCTCAATACAATATATTATGATTCAGGTTTCTTAGGAAAAATTGTTTTATCACCAATTACTGAGGAATTATTTAAAGCCGCTTTTTTACTTTCAATTTTACACCACAATTTTAAGAAGGGAAATGAATATAACATAATGTTAGTTAGCATATGGGTGTTGTATAGTTTTGGATTATTTACTGGATTAGGTTTTGGTGTTTATGAATCCATTACAGCATATAATATATTAAATAAACCTAGTCTTTTATTACCACGTTTTTTCGCCACAATTCTTCACATGTGTACCACGTTCATAAGTGGAATAGGCTTAACAAAATATATTACAACCAATCAGCGGGCATATATTTCCACAATTATTCCTGCTATAATTCTTCATGCATGGTGGAATTACGTAATGAATTATTCTCCTTAAAGTAACATGAATTCTTATAACAAAGACATGAAAAAAGGATGGAAATTTTTTTTTCGTTCTAACAGGCCAGCCGTTATAAGCCAGAACAGGCACCGACCAGCGGCGGAAAAACGATTATAACTACAGCAGTCATAAGCCCCCGGCGAACCCGGCACCCGGATAATCACATGTGAAAAAAGGTATGGGGGTACCCTATTTTAGGAGGTTTTTTCCTCCTAAAATGGGGGCCCCGGCCCCCAGCACCGAGAAGCCGGCAACCATGAAACCACCACGACCCTAAGGGTCCCGCCAAAGCGGACACGTACTACAGTGCGGACCACCCAGAAGATCCAGGTGGCTGCTGCCCCACTCCCTCACCGTCACCCCGTGGTCCCGCAGCTCCTGGTTTGTGCGCCTGTTCCTGTCGTAGGCGATGACGACGCCGGGCTTCACGGTGACTATGTTGGACGCGCCCCTGCTCTGCTCCAGCATCGTGTCCAGCAGATGGACGACGTCGTTGGGCGCCTCGGGCATGCCGCCGACGTAGATGAAGCCGTCCCTGTCCAGCTTGCCCTCCTTGACCAGGAAGTCCAGGAAGCTCGGCTCGGTCCTCAGGGGCTCGGGCCTGCCGCCCCTGTTGACGTAGACGGTGGTCCTGCCCAGGTCCCTGAAGTGGTCGGGGTGGACGAGGGGCTCTATGGGGCGCCCGTGGGCCTCGGCTTGGGCCCGGACGGCCTCCAGGGTCTTCAGCAGCAGCCTCTTGGACGGGTAGTCCGGGACCAGCTCCGTGTCGTAGACGTAGGGCATCACCAGGGCCCTGCCTTTGTCAGGGTAGTTGATGGTTACATCAAGGTGCATGTAGTCCACGGCGGGGTAGTCGGCCAAGCTCACGGCGCATATGTACCTCAGCTCCCCATCCCTGTCGGCCTCGAAGAGGCGGCGAGCCGTCTCCCTGAAGCCTGTGACGGTGGACCTCTGGCCAACGCCTATGGCCACGGTCTCCTCGTCGATGATCTGGGTGTCGCCCCCTTCTACGCAGGGGGGTTCACTGTAGACTCCCTGGGCCTCGTTGGCGTCGTAGACGATCTCCACGTGTTCCCGGAGCGCGGGGTCGTGCTCGTAGCAGAGCTTCACCACCCTGGGCTCGTACCGTCTGCTGTACCTCCTCATGTTGCATACGACGGTGCCCACCTGGGTCGTGAAGCTGGTGTCCCTGGTGTAGGTCCACGCGACGCGCCTGTGGTCGGGGAGAACGACACGATCCTGAGCCTCATCGTAGTAGGGCCTGGGGGGGTACCCCCACGTGAGGTGGTCCACCGTCAGTTCCTCGGGGTCAGGCGCCGCAGGCATCCCGCGCCAGACATCCTCCACCATCCGGGTCCTCTCGGCCAGGGTCGCGCCCTCAAGTATGCTGCCCAGCATGGACTTGACCTCATAGACCTGGACGCCCTCGCCCCTCAGTATCTTGGGCAGCTGGAGCCACTCGCCGTGGCCGGGCTCCATCTGTGCGTGCGGGTCCCTGGCCACGTAATGGGTGCTGCTCTCTATGCCCGCGAATGGCAGCCTCCTGGTCCAGAGCTGCTCCGCGGAGTCCTGTATGAGGACGGCGTGTAGTCTACCGGACTCTGACTTGACTGTCCACATGGGTACCTTATTGGTGGTCTTTGAGTATAGAATTTACGTATGGATGGTTACTCTCATATATTCTGAATAACTTGCATTGAAGCAATACATTTGAAGCCCCAGAGGACACCCATATTTCGCGTCACATACAATAGAACATCGCGTACAGCTGAGACAAAAACCCGTAGAAGCCGTAAAAATGGTTCCCGGGGTCCCTAAAGGATAAAGCTTCAGGGCCCACGTTTAAGAATCAGATTGAAGAGCTACGCCAGGCTCATGCTCCTACTCATAGTGCTAGCTCTAAGTGTAGGAATGCTCTCGACAGCCATCAACATACTGGGGGACATAACGCGCCTGGACCTGGACGAGGACCGCCCGGGCCCCACGAACCCCATGCTGGAGCCGGGGGCTCTGGGCAAGTCCACGGAGAGCACAAAGGTGGACGAGGAGGAGCCCAGGGAGCTCGGCCCAATCATGGAGATCAGGCTGGCGACCTACACGAAGTACCTGAGGAGGTACCCGGCGGAGAACTACACCGACGGCAGGTGGATGGAGGCGACCCGGTACCCGTCTGAATCCTACAGCGGCCAGATCATCCCGAGCGAGTACGAGGGCAGCGTCTCCTACTCCTACAAGCAGTTCTACGTGACGCCCCTCACGACCTTCATGGGCTACATCCCCGTGGCCCCCAGCACCCAGACCCTCATGATAAACACGAGCGTAGCATACATACCCGAGACACAGTCATTCATGTCTCTGGGACCCTTCGACATACCATACTGGGTGGGCTGGAGGATGCCCGGCTACAACCAGGCGGCCCTCAGGTCAGCCAACCCGCTGGGCACAGCCATGATGATCGATGTGCCCGACGACATAGAAGCTAGGCTTGCTGCTAAGGCCCTGGAAATAACTGCCGGCCTAACGTCTCCTTACGACAAGTACAAGGCCATAGAGACTCACCTGAAGGAGAAATATACGTTCAAAAAGGACTACGGGCCCGCCCCGCCCACAATCGACCCCGTGGAGTGGTTCCTGTTCAACAGCCGGGAGGGGGTTGGCAGCCACTTCAACAGCGCATTCATACTTCTGGCCAGGAGCATAGGGCTGCCGGCTCGCGCCGTCATAGGGTTCATGATCGACCCCTACAACGAGATCCAGTACGTGATGCCCCAGCAGGCGTACCTGTACGCTGAGGCCGAGTTCCAGGGCCAGGGCTGGGTGATCTTCGACGCGGGCCCCAAACACTACAGCGAGGGCGACGTGAACATAACCAGGCAGCAGACGGTCACCAACATCACGGGCAACGACCCCGTAGCCCTCAAGGGTAAGAAGTTCAGCGTCTGGGGCACCGTGGTGACGGTGAACGGGACCCAGGTCTCCGGCCCCCAGGTAGAAATCATCGTGAAGGCCGACAAGGAGGACACCAACGAGACCGGTCTGGTGGTGGGCGTCGGCTCGGCGGAGAACGGGCTCTTCAACGTGACATGCGACGCAACGAAGGAGATGGAGGTGGGGGACTACGACCTCATAGCCCACACCCTGGGCAACAGGGAGTACAAGGAGAGCTACAGCGACCCACCCATCACGGTCATGTCTGAGACGGCCGTCAAGATCACGGGCCCCAAGCAAGTCTACTCGGGTAAGAGCATCACATTCAGGGGCACCGTCACGGAGCTCTCCAGCGGCCAGCCCGTGGCCAACGCCAGCCTCAAAGTCGCCTTCCTCGACAAGGCCCTCGAACTCAAGAGCGACGCCGCGGGCCGCATCCAGTACGAGGTGCTGTTCCCCGAGAACGGGGAGGAGAACATAACCCTCACAATGGACGGCACCAGGTTCTACGTGGGCTCATCCACGATCTTCGGGGTCAGCATACTCATCCCGCCCCCGAACCCCACCGACCTCCTCTCGATCCTGTTGGGGTTCCCCCAGAACATAATAATCGCCCTGAGCGGAGCCATGGGCGTGGGCATCTACGCGGCCAGACGCAACAGGCGGATGAAGGAGGAGGAGTTCCTGGAGCCCAGGGTGAGCCTGCTGCCTGGCCGGGAGAAGATAGGCTACGAGGACGGGGCGCCCCTGGACTACGGGAGCTACGAGGAGGGGGTCGTCAAGCTGTTCAACAGGTTCTACGTGTCCATGCAGCGCATCTACCCTGACATAGACGACACGATGACGCCCAGGGAGTTCGAGAGGACGCTCATAGACAGGCTCCCTGACAACGCCCACCTCGCCCTGGAGGACCTGGTGACCAGCTACGAGATAGCTATGTACAGTAACATCGCGGTCACCGAGGAGGACTTTAAGCGTACCAACGCCACAGTAGAACTGATCATAGAGTTGATGAGGAATGGACGCCGAGAACCGTAGCAGACTAATACGATCCACGGCCCTCTACCTCTTCGTCACGGGCGTCCTGGGGGGCATAAGCTTCATGACCCCCTTCACAGTGGGGGACTTCGGCAGCTTCCTGCCCTACATGCCGGAGGCAATGGTGAACGAAGGCATCGGCGTCGTCCTGCTCCCCATACTGGGGGGCATAACCCTGTTCTACTTCTCGGCCGTCCTCAGCATCGTCTTCGAGGGCAGACTCAACAGGGTCCTGGTCAGCGGGATGATCGCAGGCGGCTTCACGGGCATGATAGCGCTCTTCATGATCCTTCAGCCCATAAGCGTCGTGAGCCAGACCGCGGGGTACCTTGTATTCGGAGCCTTCTCCGTGTTCTTCGTATACAACATACTCTCGGCAGTCTCCGAGATCAAGGGCCAGCACTACATCAGGGTCGTCTCAGGCTCAGCCACCATATTCATCCTGGGCCAGGTGTGCGTCCAGATGGTAAACCTGTACATGGTCACCCCGGGGGTCCCGGAGTCGGAGCAGGTTCTCCTCATAAGGGAAATGCTCACATGGGGCTTCGCGGCCGCAGCAGTGATAACCCTCATAGGCATCTTCAGGGACTCCAAGAACCCGTACCTGGCGCAGGTCGGCGGAATAGCGTCCAGCTTCCCCATAGTGGTGGCCATGAGCCTCATAGGCACCATCTACTTCAACTTCGTGAGCGGCCGCCTCGTCCAGGTGAGCCCCGTGATAAGTCAGCTCTCACCCTACGTCGAGTGGACGGGCATAGTGATAGTTGGCGCATTCATATTCACCATCGTCAGACGCGGGATGCAGGAGTCCATGATGGTGCCCTTCGAGGCCGGGCCATGGGCCAAGCACGTCCAGGACCTGAGCCCCACCAAGGGCAAGGCCCTCGAGGACTTCACGGACATAATAGGGGACTTCGTCAAGGAGGGCCACAAGGAGAGGCTCCTGGTGAAGCTCTTCCGCTTCCTAGAGGAGAACAGGGCCTCCGAGGCGGAGATCGCGAGCACGCTCCGGGAGCTCATCAACTACGAGGACGACGCGCCCCCCAACTTCGCGAGGAGGGGCAACGCCGAGAGGGTGGCGCGCCAGAACCAAGACAGGCGGATGGAGCTGCTGCGGAGGACCGTGGACAGGATCAACCAACTCGGGCTCGGCGGCCTCGTGAGAGAGGCGGCCCCGACGCCGGAGGCGGGAATGAAGACAATAAGTTAGGAGGACAGTGAATGACATCGATGCACGTCGACCAGGTGCAGGCGGTAAGCAACGCCATACTGGAGGGACTTGGAAAAGTATACGTTGGCAAACGGATGGTGCTCAGGAAACTAATGGCGGCCAGCCTAGCCAACGGCCACGTACTCTTCGAGGACTACCCCGGACTGGGGAAGACGCTTCTAGCCAAGCTTTACGCGAGGATAGTCGGGTGCGGGTGGAACAGGGTCCAGTTCACACCCGACCTCATGCCCGCCGACATACTGGGCACGAGGGTGTGGAGGCAGCAGCAGGGCCAGTTCGTCCTGGAGAAGGGCCCAATCTTCACCAACGTGCTGCTGGCGGACGAGATCAACCGCACGCCCCCCAAGACGCAGGCCGGCCTACTGGAGGCCATGGAGGAGCGGCAGGTCACCATAGAGGGAGAGACCCACAAACTGGCCGAACCCTTCTTCGTCATAGCCACCCAGAACCCCATAGAGATGGAGGGAACATACCCACTGCCCGAAGCACAGATGGACAGGTTCCTCCTCAAGATGAGCATGGGCTACGTGGAGACCCTGGCCCAGGAGAGCCTCATCATGAAGCGCCGCATCTTCTGGAAGCAGGACGACCCCTCGAACTTCATACAGCCTGTGACCAACGAGGCCACCTTCAAGGCTCTGCAGAGGTTCATAGAGGAGCAGATCTACGTGGACGACAAGATCATCGACTACATCAGCCAGATCGTCAGGGAGACCAGGAGGCACCCTGTTGTCGAGGTGGGGGCCAGCCCCCGTGGTGGCCTGGCCATCCTGAAGGTCGCCAGGGCCCACGCCGCCATCACGGGCCGCAGCTTCGTGACACCCGACGACGTCAAGATGTTCGTCCACGACGCCCTCGGCCACAGGATCATAATGAAGATGGAGTACGTGCTGGAGGGCAGCTTCAGCGTGGACGCGGTCCTCAACGAGATACTGGAGCAGACAGAGGTACCCAAGGAGTTCATAGGTAAAAGGTGACTACCCGGCTACTTACCCAGGACACCATAGAGCTGGTGGTCACAACCGTCACGTTCCTAGTGATGGGCATGTTCCTGGGCAACCTCATACTCATCACCCTGGGACTCGCGCCCATAATATTCCTGTCCCTGGGCGTCATCGTCGGTCAGCCCAGGGTCGCATCTGTGGAGCGCGTAGGCAAGGACATCAAGATCAACGTGGACGACAAGATAAGCGACAGAATAGTCGTCAACGTGGACGGCGGACCCGGCGTCGTCACAGTGGCGGACGTCCTCCCCAAGAGCTTCGCGCTGGAGGAGGGCACCAACTTCAAGGCATTCTGGAAGGGGTTGAAGCCCAAGACGGTGGAGTTCGGGTACATGTCCCTCTGCCCCAAGAGGGGCTACTTCGACATCGGGGAGATCAGCTACGAGGTCCGCCACCCCCTGATCATGAGCGCCAACCAGCTGGGCAGCACCATCATCAAGAGGGCGATAGTTGTGCAGCCCCAGCCCCTCTTCGTCAGGAAGATCAAGAACCACAAGAGCGTAACCAAGATACCCATGCCCATGGACGCCAGGTTCAGGTTCGGCATACCCACCACGGACTTCAGGGAGATCAGGGAGTACCAGCAGGGGGATCACTACAGGAACATCAACTGGAAGGCCAGCGCCAAGAGGCTCAGCTACAAGCCGGGGGGCTTCCTCGTCAACGAGTACGAGAGGGAGGGCAAGAAGGTAGTCTGGATATTCCTGGACAGCGCCGCCCACATGGCTCTCGGCACCACAGTCAACAACACCATGGAGTACGCCATCAGGGCCACCCTGGGGTTCAGCAGCTTCTACCTTGAACGCGACTGCAGGGTCGGCTTCTGCGTCTACGACCACGACGCCTTCCAGTGGGAGGGTACCTTCAGGAGCAAGGAGAAGGTGCCCGAGATAGGCGTCCTGGAGGGCATATACCAGATGGAGAAGCCGGGCGGGGAGACGCAGGAGCCAGAGGTCACCTACGAGAGGCTGAGGGCCCAGAGCAGGGTCCTGTTCCCAGACGTGGGCAAGCGGCAGCAGTACAAGATCACAAGGGAGCTCCTCCACGTGGAGGTCAGGTACAGCACCGAGAGCCTGAAGGAGGCCATCCACAGCTGCCGCCGCTACATCGTGGGCACCCAGCCCCTCTTCGTGGTCATCACCATGGTGGAGGCGGCGAAGGTCAAGGGCATCGTGGAGGGCGTCAAAGAGCTCCACAGGTACATGGGCAGAGCCTTCGGCAGGCCCAACGTCATCCTGTTCAACGTGATGGGTTACAGCGTGGCCGCCCAGACGGAGGAGGAGAAGATCGCTGCCGGGTTCCTGACCTACCACAACAAGCCGGTCTACGATGTGCTCAGGGGCATGGGGTGCACCGTGGTCAACTGGGACCCCATAGGCGAGAGCTTCGCCCACGCGCTGCAGAAGCAGAAGGTGTCGGGATGAAGGAGAACTCCATAAGGAGGATAGAGCTGGGCGTCGCCGTGGTGGCCTGCTACATGGCGGCCGTCACCATGGTGCAGACCACCCTATACGCCAAGCTGGTGAGCATGGTGAAGGACAGCTTCATAGGAGAGCTGGTGGGCGAATACATAGCCTACATGGACGTGGCCGTGATAGCCCTGGCGGTCCTGGGCGTCGTCGTCATGTGGAGGAGGGGCGGCGAGACCTACTTCGGCCGCATATTCATGGTGAACATGCTCCTGTTCTTCCCCTCGGTCCTGGACTTCAGCACCTTCAACTGGGTGGGCCTCATACTGGACCTGACCCCCGCACCCAAGGTGACGGCCCTCTGGGTGTTCGCCGTCGGCCTCATACTGCAGGTTACCTACCTGACGCTCCGGCACACCGTCAGGTTCAGGGAAATGAGGGAGGAGCTTCTGAGCAGGGGCGCTGCGGCCGAGGACATCGACCAGGTCACGGGCGGCCAGATGGGCTACCTCATAATGCTGGCGGCCGGGACGGCAGCAGTCACGGCGGCCATCTACCTCGTGGTGCCGTTCATCAGCGAGGCCGCCAAGAGCCCCCTGGGAGGCATCCCGGTGCCTCACGTGGTAATCGGCGTGGTGGTGGTGCTCTGGATAGCCTCAGCCCTCATACTGTACCTGAGGAGCTCGTCTCAGTGACGTGAGCCAAACTGCCGGTTCCTCTAGTAGAGTAGCTGTTTGTCTAGGAGGTTCCTCAGGGGCTCGCCTCTCAGGTACCTCACGTAGTTGTCGCAGAATATCTCCGTGAGCTTGGCGTTCTCTGTGTCGGCTGTGCTTGCGGAGTGCGGGCTTATTATGACCCTGGGCAGGCCCCATAGGGGGCTCTCGGGGGGCAGGGGCTCCGTCTGGGCCACGTCTAGGACTGCTCCACCTAGGCGCCCTGACCTGAGGGCGTCTATGAGCGCCTCCTCGTCCACGATGCTGCCCCTGGCGACGTTGATGAGCACGGCGCCCTTCTTCATGGCGGCCAGCTCGTCGCGCCCCACGAGGCCGCGGGTCTCCTCGGTCTCAGGGCATATTAGGACCACGAAGTCGGCCTCGCCGAGCATCTGTTTGAGCTCCGTCCATGGGTACAATGCCTCGACGTTCAGCTTATCAGGGTCAGCGCCCTCAATGTGTCTCTTTGTGCCCACCACGCGGACGCCGAGGCACCGGGCGAGGCGCGCCACCTCTGTCCCCACCCTGCCCAACCCAACCACGGCCAGGGTCTTGCCCCTGAGCTCGGTCGCGCAGGTCCTCTGCCAGTGCCTCCTCGCCTTCTCATCGGCCATGTGGAAGTAGTCCTTCACGTACATGAGCATGGCCATTAGGCAGAACTCGGCCAGAGGCGTGGAGTGGACTCCGCTGGAGGAAGTGAACTCTATATCTGTCTCGGTCCAGCCCTGCGTCTTGGCCCTCCACCCGATCCCGGCGCTGGCCGACTGCATCCACCTGAGGCGGGGCAGGTGCCGCCTGATCTCTGACTGGTACTCCTCAGGGACGTAGCCGAAGAGAACCTCGGCCTCAGCCATCATGCCTCTGAAACGCGTCTCCTGCTCAGGGGTACGGCTGATGGGCCCTCCATGTTGGTCATTCATGTATCTGGGCTTCCCAAGGAGGCTCGGATCGTAGAGCACTTCGACGCGGGGAAGCTGCTTGACTCTTTCGAGGAGGCGGGGTTCAAGATGGAAGGTGATGAGCACATTAACCTTGGAGGGCATAAAGTTCTAGGCGGCCGTGACGGGTAAAGAAGTATCGATGTGGGCCTGCCTGTCACAGTATCTCCCTGGGCTCGTAGGATGCTTCCCTCGGGTACCTGCTCAGTGTGAGCCTCGCCTTCTCGGCCACCGCGTCGATCTGCTGTGAGGCGTTACCCATGAAGTGGTCCACGTCCCTTAGCACCCCAGTGAGCTCCTCGACGGTTATCCCCGCCGCCTTGAACACCGGGTCCCTGGACAGGAGCCCCATCAGCTTGTTCTCAGGGCTGCCCGTCTCTCTCATGTTGAGGGCCTCCCCCACGGCGTGTTTCTTTATGACGCCGTGGGCCTTCTCCCTTCCCAAGCCGTGCTTCATGGCGATGCCCAGAACTTCTGTGGTGGCCAGGAAGGGCAGGTACCTGTCCACCTCCTTGGAGATGACTGCCGGGTACGCCCCCATCTGGTTGAGCACCGTCAACGTGGTCTCTGTGAGGCCGTCCGAAGCGTAGAAGGCGTCCGGGATGATGACGCGGCGAAGGGCGCTGCACGACACGTCGCCCTCCTCCCACTGGTCCCCCGCGAGGCGTGACGCGCCGTCCGCGTACATCTTCAGGAGCTCCGCGAAGGCGCATACACGTTCGCTGCTCCTGGTGTTCATCTTGTGTGGCATGACGCTGCTCCCCACCTGGCCCTCCGCGAAGCCCTCCGTCACAAGGTCGTAGCCCGCCATGAGCCTCATGGTCTTAGCGAAGCTCTCGCAGGCCGCGGCCAGGGCGGCCAGGTGGCTCACCACCTTGAAGTCCAGGCTCCTGGGGTACACCTGCGCCGTGCTGTCCAGGGTCTCCTTGAACCCCAGCTCCTCGGCCACCATGGCGTCCAGCCTCAAAGCCTTCTCGCCGCTGCCCAGCAGCGTCACCATGTCGAACTGGGTGCCCAAGGCGCCCTTGACGCCCCTCAGCGGGTAGCCCTCGATGAAGTGCTCGAACTCGTTGAGGTGCACTAGGAGCTCCTCGGCCCACATGCTGAACCTGCGCCCCAGCAGCGTCGGCTGGGCGGCCTGGTGGTGGGTGCGGCCCGTCAACATGATGCCCCTGTACATCTCGGCCCTGTCCAGCATGTGGCGGAGGACCGAGACGTACCTGCCGTGGACAAGCCTCATGGCCCGCATGATCTGGAGCTGCTCCACGTTGTCTGTGAGGTCGCGGCTGGTCATCCCCATGTGGAGGTACTCGTGGCTGCCAGCAGCCTGGACGAAGGCCTCGATCTTGGCCTTGACGTCGTGCTTGGTCCTGCGCTCAATCTCCTCGATGAGGCCCAGGTCCACGTCCTCCTTCGTGGCCTCGTAGGCTTCGATGACGCCGTCGGGTACATCCACGCCGAGCTTCTTCTGGGCCCTGAGGACGCTTATCCAGAGCTCCCGCTCCATCACGGTCTTACCCTCCTCGCTGAACAGTCTGTTCATCTCGGGTGTGGCGTAGCGCTGGCTGAGGACGTTGGGGTTCATGGTCTCAACTATGATGGGTGTGTCGCTGCGGATATAAATGTCGGGAGCAGGCTTGGGCCTAGGTCTCCCTGGCTGCCCACCTCACCATGCCGCTCCAGAGCCTCCGGTATCCGTCCCACTCTGCGAAGCCGGCGGGGCACCAGTGGGGGCCTATGTCAGTGGTGAAGGCTACGGTGCGCCCCTTCCCGTGCTCGCCCACGACCAGGAGCGGGTCGTGGTCCACCTCGGCTAGCACCTGTGAGCCCTTCTTCGCCTTGACAAGGTTGTAGCCCAGGAGGTGGGGCCACCGCTGGGGTAGCCCCTCGACCACTGGGTGCTGAGCTGTGACGCTGGGCTCCACCCCCTCGGGGCGCTCGCACCTGTCGTCCGTGGCCATCATCTCCACAGGCAGAGCCTCGGCCAGGGGGCTCCTCTGGTACATGGCGGCACCGTTGATGCCCTGGAAGCTCATGTAGCCGCCAGCCATTATGAGGCCGCCACCGCGTCTGACGTACTCCTGGATGGTCCTCAGGCGGTTAGGGGTCCTCTCCCCGTTGAGCCAGGTACGTGGGTGGAGCAGGAAAGTGTCCGCGCCCACGTCGCTGAGGATCAAGCAGTCGTAGTTGATCTCTCCGGCGTCGAATGGGAACTCGCTGGCCGCCACGTGTGACGGCATGTGGGTCACCTCCACGCCCTCCCGGTCCATGGCCTCCTTGAACCACTTGATGCCCGTCTCGTATGTGCCGCTCACGAAGTGGTTGAAGCCCTTGACGTGGGTGGAGAGGCTCACCCAGCTCTCGCCAACGAGAAGAATACTAGTCATGGGTTAACCGTATACCATGAGGATATAGAGGCTGTGAAGTCTGTACTCCCCTTTGACACACCATCATCTATATTGGCTGTGCCTAAGTGAAGGGTGAAGGAGCCTAGAGGATGAGGGGAGGACGTCTACTGCCAGTTGTTCTGCTGCTGATCCTCGTCACGTCAACGGCTTCAGTGGCTGCAAGTGTTCCCTACCAGAGGAGATGGGGCATTTATAGGCTAAACCTGGAGACCTCACAGGTGAACCTAATCTATACTTGCGACGAGAAGTTGTCCGGCATCAGGTTGAGTCCCACTGGGGACACCTTCGTCTTCACCAAGAGGTTCGGCGAGGGAACAGACGCCGACGAGGAGATATGCGTCGTGGGCATCGACGGCTCCGGCTACTCCAGGCTCACACATAACGAGCGTCTGGACACCTACCCGGCCTGGTCCCCCGACGGAGCCAGGATAGCCTTCCTGGCCATGGGGGAGACCCTGGACATCCACGTCATGGACGCGGACGGGGGAGGAGAGGCCCTCCTCTACGACTCGGGGTACCACGACGCGGACATCCACTGGGTGGGCGGCGCCATCGCGTTCACCAGGAACTTCCAGATCTGGGTGATGGACAGCGACGGCGCGGACGCCCGCAGGGTCACTGATCCTTCCCGGGCCGGGGAGTGGGGAGCCGCCATTCTGCCCTTCGGGGACTACGACCCCAGGATCAGCCCGGATGGGGGGAGGGTAGTCTTCGAGAGGATGGTGGACGACGCGTCCCCCCACGGCAACTACGATCTATTCGTTGTCTACCTGGACGGGACAGGGGAGACCAGGCTCACTGAGACGGGCTGGACCCAGGGCCTGGCCTCGTGGAGCCACGGTGGGGACCGGCTCGTGTTCGTGGTCTCCGCGGTGGGCGAGGAGGGGAGATATGACCTCTACACTGTGAGCCCTGACGGCGCAGATGTGGTGAGCCTGACCGAGGACCTCTTCCCCCCAGGGTTCCTGGCCTACCCGGCCGAGTTCACGCAGGACGACTCCGCCCTGTACTTCATCGGGGAGTGGTGGGACTGGAGGCTGCTGTCCACTGAGCTGAGCTGCGTCGCCGGGGAGACCCAGGTGACCGTGGGGGAGGAGTTGACCGTCTCAGGTACGCTGATGCCCCCGGTCGAGGGTGCCGAGGTGACCCTGAGGTACACCGGGCCGGACGGCGCCACGCTGCTCAGGGTGGCGCTCACCGGCGAGGACGGCGGCTACGTGGACCCCATGGCTCCTCAGCTCACAGGTGCCTGGCGGGTGGATGCCAGCTGGGAGGGGGACCCTGGGCACGGGCCGGCTGGGAGCGCGGCAGCCGCTTTCAACGTTGTTGAGAAACATAGAGGTATACCGGCGCCTCCCCTCCTAGTTCTCCTCGGGGGGCTAGCGATGTCCGTCGCCCTCCTGTCACACCGATACAAAATAGAGCATAGTCGAAGTGCGTTTAGCTGCTCGTCTGCTTTGCCCTCTGTGTGACCCAGAACCTTTATTCGGTTCATCTTGCCTTACCTTCACGGTGAGCTGGTGGGCGGCCGCCGGGCCACTGGCCTGAGGAAACTCCATCCACCGCGCAGGGCTGCGACGCCGCGAGGCGTAGTGTGAGAACGCTGGCAACGGACAGAAACGGTACCTCCTGTGGCGCGCCGTGACTCCTTGGAGGACGAGGACGCTACGGGCGTGGGTGAGACGACCGACCCGCAGGGTGCAAGGGCGAATA
>CAZAKG010000054.1:0-15121 GCA_964485755.1 uncultured Candidatus Bathyarchaeia archaeon | reverse complement strand
TATTGGTACCAATACCTTGCAGCGGTTATTGGTACCAATAACCTCCTTGAGTGGCCACGGGGCCCTCAGCCATGCAACTGTTTGGACGCCCACGTACCTCATCAACCCCCACATGGGTCCGGCGGGCCGCCTCATCCCGATGACGCGGGGAGCCTCCGCCCCGAAAACTTATCTTGTGAACAGCTAACTTGTAGGCAGTCAAGGTGAACGAGTTGGTAACTGTAACCATCGTGAAGATCGGGTACATCGGCACAACTACACTCATAGACGCTCTGCTGGACGAGAGGTCGGCCCGCAGCGACATCAAGATACGGGTCGTATCCAGCAGCGTCCAGATGGCTGAGCCGGACGCCGAGGACGCCGCCAGGATCGCGGCAGGCGTCCCCAGCGACCTGTACGTGATAATCTCACCCAACATCGGCCTACCCGGCCCAACGAAGGCCAGGGAGGTCCTCAAGGCGACGGGCAAGCCCATCATCGTCATAGGCGACGAGCCCAGCAGGAAGGCGGCTAAGGGCCTCCCCGAGGAGGGCATCGGCTACATAGTCATCTACGGTGACCCTATGATCAGCGCCAAGGCGCCGTTCCTGGACCCCGTGGAGATGGCTCTCTTCAACTCCGATGTCCTGAGGGTCCTCGCCGTGACCGGAGCCTTAAGGCTGGTTCACACGACCTTGGACAAGGTGATCGAGGAGATCAAGGCGGGCCAGAAGCCCCAGCTCCCCGAGTTGGTCATAAACAAGACGGCGGCCCTGGCTGCCAGCGACATAAAGAACCCCTACGCCTACGCCAAGGCTATGGCTGCCTACGAGGCGTCCAAGGAGGTGGCCAGCCTTACTACAGAGGCAGTCTTCAAGATCGAGGACAGGAACGAGGCCCTGCCTGTGCTGGCGGCCGCCCACGAGCTGATGAGGATGGCGGCTAAGCTGGCCGACGAGGCCAGGGAGATAGAGAAGGGCAACGACACGGCAGTCAGGCTCGCCCACTACAAGAAGGGTGACCTGAGGCGCAGGGTGAAGCTCTTCGACGAGCCTGAGAAGTAGGCTACCTGTGCCTGCTTCTGCCTCTCCTAACTTTCACGGCGGCCCCGACCTTGAACCGGAGCATCTCTTCTCTCGTCAGCAGGGCCTTGCCGACGGCAACAACGTCTCCGCGTGAGTCGATGACGACGACCTCGTCCCCCGGCCTTATGGCGTCCCCCGCGTCCACCACGTGCTTGGCGAACACGTTTCCGCCCATCTCCACTGCCTCGACGACGTCGTCCATGACCGTGACCGTGTACCCGAAGACGTCCATCTGTCCCATGAGTCTCCTAGCGCCCGCTATGGTGACGGTGAACAGGGCGTCGTTGGGCCTGTAACTGGCCACCAGGTCGCCCCCCGCCTCCAGGTGCCTGGGCTTACCCGTGTTCCTAGAGTACTCTATGCTGGTGCCGGCCGGGAAGAGGGCTTCGCCGGCGCCCCTACCGAACTGGTAGTCGGCCACGGCCCTCAGCCTCTCAAGGTCCTCGTTCATCAGCCCAAACCATGTCGATCAGGATTTATAAGCCCAGTTGTTCCATCTCTATGAGGTTTCACACATGCGCTGCGAGGTATGTGGACGCGAGATATACGGGCAACCATACTACAGAGTCATAGAGGGCGGGAAGATGACTGTCTGCTCAAAGTGCGCCCAGTTCGGCTCAAAGGACTGGGACCCCAAGGAGAAGCAGGTGACGCAGACCAGCAGACGCCCCGCCAGATCGGCTGCGCCCCAGCGGCCCAGGAGCGACATAGAGGCCGCCGAGACAATGGAGCTGGTGGACAACTACGGGGAGCTCATCAGGAGGGCCAGGCAGAGGAAGGGCTTGACCGTGGAGGACTTCGCCAAGAAGCTCAACGAGAAGGAGTCCGTGGTGAAGAAGCTGGAGCAGGAGGGCCTCAACCCGAGCATGAACCTCATCAGGAAGGTGGAGAGCGAGCTCGGCATCAAGCTCCTGGAGATGTCCCCCACGGCCACGGGCGCCGTCCTAACGAAGCCACTCGGGCCCAGGACCCTGGGCGACATGATAAAGATCAATGTGCCGAAGGACGAGGAAGAGGAAGAGAAACCATAGCAGCAGCCATAGTTGTGACGGGTACCCCGGGCACGGGTAAGACAACTTTCTCGAGGCAGCTCTCACAGAGGCTTGGGGCCACACACCTTGATCTCTCCAGGTACGCGCTGGAAAACGGCTTAGTCACCGAGCGTGACGCAGAGAGGGACACCTCGGTAGTGGACCTGGAGGCTGTGAAGAGAAGCGTAAAGGCCATGCTGAGGGGGGGCGAGAGGCTGGTGGTGGATGGCCACTACGCCCACGACGCCGTGAGCCCCGGGGACGCCGAGGCCGTCATCGTCCTGAGGAGGGCTCCCTGGGTTCTCGCCGAGGAGCTCAGGGGCAGAGGGTACGCGCCCGGTAAGGTCTGGGAGAACGTGGAGGCCGAGGCCCTGGCCGTGTGCCTGGCCGAGGCCCTGGACAGGTTTCCCGCTGAGAAGGTGTGCGAGCTGGACACCACTGGGAGGACGGCCCAGGAGGTCCTAGAGATGGGCGTCGCCTACCTGGAGGGCGGGTGCGTGGGCGGCTACATAGACTGGCTCGGCTACCCTGAGACAGTGGAGCTACTGAGGGCGAGGCCATGTACCTGATAGCCAGGTGCCCCAGCTGCGGGAAGATAATCATGGCCAACACGGGCAACAAGACCAGGTCGTGCCCCCACTGCGGGCACAGGTCCGACCTGCTCAGCCTCAAGGTCCTGGCCAGGGCGAGGACAAGCCAGGAGGCGGTGGAGACCATACAGCGCCTGAAGGAGCAGCAGAGCGACGCCGACTGGGAGCCCAGGTTCAAGAAGTTTAAGCCTTGAAGGCGGCGCAGCTCCGCCCAGAGTCGGGTGAGAAAGTTTTGGTTTTTATATTAGAGTGGATGATAGGTTAGGGTTAGAGGTAACACGGTTTGGCTGCTATTACCGGTAGAAGGTTCTTCGAGGAGCTGGGGCAGCTCGTTGACAAGCCCGTCGTCGTGGAGGACACCTCAGGCAAGACGTATGAGGGCGTCCTCCTGGGCTTCGACAGCCAGAGCATGAGCGTCGCCCTCGGAGACGTCAAGGGCATACAGGGCACACTGTACCACAGGCTCGTCCTCACTGGCAACACCATAGCCAAGATCATGGCCACCGACAGGCCCTTCAACCTGGACGGCCTCAGGGAGCGCCTAGATCGCGTCTTCCCCAACATGGTGCAGTTCTTCGCCGAGGCCGGCGTCATAGTGGTCATGAACAAGATAAGGGTGAACGAGACCGGCGTCATCGAGGGCTCGGGCCCCGCCGCCGACAGAGTCCGCGACATCTACAACAGGTTCATCGCCGAGACCACTTAACCCATTTTTTAGGTCAGACAATTATCCGGAACAAGTATAAGGCACCCAGACGGACCTTGAATTGAAGGCACAGGGTGAAGGCGTTGAGTCAGCCCCAGCTCCGGCTCCACCAGACCATAGGGGGGTACACGTTTGAGGGCCCCTACATGGCTTCTGATCCCCTGCCGGGCGGACCCGGCCTCTACGCCGTGGTGTGCAGCGACCAGAAGGGTTACTACCTTCTAGACCTGGGTTATGCCCCGGACATCAGGAAAGGGGTGAGGGGGAGCAGACGCAGGGCGTGCTGGGAGAAGAACAAGAGAGGCGTCATGATGTACGCTTTTCTTGTAGACGAGGCGCTGAGCAACGTCGAGTACAGGGCCGTCGAGAAGGAGATCAGGGGAAAGTACCCGAAGCTGCCCTGCGGAAGGCCCTGAGGCGCGCCCACCCGGGAGCCGCGCCTGGTAATCGCTAAGGATAAACAGTGGCGCCCCATCTCTCACAGCATGTCATTTGAGCTGAGGGACAGGGACCTCCTCGGCAGGATAGGCCGCCTACGCACCAAGAGCGGGTACCTGGAGACGCCAGCGTTCATGCCCGTCATCAACCCGATCCTCCAGACCCTGGCCCCCAAGCGGATGCGCCGAGAGTTCGGGTGCGACATCGTCATCACCAACAGCTACATCATCCGAAACCACTTCGGCGGCGTGCCGGGGCTCAACGTCCACAGGCTCTTGGACTACGACGGCGTCGTCATGACTGACAGCGGAGCCTACCAGATACTCGTGTACGGCGGCGTCGAGGTGTCCCAGGCCGAGATCATGGAGTTCCAGAAGAGCATAGGCTCGGACATAGCCGTCATCCTGGACATACCCACGGGGTGGGACGTGCCGCGGAGCACCGTCGAGTACACCGTGGACGAGACACTGCGCAGGGCCAGGGACGCCATCCCCCTCATGGAGGGCTCAGACGCCCTGTGGGTCGGACCCGTCCAGGGGGGCCGCCACCTCGACCTGGTGGCCAAGTCGGCTAGACTCATCGGGGAGATGCCGTACCAGGTACACGCCCTGGGCAGCCCCACGGAGGTCATGGAGCGCTACATGTACCCCGTGCTGGTGGACATGACCATGACCGCCAAGCTCAACCTGCCCCCTGAGCGGCCCCTCCACCTCTTCGGAGCAGGCCACCCCATGATATTCGCCATGAGCGTAGCCATGGGCTGCGACCTCTTCGACTCCGCCGCCTACGCCATCTACGCCAAGGACGACAGGTACCTCACCAGCAGAGGCACCGCCCAGCTGCAGGACCTGCAGTACCTGCCGTGCAGCTGCCCCGTCTGCAGAGGCCGAGCGGCCCGCGACCTGAAGGACCTCCCCCGGGGGGAGCGGCAGAGGCTCATCACGGAGCACAACCTGCACGCCACCATGGCGGAGATGAGCGTGGTGAAGCAGGCCATCGTTGAGGGCGGCCTCTGGGACCTGGTGGAGGAGAGGGCTAAGGGCCACCCCCAGATGACCTCGGCCCTGAGCAGGCTCTCCGCGTACAGCGACAAGCTGGAGGAGTCGAGCCCCGGGTTCAAGGGCCACGGCGTCTTCTACTACGACCACCACAGCGCCAGCAGGCCCCAGGTCACCAGGCACCAGAGGCGGCTGAAGGCCAACTACGGTAAACCGGTGGGCAAGGACACCGTGATCCTGCTCCCTGCGCCGCCGGCCAAGTCCTTCAACACGTACCCCGGGTTCCTGGAGCTGAAGAGGAGGCTGGGGGAGCGCGCCGGAGGCGCCCACTTCTGCTTCGTGGCGGCGCCGTACGGCGTCGTACCCGAGCTACTGGCCGAGACGTATCCCCTCTCCCAGTACGAGATCGCTGAGCCCCTCGACTTCGAGACCTTGGAGTCCACAGCCGGGAGGGTGCTGGACTACCTGCGGTCCACGGGCCACCTCAGGGCGGTGCTTGTGTCCAGCGGCTCGGCCCTGGAGGAGGCTGTGGAGAGGACGATCAGTTCACTGGGGGACCCGGTTGAGGTCATCCACGTGGACAATCCATGGGGCAGCCTCGCGGCTGAGCAGCTTCTGGGGAAACTCTGAGTCTGTACACGCTGGAGGCGGGGCGCCGTCGACCGTGGGTGCCCCCCACTCTACGCGAGAAAGACAACATTAAAGAATGAGTATTACAAAATAGTTGCATCCCCCTACGGGGTTCAGGGGTAGCCTGGCCTCGAGGGAAAGGAATGAAGTGGTTCGACCACACGGAACCATACCTACGTGGCGGACCGCTTCGACTAGGTTAGGTATAACGGAAAATGGTTAAACTCAGTTTCATGGGCGGCTGCCACCAGGTTGGAGGCAACGCCGTCGTAGTAAACTCAGATCAGTCCAACCTTCTACTGGAGTACGGCGTGAAGCCGGGGACGCCCCCGGAGTTCCCAGGCCACATACGGGCCAAGGACATCGACGGCATAGTTATAGCCCACGCCCACCTGGACCACAGTGGAGGCGTGCCACTCTTCTACCTTTCGGAGAAGAAGCCCTACTTCGCCACACGGGCCACGAGCGAGCTCACCAAGATACTCGTCAAGGACATGATCAAGCTGAACAGCTACTACCTGCCCTTCGAGTACCTCGAGCTGGACAAGATGCAGGAGTGCCGCAACGACATCGGCTACGGGCAGGAGGTGAAGATGAAGGACATAGAGTTCAGCCTCATGGACGCGGGCCACATACCGGGCAGCGCCATGGTGGACATCGACGTGGGCGGCAAGAAGATCCTGTACACCAGCGACTTCAATACGATCCCCACCAGGATATGCAACAACGCCAGGCTCCCTAAGAAGAAGTACGACGCAGTCATCATAGAGTCCACGTACGCCATGCACGAGCACCCGGAGAGGAAGCAGCTGGAGGAGGATTTCGTCAGGGACATCAAGGCCATCAACAACAACGGCGGCAAGGTGCTGATACCCGCCTTCGCTGTGGGCCGCAGCCACGAGATGATAAGCGTCCTCAACGCCCACAGGTTCGACGGATACGTGCTGCTGGACGGGATGGCCAGGGCCGTGAACGAGGTAATGCTCGGCGAGCCGGATGCAGTCAAGACGCCGAACCAGTACTCAAAGGCCATGGCCGGGGTCCACGAGATCAGGGGCTGGAGGGACAGGCGGCAGGCCCTGAGGAAGGCCGACGTCATAGTCGCGCCCTCGGGCATGCTCCAGGGAGGCACGGCCATGTTCTACATGGAGAAGCTGGCCCTGGGCTCTGAGAACGGCATCTTCCTCGTCAGCTTCCAGGTTCCCGGTACAGGCGGAGCCAAGCTCCTTGAGACGGGCATGTTCCCCATCAGGGAGAAGGACGAGAAGGTGGCGGCCAAGGTGAAGCACTTCGACTTCAGCAGCCACAGCGGCAAGACTCCTCTGCAGCAGTTCCTGAGGGGACTCAAGGGCAAGCCCGACATCTACGTGATCCACGGTGAGGAGGAGAGCTGCGACTTCCTGGCCGAGTGGGTCAGGGACGAGCTTGACATGAAGGGCGTCGCGCCCAACGAGGGCGACGAGTTCACCGTTTAACTCCCTTTTTATTGATAAACCTTATATCACCAAGTTCTGTCCATACCCGAAACCAATTTGGGTCGAGCAGACGGGCACGGTCTCTCCTTCAGGCAGCTCGTCAATGGCAACATACTGGTCCTCACTATGAGCCGCATCATCTGGAGCATGAGCATCTTGTCCCGTAGCAGTCGCTGTTCAATCAGGTGCTTGGCGGCAGCTAGCCCATTATCGGCCTGACCGCGCCGAGGTGTAAACGAAACCATTAAAGCCAAGCACACTTTCTCTTCTGGACACGGAGAGAAAACGAGTATGCCCATCGAAGTGAAGGACAAGGAGGAGTTCATAGAGCTCTCGAAGAGCGCCTCCGAGTGCAAAGTCAAGAAGAACAAGGACAACACAAAGCTCAAGCTCAGGTCAGGCAGATACATTTACACCCTGAAGCTGGAGCCGGGGGAGGCCGAGGAGCTAGTCCCCAAGCTGGGGTGCCCAACTGTCCAGATATGATCCCAGTTCAACGGATTCTCTGATCAGGTTTAACAGAATATTATAGTCATTTGAATGAAAAAATTAGTGAAAAGAGGTAAATACTTACTTCTTTTCAAGGTAGGCTATATTGTTGACAACCGAGACCTCGATCTTGCTCTGAATGTCTCTAGCGTCAATTCTCTTCTTGAGCTGTGTTCTCAGGTAGTTAGCGTCTTTCCCTGGTACATCAACCTTTACAAGGTCGTGACTGCTCTTTAGGAAGCTGTCAATGATAGGGTCGTACTTGCTTCCTTTCCTGTATTTTCTTGAAGGTTTTTTGTCCACCGGCTTTAAATCGAATTTTACGTCACTCATATCATTCGCCTGATACTAGTAGTATTTTCTGTGTTTATATAAGTTATTATCGATGGGTTATTAGGTTGTGGTTATTCTACGGTGTTGAGAACAAGGGGTCATATCGCCTTTCATAATGATTGTTTACTACGCGTATTCTGGTTAAACAATAAAAAATAAGGTGACTAGAGACAGACTCTTTTTATAGTCTCCTTGAAGGCCGCGACGCCCTTGTCCAGCTGCCCCAGCGAGATGTACTCGTCGGGAGTGTGGGCCTGGTCGATGCTCCCCGGGCCGCATATGACTGTGGGTATCCCTGCTCTCGTGTAGTCGACGGCCTCCGTGTAGTAGGGTGCGCCCGCGGGCTCGGTGCCCAGGATGCCCTTGAGGGTGTTGACGATGGCGCTGTCCAGGGGCACGTTCAGGGGCTCCCCGGCCCTGTGGCTTAGAACCTCGGCCTTGAACTGGGGGTCGCGTATGCCGAGCCTATCGATGATGTCAGTGAACCACTTCCTTGATACGGCTGGGTCGCCGTGGGCGGGGATCAGCCTCGTGTTGATGGTCAGCCTGGCCTGGTCGGGGATGATGTTGGCCTTGAAGCCCCCCGTCATCATGGTGCACTCCACGGTTGAAGGCCCGAGCAGCGGATGCCTCGTCTTGTTGAGCTCGGCCTGAAGCTGCCGCAGAGCCACCAGGAAGTCGGCTGCCTTCTGGTTGGCGTTGACGCCCAGCTCCGGCCGGCTGCTGTGGGCGGCCCGGCCGTAGAACATGATCTCTGTTCCGCCTCCTCCCTTGTGAACGGGGATTATCTCCATCAAGCTGGGCTCAGGTATGACGCCGCACATGGCGTCGTCCCCGGTGATCAGTTTCTCGCCGAGGACCCGGGCGACGTACCAGCCCCCCGTGTCCTCGCCTGCCGTGAAGGCCACGGTGAGCTGCCTCTTCAGGGGCTTCTTAGCAAGCTCCTTGACGGCCTGGAGTATGCAGGCGTCCGGGCCCTTCATGTCGCATGCGCCCCTGCCGTAGAGCTTCCCGTCCCTGACGACGGGGTCGAAGGGCTGGGTCACCTTCCAGAGGCTCAGGTCTCCGGGGAGCACCACGTCGATGTGCCCGGAGAGCACCAGGCCGGGGCCTTTGCCTCTCCCGAGCTTTCCCACGACGTTGGCCCTGTCCTTGTTCACGACCTGCAGGTGGGTCTCTGCGCCCAGGTCCTCGAGGTAGTCCCTGATCCACTCGGCGCACTTCTGCTCCTTGGCGGGTGGGCCGCTTGTGTCGAACCTTATCAGCTCCTTGGCTGTTTCCACGACGGTCACGGTGTTCACGGTGGGATACGGGGACTAGAGGCTATATAGAATTTGAGAACCGGGGGTCCCTCGGCGGGACGCCTAGGTAGTCCCGTATGTTGTAGATGTGTTCGCGCTCGTGTTCGAGGAACCTTCTGAGGACCTTGTGGGCCGTCCACCTTTCGTCTGGGTACGAGGTGTACTGCGCCCTGGTGAACACCCGGTCGCCTCTGGAGGGGACGAGCCGCCTCAGCGCCTCAACGCATCCGCGGCGCACCGTCTCCAGGCGCTCGAATACGGGGAGGGCGTCGGCCTCCTTCACGCTCATGCCCAGGCTGGACTCGTAGACTGCGTCGGCGTCGGGGCCGAGGCGGGACACGTACCACTCCTCGGCGTTGCAGATGTGGCCCAGTATCTGGGTGATGCTCCGCTTCTTGCCGGGGGGCACGTGGGCCATGGTCTCGGCATGTAGGTCCCGGACCTGGTCCAGCAGGTCGGCCCTGTTGTGGCTCATCCACCTGATGCTGTCCTCCAGCAGCTTCTCGGGTACGGGCTTGATGTCGTACCTGAACAGGGCCACCTCGCCGCCGGACTCACCCAGTAGGCCCATGCCTGTTACCTCCTCAGACACGTTGAGAGTCATGTGTGAGGCTCTAGGCGGCTTCTCCCCGTGGCGCCTCAGCCACTCGATGTGGTACCTGTACTCTTCAGCAAGGTCTCTGATTACGCTGTCCCTGGTCTCGGCTCTGGCGTGGGTGCCTAGGTACTCCACGAGCCGCCCATACCAGAGGCCAGTGGTACCAGTCTCCAAAGCCACAGTGAGGTTTATTTTCTTTCCCATCTCAGTTTAGAGTTTAAGATGCTTACTAGTTATTATAAGTCATACTATTGATTGGTCTTTAGTAAGGTGTCAACTCTATCTAGAAATCTTTCCCATTCATACAAAGTAGGTTCATCACCTTCGATTTGTAAAAGGAAGGCTGTATCATTACCCAGAGCCTCTTGGATGATTTTTGCATGTGCTTTAGCTTCCCATACAGATAGATAAAGTGCAGGTTTCTGAGTCTCTTTTTTCCATTTTTCAAACAATCCTGTTAACCTAGTCTTGACTTCTTCGCTTTTAAAGAAAACACCTGAAGCTTTAATTTCAATAACGAGTTTTACTTGATCTTTGTCATAAGCATCCGTGAACCCTGAAGGTTCTGCGTTTCTAGAGACAATTATAAGGTCGAATTCTGTCGCACAGTCTTCAACCCACGCTAATTTCACCAATTTTATATCTTTAGGTAGGTGATTCTCAAGATTGTGTGCAATGATGTTATTAATTGCATTTCCACGAAAACGATTCCATGAAAATCCACGCCCTCTGAACATATCTCTAATATTGTTGATGTTATCTATAATCTCCGATTGTTCAATCATTAGATTGAGTGAACGTTGATCAGTCGCATCTGAATCATCTTCACGCATGTGTAATCGCCTTAACTCTTTCAGATTCTAAAATACTCTTTCCTAGTTTTATTTTTTTCTATAGGTTCTAAAAACATTAAATACATGTTATATTGGACTCCGGCATAAGGCTCAACTCTAGGCATAAACTCAAAAAACAGATTTTTTTATAAATTAATAAAATAGGTGTAATAAAAAAAAAAGGAAAGTTAACTTTAGCTTATGTAATTAGTTAATTTAGATTTAAACCTCTTTTTTTTCTTCTTTTGGTTGAACAGCTTCTTCCTTCTTTTCCTCACCAACTGCTGGTTCGGATTTTACCTCTTTGGAGGGTTCTTTACTTTCTTTGGCTGCCCTCTCCTTCTTAATTGCATACAGTGTTTGACTTACCGAAGCGTTTGAAGTGCCAACAATTTCAGCAATTTGTTTGGGGGTGAATCCGGCTTCGTCTAAGATCGAGATTTTGCCTCGTTGGAGCTTGATATTGTTAACCAAGTCCAATGCAGATAGCCGTATCAGAGTATCAAGCTTATACGAAATGTTAGTAAGTAGTTTATCTGTATTTTTTCCGCTCATTCTGCTTTTTCACCTACTACTGTTTCTATGGGTTTTTCCTTTTTCTGGTCTTTTTTAATCCTTCTTTTCGCGGCTTTTACATAGCCGGAGGTTGTGCCTAATATCTCTGCCATTTCGGTTGGGCCTATGCCAAGCACTGAAAGCGCGTCTATTTTATCTTTCAAGGTGGGCTTGTCCTTTACTAGGTTCAATGCCTGGAGGCGGTTGTTTATGTCGATTTTTTTCAATAAGGTTGCTCTGAATTTCTCTTCATTCATCTTGTTTCTCCTCCTCTGGCTTTTCCTCACTTTGGAGAATAGTTACGGGTATACCGGATATTGGAGCCTTCGGTTTAGGGATTGGTACCTCTATTCCTACCTCCTCAAGAGAAAATATTCGTTTTGCCCTTTCGCCTCTTTGAACAGACATTGGGTCTGCAATTCGGGCTTTTATCCACACTTTCCACCATCGTTGAATCGAAGCAGATCCTACCCCAGTAAATTTTGCTACCTCTTCACTACCTTTCCCATCACTATACTGGTAGGCTATTTTATGTTCATCAGTAGGTAAAATGTCTAGAAGAGTTTTTCTCACTCCAGGTAAACTTGAAAATCTCGTCCATTTAAGCAGTTCCTCTAAGATTTCAACTACTCTCTGCTGAGAGGCGGCACTCCCATCTTTTCCTACATCTTTACTCACTCAAACCACCTGTCTAAACTATATATTCATCTTTACCTAACTTATTTATCTCCTCTGCTGTTAACACGAACACGTTCCCACAATAACAAATATTCAACGAACGAATAACCGAGCAGGATCTGAAACTTATACAGTTAGATAACATTTAAGACAGGGAAATTTGACCGTTTAAAAGATTATTTTAGAAAACCATAAGCTAACAATATTTTCGTAAAATCCAAAGGTGGAATGAAGGATATTAGATTAGGTCTGCCGACAGAAGCCGCGTATTCCTCTAAACTGGTGATTAAACCGTCGACTGGCTCCATTGCACTGACGAGAAGGATATGGTCAGGTTTCCCTCTTTGAAAAGCTCTTTCTATTTGGTGTGCAATAGCCTCGTGATTCAATTTCGTACTACCCCTAATGCTCTCGTATCCCTTAACAACGACCGAGAGGCGTGACATTGTGCCTTTTAATTTCATCCTAAATAGTTCTATGTCGGCCACCTCAAGGGCGGAATCCTTACCCCTTTTAGGGATTGGGTTTGCTCCCAATTCTCTTAGAATCTTAGCCAGACCACTTCTTAGTAACTCTTCTTTACCCTTAATTTTATCGATGTTAGCTTCGGCTTCCTCGTCCGAGATTGAATTCATCTTTGGGAAGATTGTTGCAGGAGTAAGGTATGTTTCGCGAATAACTTTTTCCATTAATTCTTTTAGTGATGGTTCTAGTTCAGATATGATTAGATCAATGAAACTTGTTCTTCTAAGTTTATTAACGATGAAGAAATTTGTTTTAACCTTACCAATTATTTTTTCGATTTCAGTAATATTAACATCCAGGTTTGTCAAGCAGGAGTAAATCTCGTCAGTCAATCGAATTGAAAAGTCATCCATATCTCTCCAGCCATTAGTTCTAAAAAAATCCAATATCTTGGACTGGAGTCTTGAACGAGTCTCATTTTTCAGGCTCTTCACCCACTTTTTCTGCAGTTTTTTCAATCATAGTATCAATTTTCTTCTCGATTTGGTTTTCATCTAGTTTGAATTCTTTGCGTAACAGCTTCTCCAAATTTAATACTTTAACCTTATCGGTCTTTTTGTATACCTTTCCGGCTCGTGTGACCTTAATAACTTCTATTAATCCTTCGTCCGCAAGCTCCGTTAGCCTTCTGGATGCATTTACAGATGTGCCTAGGGAATCAGAAAGCTGCCCGACAGTCTTTTCCCCGTCGACCTCCAGAAATACCTTAACTCTTTCCTTAGATTTTCCGAAAAACTGCATAATATCACTGAGGATTTCTTTACGATTCGCCCTTACGAGTAGGTCGATGGATTTGTCTATTCCCTCGACCTTCCATTTTATTTCCTTGATGTCCTTTTCCGATATACTGCTCATTCAAATTACCTCAGGTTGCTTCTTATTCGAATCCTCTGTAAGCACGCTCTCAGGATTAGGCTGCTTAACCAACTCTTGGGTCATACCAGATGATCGGTCTTGTTCAGCTGTGCTTTGGCTCTGCTGAGATGGCAGTTTTTTTGATGGGACTTCTATCCCAAAGTCTGAGAGGGAAAATATTTTTCTGTACCTCGTTCCGCCCCTTGACTTTAATTCTTGCACGAGGCCGTATTTCGCCCATTTGTTCCAGTAGTTGACCACGGTCCCATGACTCACGCTAGAAGCTTCGGCTATCTCGCGGCTTGTCCGTCCATCACTGTTTTCGTAAACTAGTTTTTCTACATCCCTTTTAATGAGCTCCTTTATCAAGGTCTCGACTTTCCTCATCCCGTCTATACGTTCCAATCTAAGTAGCTCTTCAAGGAGGGATACAATCCTGTCTAATTTTTCATCGGTCGATGCCATTTCAACCCCTCTTCTTAAAGTAGTATCTCACACCTTTGTCGTCACGGTAGTCGACCAATCCATAGTCCTTCAAGATCGCGAGATGGCCTGATACCTTGGGTAGCGTTTTTTCTATTGGTTCACCTAGGAAAAGGTTCTGGGCAATCTGCGTAACGGAGGTCTTGTTGTCGCACGAATCGAATATCTTCTTCCTTACGTCCAGTTCTAGGACCTTGGCTCGCGCATCCTCGAGGGGTTTCTGGTTTAGGAGCTTGAATAGCGTGAGCTGCGACTCAAGCAGCTTCCTTATCTCTTCAAGCTTCGAGTAGATGTCCTCGTTGGTGATAGGTTCAGGCAATCAGGCCGCCTCCTTTTTCTCGTTCACGGGTTCCTGTGAAGGTTGATGCAGAACAGTAATCTTCTTTGGCTTCCAGGGCTTCCAATCCGCAGGTATAATATCCACGACACGCTTGGGATAACCTCTCTTGGCCATCGTAATCAGGTCGTTCTTTTCCGCTTCCTCCACGAAGTATTGGACTGTGCGTAACGCGACACCAATTCTGTCCGCTATCTGGTCGTTGCTGAGAGTGCCATCGGCTAACCTCCACATCTGCTGTCTCTCAGGGGATGAGGCGACACTTTTCAGTATGGCCTCAACGGCGCTTCTTACTCCAATCCTCTGATAGACCTTGATTTCGACAAGGTCTTCCTGAATTTTCCTCAGGAGGGATGTGTTTTCATCTTCTGCCACAGTGCAATCACCTTCATTTTACAAACAAGCAAATATTGGCTAAAGTATTTAAAGATACCTGGTGTTTGTATAAGGTTGAACAAGTCGATAATGTATTTCATGAAGTAGTTCTTTAAATAGAGAATGCCTAAATAATTCATAATTAATAGTATAGATTGACATAAGTTATACGTTATATTACATACGTTTTTCTCGTCAAAGCGTCGTTGCTCCATACGATTATTCATTTATGGTTAACGTTGTTTTCTTCTATGTCCTATACTTCTCGGGTTTTAACTGCCGCAGGCGAGTTCAACAGCCATGCAATCCCCGAATTCCCCAGCCAACTCGTGGCAGAGGGCGAGAGCGTCCACAGATGACTAAAAAAGAGCCGCACCCGAAATAACCCATGGCTCAACCAGTGAAACCAGTAAAGGAACCAGCCCCTTATCGTCGTACCCTCCGCCGAACCAACGAGCACCCCGCGGACACCCACCGCCATCCCTCGCCGCCTAAGAACCCTGAAAAAGCCTCTGAACCGTAAAACAGGCAGAAAAACGGGGAATCGTGGTGGCGGTGATGGTACCCCCCCTCCCCCCTGCGTGCACGCGAAGACAAAGAGAAGCTGGTGCTCCCGCCGGGATTTGAACCCGGGTTCCCCGGCTCGAAAGGCCGAAATGCTTGACCGGTCTACACCACGGGAGCGCGCACCAGAGACTAGCCCCCAGCCCTTTTATAAGCTAACCGCACCGGGGTCATTTTTATATCTGCGTCTCCAGTTAGTGGTGGGTGCGGGCCCGTAGCTCAGTTTGGCTAGAGCACCCGGCTCATAACCGGGTGGTCATGGG
>CAZAKG010000053.1:0-15231 GCA_964485755.1 uncultured Candidatus Bathyarchaeia archaeon | reverse complement strand
AACAGGGCAACTGCGCCGAGACGCTGAGGCACGAGGGCGACCTGATCCTGGTAGGCGATGAAACCCGCGTCATAAGCGACTGCGTACTGGAGGTCACCGGCGGCATCTACGTGAAGGACAACGCCGCGCTAAGGCTTGATAGCGTGGACGTGAGGTTCATCGACACCGACGAGGAGCTTTTGCACACGTTTTCAGTCAGCGGGGGCTCAACTCTTGAGCTTAACGACGTGAGATGCAGTTTCAATATTGTGATCAGCGACGCCGCAAGACTGACCGCGACGAACTCTACCCTTTACTATTCCAGGTATTGCACTATCCACGGTTACAACCATACAGGGGGCGGCGTCTACGCTAAAGATGGCTCCGAGGCGAGGATAGTCAACTCAAAAGTTGGTGTCGTAACCACCCGAGATGACTCGAAGGTGGAGATCATGGGCTCCACCGTCGCGAGGGCGTCGCCTAAGGGCACGGAGATGACTCTAATCAACTCGACGATTGATACTCATTGGGAGATAATTGAAGGGTTCAACGGTAGCCTTTCACTCAGCGAGGAGAGCCTCACGGATATGGACTTTGGCTCTGTGTTCCCAATGTCCAAGACAGTGTTCAGAAACGCTGAAGTAAAGGACCTGTGGCTCGATTTCACCGACTCCAACGTTTCCGTATCAGGCTCCCAGATAACATACCTCCTAATCAACAACGAAACAAGCCTCACGCTTACAGATTCGCGCCTATCAGGACTCTACGTGTACGGAACGGGCGTAGACGTGTCCATTGATGGCTGCTTCGTAGAACAAGTTCATAGCCCAGGCTTCAGGAGCAGCTACGCGTTGAAGATGAGCCGCTCGCGAATCAAGGATGTTGAGCTCAGCTTCCACATCTCAAGCCTCGAAATAACAGGGTGCGCCATAGAATCTTTGAGCACGTATGACCTAGGACACCAAACACCCTGTGTTGACATCAGTGACAGTGTAATCGGCTGCTTCACGGTCGGGTTCGGCGGGACCACCCCAATCCAGTACAGGTTCAACAACGTAACCATCAGAGACGCGGTCGGCTTCAAGTATGGAACCTTCGGGGCCACCGGAGGCGCGGTGATCACAGGAGACATCAGGTTCGGCCCGGAGTTCAACTTTACTGCCACCACCGTTGACCGGTACGCCCTGATCACCCGTCTCTACGACATTGTGGTCACAGAGGAGTACGCTCCGAAGGAGGGCGTCATGCTAACCCTGCTCAAGGGAGATAAGACCATCTGGAGCGGCGAGACCAACGAAGAGGGAGCGGCGACCTTCCCAGCGAAGTACGCCCGTATATTCCATGTAATTTATCCCACCACGCCCATCACCCCCACGGTGATACATGTGAACAACGTCACGGACACCCTGGTGCTGCGGGTCGGCGAGGGCCGATCCTCCGTGGAGCTCGAAGTAGGGCTCGCGACTGACACCCCCATCACGGTAAACCTCACGAGGAACTACGTGTACGGCCTCTACGCCCTGCCCTTGATACTCGCGACCATCGGCCTGTATCTGGTAATAATAGTTAGAGAACGAATTATTTTGAACAGCTGATCAATCGATTGATCAGCTGCTTATAAATGAGCGATCAATGCATTGATCAGTCATTTATAAAGGGGTTAAAGGGTGACCTCGTCACCCGTCTCCCCCGGCTTCCAGCCCTTGATGGAGCCGATGGCGGCGTTCACCCCGTTCCTGATGTAGGCTGTGTCGCTGTTCACTGCGCAGAACAGGAAGCCCCGCTCCAGGGCCTCGTTGATGTTCGTGGGCCCCGGCGTCGTGAAGCAGTGCATCCCCGGCGCCACGCCCTGGTCGCGGCCGGCCTCCACTATCCTGTCAAGGGTCTTCAGGAACTCTGGGTTGGTGTACTGGTTGTGGATTCCCATGTCCAGGCTCAGGTCGCTGGGCCCCACGAAGCATGCGTCCACGCCCTCCACGCTGAAGATGTCGTAGATGTTCTCGACGCCCTTCGCGGTCTCTATCATGACGACGCAGAGGGTCTCATCGTTGGCCGTCTTGAAGTAGTCGGGGTCACGGAACGCCGCCAGCCTGGGGCCGGCGCCGCGTTCGCCCCACGGCGGGTACTTCATGAGCCTAACCATCTCCTCGGCCTGCTCCCTGGTCTCGATACGGGGGGACACGATGCCGGTCGCCCCGGCGTCCATCACCTTCTTGATCCAGATGAGGTCGGTCCAAGGTATCCTGCACATGGGCATGCAGCGTTCACGGGCGTACAGCATGCCCTGAACCATGAAGTGGTAGGTCTCGGGCCCGAAGGGGCTGTGCTCCATGTCGCAGACAAGCCAGTCCCAGCCCATGTCGGCCAGGTACATGGTCACGTCGGGGTGGCCGATTGACACCCAGGTGCCCAGGGCCGGCCTACCGGCCTTGAGCTTACGCTTAACAAGGTTCCTCATGGGATATGAGGCGGCGTATGAACATAAAACAGTGAGGGGCTAGAGGCGCTGCAGGTCGGCCCAGACGTGGCCTATGCCCAGCCTCTCAAGGGTCTCCTTCCTGGGGACGCCTCTCTCGTCCCAGCCCATGAGCGCGTAGTAGTTGCTGAGCATCCCGTCCCAGTGGGGCATGATGCCGACGCCGGCCGTGGGGCCGTCCACGGGCGTCGAGCCGTACCTGGCCGAGGGCCTGTCCAGCTCCGGGCCGATGCCCGACTCTATGTTGAAAGCCCTGAGGAGGTTCACGGCCCGTCTGCCAACGTCCCAAGCCTCATCTGCATCCATGTCCCAGCCCGTGGCCGCTGAAACGGCCTCCGCTATCTTCTTGGCGTCCATCCTTGTGTTGAAGCGGCACGTGCCCACGCTGTCCTCCATCTGCATCAAACCCTTGGTGCGGGCAACCTCGCTGCTCACCTCCAAGGGGTTCGCGGGGCCCTGGGACTGTGGGCTCATGGCGCTCATGTGGGCCTCTATCGTGCCCGTGTTGCTGACGCAGGTGTCGAACATCTCGCTCCACCTGGTCCTGTGGTCGTGGCCCCTGGGCGTGTTGCCCTTCATGGTGTAGATGGCGCACTCCGCCGCTTTGCCCCCCACCTTCTCTGAAGCAATCTTGACTCCCTCAGCCAGGACGTCGCCGAAGCCTTCGCGTTTGGACACCATCCTGAGGATTCGCTCTGCGCCCGCCGCGTCGCCCCAGCCAGTCTTGAAGCCCAGCTGCCGCTGCCTGATGTAGCCCTTCTCGGCGCACTCCATGACCCAGCCCACCAGCCAGCCCGCCTCGTTGTTCTCCAGTCCCAACCTGTCCGTTAAGCCGCTGAGCATCATGGCGGCCTCCACGTCCGCGTTGCCTATGACGGGACCCCAGGCGGCCATCTGCTCGTACTCGGGTTCCTCCACGTGGCACACGTACTTGTCGTCCCTGACCTCCATCATGGTGCTGTGGAGCAGCCTGCAGCCCCAGCACGGCACCCGCTCGGTCTGGTACTTGTCACGGATGCTCTTCTCGGTGAAGGATTCCACCTCCTCCGGGGACGCGCCCCAGTCGTAGGTCATGTAGTTCTTTATGGGCAGGTCGCCCTTGGCGCCCTTGTACATGTTGGCTACGCCGCCGATGGTGCCCCTGAAGTACTCCACGTCCTTGTACATCTCTTGGGCCACCGCCGTCAGCTTCTTGGCGTCGTGGACCTCTACCCGCCCCTTGCCTCTGAACGCGACGATGGCCTTCAACTTCTTGCTGCCCAGGACCGCGCCCGGGCCGTTGTGGCTGGCGCTGTGTCCGTGGTCCACGAAGACCCCGGCGAACCGCACCAGGTTCTCCCCGGCGGGCCCTATGCTGAGGACGCTTGCCTCACGCCCCTTGGCGCCGTGCATCTCCCTGAGCCTGTCCGTCGCCTCGTAGGTGTCCAGCCCTAGGATGGGTGAGGCATCCCTTAGCTCCGCCTTGCCGTCCCTCAGGACCAGGTACCTCCAGTCCCTTGAGGCGCCCCTGACGATGACGCCGTCGTAGCCGCTGAACCTCATGTAGGCCCCGAACAGGCCGTTGGCCTGGACGCTGGTGGCACCCCCCGTGAGGGCCCCCCTGGTGACCAGGCTGATTGTGCCTGAGCCGCCCACCGCGGTCCCCCCCAGGGGCCCGCTGGCGATGGACACGACGTTCCGCGGGTCGCTCCACTCGGCGTCCCTGGGAACCTCCTCGTACAGTATCTTGGCTCCGATACCTGTGCCGCCGAGGCAGCTCCTGAGGGTCTCCTCGTCAAAGACTCTGTCAGAAAGGGAACCAGAGGTGAGGTCCACATCCAGGAACCTTCCCGCGTACCCCTTCAGTTTACCTGCCAATGAAATCGTGTATGATCAGGTCGCGGCGTCCAATAACGTTATCGAAAAAATCCATTAATGGCCTGGCATCATTGATGATCTGTGAGAGTCAGGGTCAGGTACTACGCGATGGCCAGGGACGCGGCCGGCAAGAGGGACGAGGTCATCTCCCTGCAGGAGGGGTCGACGGTTCTCGGCCTGGCCAACGCCCTCGTCATGCTCCACGGCCTCCTCAGGGACTACGTGTACGACGACAAGGGCCGGCCCATGGACTACCTGATGTTCAGCGTCAACGAGGTGGACATAGTAGGCCTCGAAGGGTTCGAGACGGTCCTGAGGGACGGGGACACCGTGAGGGTGATGCCCCCCATCGGGGGAGGCTAGCTACCAGTGGCTTCATAAGGGTAGGAAAAATCATCAGGCTAAGCAGGGTTCTTTCTACATGTTCTAACGAGTAGGAGAGCGAGGACAAATCCGCTTAGAATAAATGCGAAGGGTAGAGGGACGCCTCCTGGTGGCGACTCGCCGGGGTTCACCACGAGGTTTACCTCCGTTGACGAAGCATAGTGGGTCGGGTCTCCCTCATACGAGGCTGATACTTTGACGACGCCTGTCATCGTAGGCGTGAAAGAGTCAGTGAATGCTCCATCTGTGTTTGTGTTGGCCGTATGGGTGACCGAGGATCCATCAGGGTTCCGGTATTTGACGGATACGCCCGCACCAGGGATGGCGGGCTGGATATTCCCACTGGTTACCGTGGGCTGGCCTAGTCTTGCCTGGTCTTCGACGCGGAGCGTGAGGGACGAGTCCATCTTCCTGACGGTGTACTCTGTTTCAACGGATGAGCCGAGGAAGGTGGAGTCTCCTGGGAAGACCACCCTCAACCTCAAAGTTCCGACATTGATCACGTCGCTCATCCACTCTGCGCTGAAAGATCCGTCCGCGCTGCTGACGAAGTCTACCGCCTTTTTCCATTCGCCGTCATAGTACTCCAGTTTCAGGGGCAACCCCTCAGCTTCGGGTATCAAATTGCCGTAGACCAGTATCGACGACTCGACCGTGCACTCTCGTTCCCCCGTCAACGTTATGAGTGAACTGCGCCACGCGCTGCCTCTGACCGCTTCATAGTTCTCCTTGATCCCCGACGCGACCTCACTGTAGATACTAGCGTAGAACTGGTCATCTACAGGGAACGCCCAGCTTCGATACTGGCTTCTCTGATCCTCCCCCGTGGCGGCGCTCATTAACGCGACGAATAGGGTTGACTGCTTAACCTCGGAGTCTACCGTGAAGCTGAAGACGCTGTCCACGGGCATGAATGCGGAGAAGAGGCGGGGGATCAACTCTTCACCATACTTGGCTGTTAGATAGTTGATTGTATCGTAGACGACGGGAACATCAACCTTGGAGTAATCTGGATTATTCTGTAGGTACGCATCGAGTGGCTGGGTTGTCTTATATGTAATGGTCTTCTGGATCTCGGCTAGAATATTGTTAGGGATTCGAAGAGATGTAGCCTGCTCCTCAAGTCTTATTCGTGTATAAAGACCTAGGATTGATGCGAAGGCTTCCCCGTATTGTGGACCTTTACTCCAGTAGAGCTGGTAGAGCTTCTTCTGGGGTCCAAGGAAGTTGTGTCCCATCTCATGCCAGAAAATCCAGTACTGGGGAAAAGCATGAGTATCCCCAACTATAACTGCGGTGCTTTGCCAGGGGGCATCAAGGTCAGTTCCAAGCCGTATCGGATTCCCTGATAACCCACATGGGACAGTGCCGTCTGTGCCATGACCCGGATCATTTACTAAGTACTGAATCCCGCCTCCAAAAGGCGTGTATCCTGTTGCCTCTAGCTGGAACTCGTACGCTGCATCAGACAGGCGGATCGCGTCTCCCTCTGTAAGTATCTCTCCATAATCGTATCCCTGCGGGACGACCCACTGGTGCATTTTTTGTTCAGGTACATAGAAGGCGACATGAGTTCCCCGAATTGCCTTCATGGTGAGTCCGAGATCGCTTGTAGTCACCCTGATGACTGCAGCGTTATCGACTTGATATCCATCGATGTACGCCGTGATGTAGGGTGTGTCCCAAAAGAGAATTGGGGGTTGAATGGCGGTAACGGTGCCTGAGTCATCAACGGTAGCTACGGAAGGGTTCCCGCTGACGAACTGAAGGCTCATATTCTGGATCCTCGAACCGAAGGCGTCGAATGCCTCTACCGTGAGGACGCCCTCCTTGGTCCCGGATGTGGATAAGAGCATAATCGGGGGGGTGAGCTCAGCTGAACCCACTTTAACCTCGACGCACTCCGCGCAGAGCACTCCGTCTATCTTCGCCGAGATGGTGCAGGTGCCGAATGCTCCGCTCAAAGCCTTTACAGCTCCGGCGCCAGAGACCTCTATAAGATCGGAGGCGCTTGCGTAGAATCGTATGTCTTGGGGGAGAGACTCGCCGTCGATAGGCGTGACGCCTACCTGTCCCTCAGTTTTCCCGTTGGTGAGGTAGAGCGACGCGGGCGTCAGGGTCGAGGGCTTCTCCTCACCTGTGAACGATGTGAAGTAGAACGATCCGGGTCCGGCGTTATCGATGGCGGACTCGCTGCAAGCCTTCAACCCCCAGCGGAACCCTGAAGCTCCGCCGAGCATCTCCCTGCTCACGCTTATCGAGACCATGTTGCCTTCGATGAATATGGGGGCCTGAGATGATCCAGGGGGCGTTATCGTGTCGACGTATCCCTGCCAGCGTCCCTCATAGTAATGGACTCGGGCATTGTACTCTTGGCCCACATAGTCGCTTTGCTGCCCGGTGTTTACGTCGAAGTCGGTGTCGAGGAACCAGATGTACTTGGTCCACTCGGACGGCTTCATGGGCGGGCTCGCCTTCAGGGTGACATCTAGTTGAATCCGGTCGCTTCCCACCTGAGTGATCCTTGCCTCAAGCACATCGAACCAGGGAAGAAGTGGGGGGACATCGCCGTCCCGATCCTCGATCACCGATAATCCCTGGTCGGTCCCGCTGTAGACTGGCGAGATAAGCCGAATGTCTGAGAAATGTGGCGACGATACGATAATAAGAAGTAGAATCGAGGCACAGAGAACTCCTCTTCTCATGACATGGACTAGAATTGTGAGCATATTAAATTACGCAGAGGACCTATCCATCTTCCTCTTTCTCGTCCTTGTCCACCCAGCTGAACTTCTTGGCCAGGGTGTCGCTGTAGTAGCTCCTCCAGTCGTAATCCACCTTGCGGCCCCACTCGTAGTAGACCCGGGGGTCCACGTAGCTCTTGAGGCTGGTCCCCAAGTTATAGTCGCGGGTCAACTCCCTAGCCTCCAACTGCAGCCCTAGCTTCTCCACAGCATCATGGTCCCTGCGGCGCTGCTCCTCCATCTGGCTCTTCAGCTTCTCCACCGCCTCCCTGTGCCTGGACTTGGTCTGCTGGATACGCTCACGTGTCGCTCTGACGCTCTTCTGCTTGGACGCTATCCTGCCATTGACGCTAGCGGTGGGCTTGCTTTGCTCCCCCTTTTCCTTCAGCTCCTCCTTGAGCTTCTGGAGCCTGGCCTTGTCCTCCTCCAATTTAGACTCTAACTTGGCTGTCCGGTCCTCGTATTTCTTGGTGGCTTCCTGGATGCGCTGCCTGTACTTGTGCAAGTTCTCGCGGGCCCTCCGCTTCATCTGCTCCAGCCGCTCCGTCTGGCGTTGGAGTCCCTGCTCCCAGGTCTTGGGTATGGTGCGCTTGTGGTTGCATGTGACGGCGGCCTCCAGGTTGGCCAGGGTGGCGACATGCCTCTTCCTGTACTCGGGCTCCTCCGGCTTCACCTCCAGCTCCCTGAGCCGCCTCTCCACGGCCTCCGTGGCGTGGCAGGTCCTGAACACCTTGGCGGTGACGCCCTCCATGGCCTCGTCCAGGAACTCGTTGACGACGCTGCTGTTCACCTCTTCGAAGAGGGGGCCCCCGCTGTTCATCTCTGCGAACTCTTTGAGGTTTGCCTCGGCTCGGGGGTCCAGCGTGGCCGTGAGGTTGAGTGGGATACTGTCCTTGCCCAGGAAGTCGAAGGTGACTGTTCCGTCAGGGTTGAATGTGATGTGCTCGGTTCGTAGGCTGCTGGCGCCCACGGTGTCGGCCTCGTCCTCGTCCTTCTCGTCGCCCACCCTGAACTTGAGGGCGTCTATGAGGTAGCTGACGGTGGCTGTCTTGCGGCGTCGGAGCTCTGGGCTTGTGAGGTTCTCCAGTATGTGGCGCTGGACCCTGCCTAGGTTCCGGCGGAGCTCCACGGCCTTGTCGAACTTCTCTATCTCCTTCCGCTGCTTGATGGGGCTGCTGTCGTGAGGCCACACGTACTTAATCTTATCAGTGAGCTTGTCCTTCCAGCGGGCGATCCACATGCTCTCAGAGTCCCAGAACCTAGCCTTCCATTCTCCAGGCGGCATCGGCGCGTCTAGGCTCAGGTTCAGCTCTATGTCGCCGTGGCGTGGCCCCTCCTTCCACTTACCCCTATAGGGGTGCTGGCCGCGGCCCATGAATATGCTATTCGGCTCCACCGTGTAGTTGCCCAGCTCGCAGCGCTCCCCGTCTATAGTGGCGTACCCGTACCTCTCCTTGTTTGCCTCACGCTCCGCCTTCCGCTGGTCCCTGAGCCGCTTCTTCTCATCGTTGGGCAGGCTCTGTCTGCGCTCGCGCTCAGCCAGAACCATCCTGTGGATGTCCGTGTAGTCCACGTCGCCGGGCAGAACCTTGAAGCCTAGAACCTCGCTGAGGTCTCTGTGGAAGTTATCTGCGAAGACTGGGTCATCCACGTAGGGAGTGCCTATCTTCTTGGCCCAGGCGACAGCCCACTCCTCCTGCTCTGGCGTTAGCTTGTGTTCTATTCCTCTGATCTTCACTGTCAGCCCCTGGGTCTCATAGGGAGGCGGGACCATGACGCCGTTGTGTACTAGCTGCCACATGTTGGGTTCTCCGAATCAGGCTCCATACTCAACACGGTTTTTTTAAGTTTTAGGCAAAGTCCCGTCAGGAACCGGTGAACCTGCGCCTATTCTTCACCGCTTTCCTGCACTGCTCCCTGCTGTAGGACCCGAACACCCTCTCGCCCCCCGATATGTAGCCCACCTTGTCCGGGTCCACCTCGATGAGGCCGCATGTGACGGCGTCCACGTCCAGTAGGCTGGGGCCGTGGACGGCGAAGCCCTCCACCTCCCGGACGCCGTAGCAGCCCCACGAGGTCTTCACCTCGCCCTGCGGGTCGCTCACGGTCAGGTTCCTGAATGCCTCGCATACGCCGTAGACTCTGAAGTAGGACGCGTAAAGCTTGACTGCGTCTATGATGCTGTCGCTGAGCCTGGATTCCTCTGGGCCGTGCCACCAGCTCCTCATGGGGTCGGGTATGAGGCCGAACATGTTCTTCACGGTGAGGCTGGGGTACGCGCCGCCGTAGCCCTTCATCCTGCCCAGGCTTATCAGAGTGGAGCCCCTGTGTCGGGCGAGCCTCCTCGGCATGAACCCGTATAACTTGTTGATTTTAACAGGCGGGTAGATGGACTCCACGGCGCTCATGGCCTCCGCGGGGTCAACGGCTCTCCCGGCCCATATCTCCTCGGTGACGTTGACGTACTCGGCGTCGTGGGCCGCCAGCAGATCCGTGAATCCGTACGTGTCCATGAACCACTTCTCCTGGGCTCTGAGCAGGTCGAGGCGGTCTCCCTCCATGATCCAGCCCCAGTCCGGGTTCCTCATGATCCACCGCCAGTCCACGTTCTCGCCGTCCACCGTGTACGTGAGTGAGCCGTCCTGCCTGTCCAGGCTGTGGCCCTCCACGACGATGAACCTGGCGTCCACGGCGTCCAGGAGGAGCCCCAGGGCGTGGGCGTCCGTGAAGTTAGCCGGGTGCGGACTGTACCAGTTTGGTTTGACGATCACGGTGTCCGAGGCGGGCAGCGAGTCTCTGAGGCTTCTCTTGAGGTCACCCGCATCCGCCACTTTTCCCACTGTCACTGAGCCCAGCTTCATGACTATGTCATAACTATGTTTCGCGGACTCCCTCAAATAAGTTTCAGGGGGAAGCCGGTAAACTACTATATCCCACGGATGCCCAAACATTCAGGGATGGCGGAGACCAAGCCTGCTCAGCGGGACGAGATCGTTGGAGCCCTCATACTGGTTCTGATGTTCGCCGCCATCATGATCGGGAGGGAGGCGGGCAACTTCTACGCCAGCTACGAGGAGATGAAGAGCCTCAAGGCCCTGTTCAGGGTAGAGGAGGAGGATCTCTCAGACTACCTCAGGGGCGTCATGGAGGGAGACTCACCCGACCTGGACGTAAGGATCACAATAACGCTGCCGGCGGTCATCGACGAGACCAAGACGGTGACGGAGGTGCCCCCCTACGCCCGCCGATGGCTCATAAGCGTCGCCCTGAGCCCCGTGGTGGTGAGGCAGCCCAGCGTCTCCGATGTGGAGCTGGAGCTCTACGTGGAGGGTGAGCGGGTGGTCTCGGAGACCATGAGCTTCCCCAAGCAGAAGGTCCCCTACCTGGGCCTTATCGACAGGATCGTCGAATTGAACGTGGAGGACGCCTCGAGGCTGAGGCTCCTAGTAGAGGAGGGGGCGGCGGCCCACGGGGGAGAGGTGGAGGTCGAGGCGACGGGTAGGGTCAGGGCCCACCTCTGGTTCCTGGAGACTTGGCTGCCTTTCGCCACCACCAGGTACCCACTGGTTGAGACTCAGTCCCCCGTCTACGTGTCCTCGGAGTGGAGGAGCCTCGACGGTTCACCAGCCGAGTCGGCCGAGGTAGGCGAGGTAGCCGTCGTCTACGTCAGGCTCAGGAACACGGCCCGGGTTCACAGCTTCAGGGACAACGTGACCTGCGTGGTCCTGCGCGACGGCGTCCAGGTGGGTACGGTGTCCAAGGAGACGCCTCTCGCGGCGGGGAGCGAGGGAATCTACGTCTTCCACGTGCCCATAGGCGAACCCGGGGTCTACAGCTACGCCCTTGTCTTCAGGGGTAGAGAGATGCAGGGTTCAGCGGGGTCTCCTCGCCTCAGAGTCGATTGAGGCCCAGGCCTACGCTGCCGGTGGTCGTGGGCGGAAAGATCGTGCACCTGTGGTTCCCTTTCCCTACTTGATGTTTACCTTGCATGATGGCTCATGAGTAGAGGCTATAGAGGGCTGGCGGATAGACCATTCAGATGTCCAAGATTCATGTGTGTCTCTGCGCCCTGCTTCTGCTCACGCAGGCGGGTGTCCATGTGTCGGCGCAGGAAAACGATTCGCCGAGTCCGAGGATGGGGCCGAGGCTCGTGTACGACGAGGTCAACGGCCGTGTCCTGCTCTTCGGGGGCGCCATATACACTGACAGGTACACATTCTACAATGATCTCTGGAGCTACGACCAAGTCAGCGGCGAGTGGACGGAGGTAGAGGTGCCTGGGCCCAAGCCATCGGGCCGGCTTAACACGCCCCTCGTCTACATCCCTGACAGGGGCCAGGTATTCGTCTTCGGAGGATTCAGCGGCATGGGCCGTGTGGGCGACACGTGGGTCTACGACGCGGCTGAGAACACGTGGACCAGGCTGCAGCCCGTGACCCGGCCCCCTCCGCGCAGCGACGCCGCCATCGCCTACGACGAGGAAAACCACGTGGTCGTCATGTTCGGAGGCTACGGCAACGACGACGATGCCAGCTCGGACACCTGGGTCTTCGACTTCAACCAGATGAACTGGGTGGAGATGCACCCGGAGGGCAGCCCCAGAAACCAGTACGGTGGGCAGATGGTCTACGACACGGAGAACAGGGCTCTCCTGATGTACCCGGGCCACTGGAGCGTAGAGTCTGGGGGAGCCCTGCTCAGCCACGGCTACGGCGACGAAGTCTGGGTCTACTCGTACACCGAGAACAGGTGGACGGAGGCGGCGGCCGGCTCCAAGCCGCCCGGCAGGTACTGGTTCAACCTGGCATACGCGGCCCAGAGCGGCGAGGTTGTGCTGTTCGGGGGCTCCGGCGGAGGAGACGACCAGCTTGACGACACGTGGCTATACGACTACGATGCTAACACGTGGACCCGGCTAAACCCGGCCGTGAAGCCGCCCGTGAGGGCCTGCTCAAGCATGGCGTACGATCCCTCCAGCAACAGCGTAGTCATGTTCGGGGGCAGCTACCTCGGCCACACGACCTACTCGGATACCTGGGTGCTGGACCTGGGCAGCGGGGCGTGGTCCAAGGTCAGCGGCTCGGAAAGCGAGGCGCCCGTTGAGGGCTCGGGCGGGATACCGGGGTTCCCGCTGCACGCGTCTCTCTGCGGCCTCCTCGTTGCCTTAGCCATACTGTGTAAACCGTTGAAGCTTACTAAGGGTTTAAAAGGAGCCGTAAGGCTCCAGAGAGGAGTCTCCCTGGTTCCATGAACCGATTCATGGTAACGCCATTGTTCTTCCCCCCGGGGAGACTCAACCACAGCGCTAAGGGATCGGCTTAGCCTTGGACTTGGCCCAGTAGTGCTCGAAGAGGTCCTTGGTCCACCTGTGGACCTCGGGGTCGCCGCTGTGGAAGCCCCTGTAGTCCATTCGGCCTCCGGAATCCGGGAAGCATATGCCTGCCACCTCCTTCTCCGAGAGCGCCAGGAACACGTCCACGGATTCGAGGGTGTGGCTCACGAACTGCCCCGTCCTGAGGGCGTTGGTGAGCACCGGGCCCCTGTTGAACTCGGGCGGTATGATCATGTTCTTCGGGTCAAGCAGCCTGAACTTCACCCCCCTCTTGAGGGCCTCCTCCCAGGTAGGTACGACCGTGATTATGTACCTGTCCGTCAGCCTGAGGACGTACTCCTCCGCCTCCTTGATCATCTGCTCTATCCTGTGGAAGAGCACCATGATGTCGTCGGTGTACACGCACTTCTCCAGCTCCCCGATCCTAGCGACGAACTCACTGGGCAACCCCGTGACCCTGTGCCACTTGAGGTACTCGCCGTGGCTGCATGTGAAACGGAATCCCCTGATCTGGCTCAGGCTCAGCTCCCCGTAGGGGGTCAGGCTGTGGTCTCCGTCGGGGTCCTTCAGTGTGAGCCCTATCTCTCCGAGCCTTGAGAGGTGGCGGCTCGTCTCCTGGGTCGTCAGGTTCAGGTCCCTTGAGAGGCATGTAACGGTGGAGGGACTCTCCATTAGCTTGTAGAGTATCCTCAGCCGGTCCTCATTGCTGAACTCGAAAAACAGATCGCACAGGCCCTCCACCCTAATCACCAGTATACTTGATCCTATTTTCCCAGCATGGATATTAAAATCACTATAACGTACACTAATAGCCCTTATGATGGTCCTCGGCTAGTTCTTATTGAGGCTGACACGTTGAGGCACTCTTTCTCGGTCGAGATCAAATCCAAAGAATATCTGAACCAGGTGTCCATACCCGGGGGGCCCCACGGCGAGGTCCTAATCGAGGGGGACCTGGGGGACATCCTCGGGATCGAGTTCGTGGAGGGCCGGGTGTTGGTTGTGAAGGGCTCATACGGTGTCCTCAGGCTCGACCTTTGCGAGAAGAGCCTCGTGGAGTACCTGTCCAAGCCCGACGGGCGAACGTTTCCCTAATCGCTCATGTTTGCCCATCATCCGGCTTGAACATTTCTTATCTATGAATGGGATCACTTAGTGAGGAACATGGCGTCTTCAGGCGTTCAGAAAGCCGTCAAGGCGGTCACAGAGGCCCCCCGGCTTGAGTTCATCGACTTCGCCAGGGGCATAGTGATGGCCATAATGGCCTGGGACCACGTCTCCGGCTTCTGGAACCAGTTCCACCACGGCGGGGAGGGCATACTTGGGCGGGCTCCCCCCTTCGTGGACACGACCTGGTTCCTCCTCAGGTTCGTGAGCCACTACTGTGCGCCGACATTCATCTTCCTCGCGGGTACCGTGCTCGCCATCTCTGTGAAGAGGCGGCTTGAGAAGGGCGAGAGCCAGAGAGACGTGTCCCTGCACTTGGTGAAGAGGGGGCTTGTGCTCCTGTTCTTCGTGGCGGCCATCGAGGCGCCGGCCTTCACCAACCCGTGGACCTACTTCGGGGTCATCGCATGCATCGGCGTCTGCCTCATAATATTCAGCGTGGCCCGCAGGCTGCCCACGAAGGTGATCCTGGTGCTGTCGCTGCTTATCATCCTTAACCACAGCTTCCTCGACCTGAGCTTCATCCCGACTAGGCCCAACTGGGGTTGGTACCTCCGCGTAATACTTCATGAGCCCAGCTTCGACAGGTGGCCGTACGTTGGGTTATACCCCATAATACCGTGGGTGGCCGTCATGGGATTAGGGTGGAGCCTGGGCAACTACCTCTCAAGAAAGTCCGCCGAAGAGATCAAGGGGCTCAAGATGCCTTTCGCTGTCACGGGCGTCGCATCCATCGCGGTCTTCATAGTGGTGCGGTGGCTGAACGGGTACGGCAACCTTGTGGCACGCATGGGCAACACCCTTGTTGACTGGCTGTACGTGTCCAAGTACCCCCCGGACCTGGCCTTCCTGCTGTGGACCTTGGGGGGGATGTGCCTAATGCTGGCGCTGGGCATCCACATCCAGGGCAGGGAGTGGTTCCACGGCGGCCTCTCTGGGATGCTGCTCAGCTTCGGCAGGAACCCCCTCTTCTTCTACCTGGTCCACCTCTGGCTGTACCGGGCTCAGCCCCCCGACTTCTATCCCAGAGCCTATGTCCCCCCCTTCTACCTGGGGCTCCCCGAGACACTGCTCTTCTGGGCCGTCGGCCTCATCGTCCTCTGGAGGCTGTGCCTCTGGTACGAGAAGCTGAAGCGCCAGTACCCTAAGCCTATACTGCAGTACATCTAGTGATACACATGGCTACCCACATTTCGCCCAGGTACCGTGACGCCGCCATAATGCTCGTCGTGGTCGTCGCCGTGACGGGGCTCAACATCTGGCTGCACAGAGGCGACACTCCCGTGGGCTAC
>CAZAKG010000052.1:0-15393 GCA_964485755.1 uncultured Candidatus Bathyarchaeia archaeon | reverse complement strand
TATGAACCACTCCTGATAATCTATTTATCATTTCTTCTCTTTTGCTTGGAGTTATATATTTATCGACTTCTATGATTAAATATAATATATCTTTATCCCTAATTTTTTTTGAATTTAATGATGAAATAGTTGATCGAAACTTACTTTCCAATTCTCTTTTATTAATTTCTTCTTTTTTTCTTTCCCATTCTTCTTTATTATATTTTCCTCCACGACTTTTAGTAATCTCGTAACTAGAAGATTTTGAATTTATTTTAAAAAAATCGCTTTGATTATTTGATGGTGAAGTCATTTGAGAAATAATACGTTTTTTTTTATTTAATCTTTTTTATAAAAATTTATACGTATGAAATGGTTTACAAATTTAAAAGAATAATTATATTGAGAAATTCAATTATCCTGTTACTTGTGGTTGGTGGTATAGGGAGGTCTCGTTAGGTCTGGGTCTGTTTGGGTTTGTCTTGGCTGTGCTCCAGTTTGGTGGGCTCGGGTACGCCCAGGAGGGTTATGGTGAAGCAGGCGCCGGCCGTCACAGCGCCGATGAGGAATATTGCTGTGAAGCCGGCCATGTCGATGATCCAGCCGCCTAGGATGCTTCCCATGGTGCTGCTCTCGTCCACGATTGTATTGTATAGGCCCATGCCAAAGCCGCGTATCTCGGGGCGCATGAGGTCGGCCGAGTAGGTGCGCGTGGTGGTGACTAGGATGGCGTTGCTGATGCTCTCCAGGGCCCTGATGATGAGGACGTGCTCGTATGTGGAGACCCGCATGTAGCCGAGCATGGTGGCGGCCAGCAGCGCGGCACCTCCCAGGAACGTGACCTTTCTGCCGTACCTGTCCAGGACGATGCCTGTGATGGGGGCGAAGATGAGGGTCATGAGGGCGCGCAGGGCGAAGAGGTAGCTCATGGCGCTGAAGTCTATGTTGAGGGTCTTGAGGTAGAGGCTGAAGAAGGGATTCAACATGGTGGTGCCAGTCCGGTAGACGAGGACGGCCACCAGGAACACGGCCACGTACTTCCCGAGGCTCCTCACGTCTGAGCCCAGGGTCTTGAGGTTGACACCGTGGCCTCTGGCCCTCTGGTGCTCCACCACGTGGCCGGGCATCGTCTCCTTGACGAGGAGCAGTATCATGACGGCGCTGACGCTGACGAAGGCGCCGCAGAAGATGAAGTAGGTGAAGTAGCTGGTGGACGCCAGGAAGGCGCCCGCCAGCAGGGGCCCCACGAACTGGCCCACGCCGTTGGACATGGTGTATAGGCTCATCATCTTGCCCCTCATCTTGCTGGGGAAGATGTCCGCGGCCATGGTGGTGATGGCCACAGGCGTCATGTAGAAAGCGAAGCCCTCAATGAACCGCAGGACGGCGAGGGTGTTGAAGTCCTTGCCCGCGAAGGCGAACAGGAAGAAGACGACGGCGTAGACGCTGACGCCGGCGAGGAGCACGGGCTTCCTGCCGTGGGTGTCGCTGTACTTGCCGGCCAGGACGCTGCTTATGATGCCGGCGAAGGTGCCCACCGAGATGAGCACCCCGCTCTGGGTTATGCTCATCCCCTGCTCCTCGAAGAAGAGGGGGAAGACCATGTAGATGGTGCTGGTGGTCACGAACATGGAGATCATGGAGAGGACGATGAGGTAGTAGTTGCGCCTCTGAGCCTGCGTGGGTTCCGACAATGCCTCTATATGCGCCTCCGTCTGGACGCCCGTACGGGATTACCCAGACCATATAAAGTTTCTCAGGTTTTCGTGTGCCCTGTTAGGATCAGCTACAGGCGTTGTAGCTTCATACAATTGAATACAGGGTAGAAAATAGTGAATAAAGTGTGCACGCACGCCTCGACTTCCGTTCACACAGATCCAAAAAAAGGGAGATGATATTGTCAGGGTGATGGGTACCAGTTCACCTGGCCCAGCATCGAGTCGTAGAAGCCGTACTTGTAGAAGACGCACTCTCCCGATACCTCGGCGAACCCCCAGATCTCGTAGTCGTTGGACATCCTGTCGCCCGCCTCGTTGAGGAGGCACCAGCCGCTGTACCCGAAGTACCTTGAGGCCACATCAGGCAGCACCTTGATGACGTCCGTGGCCTTGAGATGCCTCGTTGCGGAGCCCTGCGTCTCAAGCACCCCCAGGGCGAGCAGCCAAGCTGAATCAACCTGGCATGCTACATAGAAGTTCAACTCCTGGCCCGTTAGGGCGAGGTATAGCTGGGCCATCTCGTCGTACTTGGACGAGTAGGTCGGGGCGCTCAGGGTGCTGTATATCTTCAGGTGGCACGCCTGCTCCGGAGCTTCATTTAGGATCTGGTAGCTCTTCGCGGACCCGTCTGAGCCGAACCACGCCAGGCTGTAGATGTCAGGGTAGTCCTGTGCCTGGGTGATTATCGTCGCTCCTTCATCGAAGCTCAGCATCAGCACGCCCTCATCGGGTGCGCCTGTGGCAGCGGCCTCGGCCGACGCTAGATACGTTGTGAAATCAGTGGTCTCGGGTGGGTACGCTTCGTTGGCAAGTATGGCGCCGCCTCCGGACGTGTACTCCGCCTCAAATGTGCCGTAGATGCCGTCACCCCACGTGTCGTCCCGCTGTATGACCACGGCCTTCGTTATGCCCTTGCTGAGGAGCATGGCGGACATCGCCCTGCCCTGCCTCGCGTCGTCAGGGCACAGCCTGAACAGGTTGTCGCCCTCGATGGCCAGCCCGGGCGCCGTCGACGAGGCGCTGATCAGAAGCATGCCGTGCTCGTTGATGTAGTCGAGGGACGCGGCAGCTTGGCTGCTCCACTGACCCCCGATGATGAGGTCCACGCCCATCCTGTGGAACATCTGGACCTTCTGCAGGTGGATCTCGGCTGATCCCTGCGCGTCCTCTACCAGGAACTCGAACCGAATGGGCGGGTTGAACCGGTCTCTGGGCAGCTTCGCAACGTACGCGTTGATGTCGGGCTCGATGATCTCCTCGAAGAGGGGCAGAACAGTCTCAAGGTTAGTCGTGCTGGCCGCTATTACGCCTATCCTGATAGCCTTTGGCGGCGGGAAGCTGAAGGACAGTGGCAGCGGGAAGACGAGCGAGAGCATTAAGAGGATGACAGTTGACACGATGATGGTTTTCTTGCATAGGAACCTTGGAAGAACGCTTGTTTCTTCGTTCGATCCTTTACTCATACCAATCTCACCTTTGTCTCCGTATATGTTGGAACGAGTAATGGTATAATAAGCCTGCTTGAGGAGGAGGCACGCGGTCAGATGCCCAGCCCTAAACGCTGTGCACGCAAAACCCTTTTTAGGTTTATAAGAAGCGGAAAAAGAATCTTAATTGATAACCATGGATTACAGAGCCGCTATAGTCATCAGTTCGTGGCTGGCCGTTGCCGTGATAGCATCGGTCTACATGTGGGTGTTCGGTAGCAGGGTCGGCGACGTCCTCTTCGGCGTCTTCCTGCCAGTGGGGCTGATGGTTGCCGCCGCCCTAGCCGTGACATTCCAGGTGTTGTCGAGCCCCCAGCAGAAGCAGCAAAGCTAGTCTCGATGCGTCACAGTGGACAAACGGGGGGCCTCAGGCCAAAGCATCTGGTATACCTAACGGGGATGCAAAGGCACTCGTGGCCTTGAGACTCGGCACTCACAACGTTTAAACCGACCCGGGTTTACGAATAGGTGCAGCGGTAGGTAGGACCGGGGAGCTAGCCCTGCCCCTACGCCTCTAACGGGCTACAAGAGGGGTCAGTAACCTTCGATGGGATCGGGGGCGCGGCGCGTAAGGCGCACCGCCCTCCGTCGATGTCCTGCCCCGCGGGGCCGGCGGCTGCACTGCCTGCACTCGTAGGGGTGCAGGTGGGCACTCGACGGGCGAAACTGGCCAGGCCCGGGAGGGAGCAACCTAAGTCCGAACGTTTGGCGCTCGCGGGAACACGGGGCGGAGGAGGGTGGCGCGTGTCTGTGCGCCGCAAGCCCGTGAACGGAGGGGGGGCTGCCGCTGCACTCACATGGTGGCCCGGTTTTGTCTAGGATTAGGGATCTGTTCTTCGACGAGTTCTACGACGAGCTTGAACGAGTGGCCGTAGGCATAGAGAAGGAGGAGCGGGCGGACCAGCCGCCCCTGCTCACTGAGGAGGCTAGGGGCCGGTGGCACGCCTACACCCCAGACCCAGGGGGCAGGGAGGGCACCCTCATATCGGTGGACGGCGGCGTCCAGTTCAGCAGCTTCGCCTACGGCGACTTCGTTGCGGTGGCCAGGGCCTGCGCCCTGGTCAACTGGCCGGGGAGGAGTCAGTCAGTCGAGAAGAGCGTCAAGATGTACGTGGGGGAGGTGTTCGACGACAGGGACAGGGGATTCATACCAGGCTACGTCAGGATGATCACAGAGTACGACGCTGCTTACGCGGCGGCGTCCAAGGTTATTGAGGAGGGAGGCACGCCGGTTGTCCTAATGGACGGCTCCCTGTACTTCGGCAGGTTCCCCTACGCGGTCAGGGAGTACATCCACCACGGGGGGCTGCTGACGGAGCTTTTCGAGTCCATAGCGCGTCTCAGGTGCCTCTCAAGGGACTACGGGTTCCCCCTCGTGGGGGTCACAAAGGATTCCACAGTCTTCTACATGTACATGGCAATGATGAGGAGGGCCGTGGACGACGCGGGGCTCGGCTGGCTCATACCCGAGGTTGAGGAGGCGTCGAGCCCCTTCAACCTCAGGATGAAGGCCGAGCAGTGGCCCCCTGATAAGAGGGCCCAGGCTGAGGCGTTCCTTGAGAGGAGGCCACTGTGCGACACGGCCCTGGTCAACGAGGTCATGAGGGAGGAGGGTTACACCCACCCCCTGATTCTGGCCCCATCCATATACTACGGGAGGGACCGGGACACCCCCGACCTCTTCGAGAGGATCAGAAAGAACGTGGGCGTGAAGGCGGAGCCCATGGTCCGGGCGCTCGGCGGCTTCTTCAAGTGCCCAGGCGTCGCCGTCACGTACTGGAAGCCCACCGAGAAGGCTAAGCCCTTCAGGGTGGACGTCTCCGCCTCCTTGCTCGGCTACAGCGACCCTTGGGACAAGCGGAAGTCCAACGAGTTCGTCGACGCCGAAGCCGACATGAAGCCCATGGAGCAGGTGCTCAACCACCTGGGGTACTGGCACGTGAACCCCATAGAGTACAACGTGCCGCTCAGGCAGGCCGACATGCTGGCCAGGTTCGACCGAGAGCTTTACAGGCAGAAGTACGAGCCATTTATAGTGAAGAGGCTGGAGCGGGCCGGGCTACTGGTCACCGACTCCAGGCGCGACATCAGGGAGATAGACGGATGAACGAGTACGGGTTAATAGTGGGCCAGAGCAACCCCGGGTTCTACGAGTTCAACATCATAGACCCGGACAACAAGCCAGTCACATACGAGTACGTCCAGGTGGAGGTGAAGGAGACCAAGCCGGACGGCTCAAGGGAGGTCCACCAAGTGCTGGGCCAGGTCAAGTCCCTAATGGCCCGGCACCCCTTCTACGACCAGCGCACCTCCCCCGGAGCCGCCTGGAGGCAGCGGGAGCTTGGCATCGGCGACGAAATGATGCAGGTCATAGCCTCCGCCAAGGTCCTCGGGTACATACACGACGAGGGGGGCCGCAGAGAGGTTAAGAGGCCCAGGACGCCCCCGATGCCCGGGACACCCGTGTTCAGGGCCGGAGACGAGCTGCTGCAGCAGCTGTTCAGCGTATCCGAGGACGAGTTGCCCCTGGACGTGGGCAGCCTCCTCCACAGGCAGCAGATCAAGATACCCATCAGCGGAAGGGAGCTCCACAGGCACACCGCGGTCCTCGCCATGACCCGGTACGGTAAGAGCTACTTCGCGGGCCGCATCATGGAGCAGCTCCTAAAGCAGGGGGCCACCATCCTCACCATTGACGCCCACGGTGACTACGCCAACATGAACATGGACCCCTCCGGGCGGCAGCACCCCTTCTTCTGGGACAAGGTAAAGGTGTTCAGGCCCGAGGCGGCAGAGTACTTCGAGGGGCCACACGTCAGGCCCCTCCGCATCAGCGTATCCGGTTGCAGCCTAGGCGAGCTCTGCGTCCTCGCGGACATCCAGGGCAGCCTTCAGCGCATAGTGCTGCGGAACGCGGTGAAGAAGGCCCAGACCAAGAGCCCGGTGTACAGCCTGGAGGACATCATCGAGGAGCTCTACGAGAGCATGCCCGAGAAGGCTGGGGACGTGGAGAGGTTCGACCGGATCATCACCTACCTGGAGAACCTGAGGGACCAGAACATATTCACCGAGGGCGACTTGGACATCCGCGAGTTCTTCAAGCCCATGCAGATGAGCGACATATACCTCAGCGGCATCAGCGACGGCACCCAGGACGTGCTGGTGGGCATGATCCTCAGACGCGTATTCAACGCAAAGTTCAGGCGCGAGCCCTGGGCCAGGCTCCCCATATTCATCTTCGTGGAGGAGGCCCACAGGTTCGCCGCACCCCCCGACCTGGGTGGAAGCAAGTTCAGCCGCGACATCCTCGCAAGGATCGCGGCCGAGGGAGCCAAGTTCGGCGTATTCCTCACAGTCATCAGCCAGAGGCCCAGGAAGATCGACCCGGACATCCTCAGCAACTGCAGCAACCTGGCCATCCTCAGGATCGTGAACGACACGGACCAGCACACGATACAGGCCGCCAGCGAGAGCTTCAGCGAGGACCTGCTGGACGACCTCCCCGCCCTGGAGCAGGGCGAAGCCGTCCTGGTGGGCCCCTTCGTCCCAGTGCCAGTCATGATAAGGACGGCGACCAGGGAGACCAAGCACGGGGGGACGACCCCTGACATCTTCGGGCTCCTCAAGGAGGCCAAGGGCCAGGTAGAGGAGGAAGAGGAGAAGAAGAGCATCAGGCTCCACTAGGTGGTCGTATGAGGTTCGCGGTCCTGGCCGACACCCACATCGGGCGAAGCATACCCCTAGCCATAGCCGAGCACAGACGCGAAGCCTTCAACAGGGCCCTCACCCGGGCCGTGGACCTGTGCGTGGAGCGGGGCGTAGACTACGTGTTCATCGGCGGCGACCTCTTCGAGAGGCGCACCCTCCGCCCCAATCTGGTCCAGTTCGTCCACGACGAGCTGTACAGGCTCGCACGGGTGAACGAGGAGAGGCACGGCGTCAAGGCCAAGATACTGGTGGTCAGGGGCAACCACGACGGCCGCCCCCAGAGCGACACCCTGGACTACATCAAGCACCCCCTCGCAGACTACCTGCACGTGTTCGGGGACACCCCCGAGTCAGCCGTCTACAGGGACGGTAGGCTCCACGTCGTCGGCCTCAACTACTACGACCAGGCGGAGAAATCGTTCGATGTGCTCGCGGCCCCCGGGTTCAAGGACGCGAAAGGCGTCACCGTGCTCCTGCTCCACCACTTCATCGGCGGATACAACGAGGTGCCCCCATACAGCGAGTGCCTCACCCTCGACAAGCTCGCCGAGGTCAAACCAGACTACGTGTTCAGCGGCCACTACCACAGGCGCTGCCCACCTAAAAGGCTGCCTAGCGGCGGCTGGGTGCTCACCCCTGGCAGCCTTGAGATGTATGACTTCGCCGAGAGCCCCGACAAAGGCTTCTACTTCGTGGAGACCGGCGGCGTCGAGCCCCGCTTCGAGTGGGTGCCCTTGGAGCCCATGCACGTCATGAGGCAGGTGAAGGTAGCCGCAGACAGGAGGCGGCCACCCAAGTGGTTCATGGACAGGATCAGGGAGACCGTCGAGGGCTTCGCCCAAGAGCTAAACGGGGCCGGGAAGAAGGGCTACATAAGGGTCGTCGTGGAGGGCAAGCTAAGCGAAGGGTTCCCAAGCGACGTCACCACCAGGGAGGCCGAGGCCATAATGGAGCGGGAGCCCGCCCTCCTCTGGGTGGACGTAGAGACCATGAGGCTCGACATGCCCCCCATGGCCGCCAGGCCCGAGAGGACCAGCGGCGACGTGGCCGAGTACTTCAAGGACTTCGGCGAGTTCAGCGCCGACATCAGGGACATGCACAGGCGCGTCAAGGACGCCCTGGACAACGAGGCCAGCCAGCAGACGGGGCTCCTCACACCCACGGGCCGCACACCCTTCGTCGCCGAATGGGTTGAACGGTTCGAGGCCCGCCGCTTCAAGGAGGCCGAGCCTTGATCGAGGAGCTGAGCCTACGCGGATTCAAGAGCTACCGCGACCGCCAGACCATCACGTTCACCAGGGGCGTCAACAAGATCAGCGGACGCAACGCGGCGGGCAAGACAACCATACTGGAGGCGGTGATATTCGGCCTCTTCGGCGAGGTCCCGGGCGTGGACAAGCGGGAGCTGGTGAGCCTGGGTCTGGATAGTCTCTACGTAAAGGTCGCGTTCAGGAGCCCCCTCACGGGTCAGCGCGCCACAATAATCCGCGAGGGGGAGGTCACCCTCAACAACAGGACAGGTGAGCGAAGCTACCGCTCCAAGTCCAACACCCTACAGGTGGAGGACGAGGCCCCCGTAACCAGGGCCACGGACATACAGGCACGACTCAAGGAGCTGCTGGGCGTAGGCCGCACGACGTTCCTCAACGTGGTCTACGCCAAACAGAAGGAGTTCATAGAGATCGTACGCCCACGCGACGAGAAGCGGATGGACGCCATGCTGGGCCTGACCACGCCGGCCGAGGTCAGGGAGCAGCTACGTGAGACCAAGAAGGTGCTTCAGGCGAAGGGCAGGGTGGACCAGAGGCCAGCCATCGAGGAGCGCATCAGGAACGCCGAGGAGACCATCAGGGACGCCAAGGACCAGATACAGGGCCTGGAGGCCCGGAGAGAAGAGCAGGCCAGCGGCCTCGACGACCTGAAGGCCGAGCAGAAGCAGCGGGCGGAGAAACTGGCAGCGTTAGACGCCCTCATGGCCAGGATCAAGGAGCTGAGGCGCACATCCCAGAGGCTGGAGCAGCTGAACGCCAGCAGGGAGAACACAGAGGAAAACCTGAGGCAGATCGTCGAGGAGCTGGAGGAAGACCCTGACAAGCTCGCCGAGGAGCTGGAGGTCCAGCTCCAGTCAGCCAAGAACACAGAGCAGCGGCTTCAGAGGCTGGTGGACGAGACCCTGGACCCTGAGCGGATAGAGCTGGGGACCGCCGTCAGCGGCCTCGCGCACCAGGTCGAGGAGCACGCGGGCCTCAAGGAGCAGGGCCTCGCCGTGTGCCCCAAGTGCGGGCAGCAGATCGACTACGCCATCATCGAGAAGGATATCGAGGAGTGGAAGCGGGAGCGAGAGGAGAAGCAGCTACGCCTGAGGGCCGTGGAGCAGGAGATCGGGACCATCAAGGACCAGGTGAAGGCCTCCCGAAGGAAGGGAGACGAGGCGAGGTCCCTGCTGGACAAGCTCAGGGAGCGGCTCAGACACGTCGAGGAGCTGAAGAGAAACATACAGCAGCTAACCAACCAGGGCGCCCAGCTCAACCAGAGGGTGGAAGCCGAGTCCGAGAACCTACTACAGGACGCCGAGGAGCACACGGGCCGCAGCTACACCTCCACCGACGACGCGGAGAAGCGGCTGGAGGCAGAGGCCAAGGAGGTGGGCGAGCAGAACACGAGGCTCCTCGCCGAGATCAGAGGCAGGGAGGCCACCGTCGCCGAGATCACCCGCAGCATCGAGAGCGTGGAAGCCCGCATAGAACAGAGCGACACGGTCCTCAGCGAATCCAACGCGGCCCTGGACGGCATATCCGAGTACGAGTCCAAGATCAGGGCCCTGGAGCGCATCTTGGACAGGTACACCTCCTACGAAACCGAGCTCAGGGAGAACACCCTTAGGCTCCTGGAGTACCGAACATACGAGTACTTCCAGCGCCTCACCGACCAGCAGCTGTACAGCGGCTGCCACATAGACCGCGAGAAGTACGTCCTTGAGGTGCAGCCCATAGGGAGTCCCAGATCGCTCCCGGCGTGGAGGGCCGGCGGAGGCCATGAGAGCCTCCTGGCCCTCGCCGAGCGCCTGGCGCTGCTCCGCGTCATGGAGTTCCCACACATGCTGATACTGGACGAGCCCACCGACGCCGTGGACAGCGAGAACGTGCCCCAGCTCCTCGACTACATATCCAGGACCAGCGAGGAGATCGGCCAGGTGCTCCTGGTCACCCACCACGGCTACGGCGACGAGCAGGGCGTGAACCTGATAACCGTGAGTAAGAGCGGCAACGAGTCCCGGGCGCAGCAGGGCCTCTAGCGGCTCGTCTTGGGCTTATACTTCTTCTCCTTGTACTTGCCCGTGAGGCGCATGTGGGTGCCGCTGCGGGTTGCAGAGGACTCTATGTTCTCGTCCATCTTCTTGCACTCCGGCTGCCAGTCGCAGTCAGCGCAGTTCTCCTCGAACCCGTACATGCCTATGCAGTCTGGGCGTTTGCTCATACTCATACCATGAATCGTCTGGAAGCACACAGTAAAAACTTGTCGATAAAAAAGGGGTCAGGCTCCGCGGGCGACCTCTATGAGGTCACCCATCTTGAAGGGGTACATCTCCGCTAGGTCACGCGCCTCCTCCGGCGGGATGCCTGAGGCGACGAGCTGCCTCCTGAAGGCGCCGCGGGCCCTCCTGTAGCCTCTGCTCCACTGGATGGCCCAGCCGGGGGCCCTGACCATGAGCCCAAGGGCCTTCAGTAAGGCGCGCAGGCTGAGGGGGCTGCCCAAGGCCTACTCCTCGTCGTCTTCGTGGTAGTGGGCCCCGATGCGGGCGTCCTTCATGATACCCTTCCAGTTGGTGACGGTCTGCATGTACTCCCGGGTCATGGCCATGGCCTCGGCCTCGGGTATCCCGTTCTCAATGAGGGTCTTCCTGAACTCGGCGACGCTCTTAGCCATGTTGGCCGCGGCCTCTGGGCTGAAGAAGCTGTCTATGATGCCGCGTATCATCTTGGGCACCTTGTCGCTCACCGTGTCCAGCACCTCTGCTATGTACTCCGGGTCCTCCGCGAAGTCTTTCCTTCGTTTCCTGTGTTCATCCATCTTGGATCAAGCAGTATAGGGGGTGATCAGTCCCTATAGGGGTGCTGGAAAAAACTGATCAGCGTCTGATCAGTTTATCGGTTGGTTCACGTAGCCCTTTTTGCTTCAGGGGCGGTCTCTGAAGCCCGAGGCCGGCATCGAACTAGGTTAGTATAACTTGGATTAACAGCCGGGCAGACCCCAGAACCGTACACTATATTACGTTTTTAGTGTATTTCTTTATTGTTTACATAAAACTTTTTTAGATTTTCTATATAAAGTCTTTATATATTCCCATTATAATTTTTCTATATAAATTGTTTGATATTTTTATTTAAAAAATGCGTCGTGTAGCCATTAATATTACGTCTTTAATCCGGAGAATCTGTTATTTTGGACCTGAAATCTTTCCAATATGCCCGTTAAGGCAAGATGGAGAGAGATAGTATGCCCATATGTGCGATCTGTGGCGAGGAAGTGGAACTGGTCACGAAGTGCAAGATGTGCGGTGAAAAGTTCTGCTCAGACTGCGGCGACCCAGACGAGAAGCTCTGCATCTACTGCATGGACGATGACGACGACTGGGACGACAAAGAGGACTGGGACAAAGACGAGGAAGTTGAGGAAAAGGACGAAGAGTAGCCTCCTCGCGCAGCCATCAATCTTTCTTTATTATCCTTTTTGAGGTCAACATTATTAGGGGCAGTTCCATGGTATCCCCATGCCTGATCTCTCAAGGATTCTGGAGAACGTGCCCGAGTTCAGGAGGTACATGACCGTCGATGAGCTTCACCGGCGCTCAGCGGAGCTTGTGAACGAGCACCCCGACGAGGTTGAGCTCATCGACCTCGGCGAGAGCGCCAACGGGGAGACCATCGAGTGCCTGAAGATAGGCGGGGGCCGCCACAACGCCCTCATCCATGGATTCCCTAACTGTGAGGAGCCCTTCGGCGGCAACCTCCTGGACTACATGTCATGGGCCCTGGCTGAGGACGACCAGCTCAGGGAGGAAATGGACTACACCTGGTACCTGGTCAAGTGCAGCGACCCTGACGGGGCCCGGCTCAACGAGGGGTTCCACGTTGGGCCCTACACGCCCATGAACTTCACCCTCAACTATTACAGGACGCCGAACGCGTTGACGCCGGAGAGCTGCTTTCCGTTCAGGTTTGGGCCCCTTGACTTGGACAGCCCTGTGCCTGAGACTAGGGCGCTGATGAAGCTGATGGATAGAGTCCCGTTCCACTTCGTCAGCAGCCTCCACATGATGAAGTGGGGCGGCGTAACCTACGAGGTGCCGCACCCGTGCCCTGAGCTTTACGCTCCGCTGTGGGAGATGGCTAAGATGTTTAACGTGTTCCCTAGGAAGAGGCCGGGGACCACCATCGCGCCCGGGGTGATGCAGGCCGCTTACCTTACGCCGGCGCGCGGCTACGTGCGGCACTGGGCCGCTGGTAATGCGAACATTGAGCCCATCCGGGGGTGCTACATCTATGAGTACGGGCAGATGATGAACCCGGCCCTGTTCATGATGATCCCTGAGTGCTGCATCTGGTTCGACCCCGGGATGTGGGACGACTCGCCCAGCGACACCACCTTTGGGGAGTCTCTGGCCTACGCGAAGGAGAGGTCTGACGAGGTTGACGGGTTCATGCTGGACGTGTGGAGCCGCGCTCTTCCCAGCCTCAAGGCCAGGTCGCCGTTCAAGGTGATGATGGATGAGCACATGGAGCCCATCGTGAAGCGTTACACCAACGTGAGCAACCCGCCCTTCAGCTTCAACAAGAAGGTGCACGCCAGGCCGGCGACGGTGGCCGAGAAGATAGGCATCGAGGGCAGGGACGACCTGTACAGGATGTTCTACCTGGGCGGCCTCATACGGGCCTTCGACGCTGAGCTTGAGGCCGGCGGAGAGGAGAGCTTGGCGGGTATCAGGGACGAGGTGTACGGTAAGCTGCAGGACTACGACAACTATCTGCACGACAACTACACTGTTGTCGCTCACCCCATCAGGAACCTGGTAGGTATGAGCCTCGGGGCTATCCTGCACAGTGCACTGTACGCTAGGCGCGGGGCGCTGTGGTACTAGCCTCCCTTCTACCTCCGTGCGATGACAGTGGCTGTACAGAACGTACATTTTTTTTGGGTTGGATTTAAGCGGTTTCTATCTAATACACGTGTCTTCTCCGGGCGGCCGACATGAATGAGTTTATATCCTGTTGGCCGGTCTCGTTGGAGATGGATCGTAGCTTACAGGTCCTGTTGCTGACCATCTTCGTGGCCATGCTGGGCCTGGGCATCGTGAGCCCCATCCTGCCGTTGTACGCCGAGTCCTTCGGCGCCAACTATATTCAGGTGGGGCTTTTGAGCAGCGCGTGGAGCATAAGCCGCTTCATCTTCTCTGCGCCGGCCGGGAGGATAAGCGACACGTCTGGCAGGAAGAGGGTGATCATGGGCGGCCTCCTCGTCTACTCTGTGGTCAGCCTCCTCTACGCCTTCGCCTGGGACTACAACTCTCTGCTCTTCTTCAGGTTCGTGCACGGGTTGGGCTCGGCAATGGCGTCGCCTGTGGCCATGGCGTACGCGGCTGAGCTTGCCCCCAAGGGGCAGGAGGGCAAGTACATGGGCATCATGAGCCTCGCCATGTTCGGCGGCATGGGGGTGGGGCCCCTCATAGGGGGCACCCTCACGGACACCTTCGGCCTCAGCGTCCCCTTCTACGTCATGTGCGCTATGACGGCCCTGAGCCTCGCCTTCACGGCCGTGTTCCTCCCCGAGACGAAGCCCAGCGGCTTCGGCAAGGATAAGCCGCGGCCCTCATTCGGGAAGGTGCTCTCCAACAAGATACTCTTGGCCGGCTTCATATACCGCGCCGTGAACAGCCTGGGCAACAGCTCAATAATGGGCTTCCTCAGCGTCTTCATGTATACTACCGTCGCCGATGGCGGGCTCGGGCTGACCCTTACCGAGGCCGGCACCGTCCTCTCAGCAGGCACCATTGCCAGCGCCCTCATGCAGCAGCCCTGCGGGAACCTGGCGGACCGCTACGACAAGGTGAAGCTCATCATGCTGGGGGGCGTCATCAGCGCCGTGGGTATGTGGAGCTTCACCCTAGCCCACACCTTCTGGGAGGTGATGCTGGCGCGGCTCATCTTCGGGGCCGGCTCCGCCCTGGTCATGCCATCCATATCGTCCCTGGCCGCCATCGAGGGGCGGGAGTTCGGGGTGGGCACCACCATGAGCGTCATGGAGAGTTCCATGAGCCTGGGGATGATGGTGGGGCCCTTGGTCTCTGGGGTGCTGGCGGACGCGTTGAGCCTGGCGCCCATATTCTGGGTGGGGTCGGCCATATCGCTGTTCGGCGTGGGCGTGTTCTGGGTGCTCCAGCGCGGGTACAGGAGCGTGGATCAGGGAGCCTAGATTGGGGCCGGTGGGGCTCGTCGGGGCTTGTTACTGCTGTAGTTATAATGGTTTTCCGCTGTTCTTCGCGGTGGCTCCTTGCTGCTGCAGTAAGAAGCGTTTTTCCTCTGGTGTTCGGCGTATCCGCCGGCTTATAACGGCTGGCCTATTATAAGGCGGAAAAAAATTTCATCTCCTGCTTCATGTTTTTGCTTCGGTGAGTCTCTTTTCCCTACCCCGGTTCTGGAATTATGGGACTGAGAGGCTCGGTTAACGTGAGCCTCAAGAGTAAGGCGTTGTTACATGGATATCTTTAGTAACTTTTTAAACATCAATTTATTTAATTTAGCTCCCCAGGCATAGCTCTGTAATTCACATGACGAAATGTGACGAGCATTGAACTTTTCAAGCGAATGTGACATCGGCGTCACAAAATACTTTATTGTGATCTATAAGCTGAAGTTGATGGAAGAAGCACTGCAAGTAGAGGCTGGTGGATAAAAACCAGCCTCTACTTTATTACGCTCACTAGATTATCTATTACTTTCCCGGGTTAATGACTTTTATAGTGTCGTTGCCTATGAAGCTGAGGTCATCATTCAAGAGTCGACCGGTAACTATCATGGTGACGTCGCCCTTTTTCCCAGCTTGCACCAGTGCTGCGATGACAGCTTGACGCTCAAATTTCACCATGCGGTCGGCTACCCTGTCACCATCATAGTCACCAACCGAAGTGGGGGCAGTCTGAGCAATTATTAGAGTACCAAGAATATTCAATTTTACTGTGGCGACATCGATATTGTTGACATCGTATCCCGCCGGTAATTCAATATGTGCTGTTATAGCGTTCTTGTCGCTCCGGCTCTTCAAATTCAAGGTGTTGGGATCGATGTCAATAACAGCTGGAATGACCAAGGCCGTAAAGGTGGCGGTGACCATTTTGTCGCCATCGATAGTGATGATGGCCAGGTTGTTAGTACCGGTGAGGTCACCCGACCAGGCGATGAAGCTCCATCCGATGGCGGGTGTGGCGGTAAGCTGGACAGTGCTGC
>CAZAKG010000051.1:0-15659 GCA_964485755.1 uncultured Candidatus Bathyarchaeia archaeon | reverse complement strand
ACACTTTTAGCTCCTCCTCGGGGACCTCGTAGATGACTCCGTGGACGAGGCCCCCCGGCTTCTCGATGATGGTGCTTATCCCTCCCTGCCTCCTCTTGGACCAGAAACGGAACTGGACCTCGTAGTTGGGGAGGTACGCCTTCATGACGAACTCGGCGCCGGGGCAGTACTGCCTGAGGAAGCCCTGGTTCAGGTTGGAGCCGTAGCCGAAGTGAAGCATGAGTAGAACGCCGCCTCACCTCATTTAGCGTTACCCAAATTGAGGTGAGTTTATAGCCCCGCGGGTGTCCCCCTGAAGGGGTCAGCCTTGTCCGAAGTGCTCAGGCTCATGAGGGGCAACGTCCTGGTGCTCACAGTCTGCAGCGTCCTGTGGAGGATGAGCATAGACATCATCTGGCCCTTCCTCAGCCTCTACGTCATGGCCCTCGGAGGCGAGTACGAGACCGTGGGCCAGGTCATGGCCGTCGGCAACCTGGCCTCCATGATCCTGTACCCACTGGGCGGGTACCTGGCCGACTACCAGGGCCGCATCAAGGTCATGGCCTACATGACCTTCGTCTACTCGGGCACCTTCCTCATATTCGTGTTCACGGACAGCTGGCAGTGGGTGGCCGTGGGCATGTTCGTGCAGAGCCTGGTCACGTTCTACATCCCGGCCATGCAGGCGCTCATGGCGGACAGCATACCCGCTAGCAAACGGGGCATCGGCTTCGCCGCCACCATGGCGATCCCGGGTGCCTTCGGCGTCGCTTCCCCCCTCATAGGCGGCTGGTTCATAGACACGATCGGTGTTAAGCCGGCGGTCAAGGGCCTCTACAGCCTGGGGTTCTTCGTGGCGCTGCTTGTGGCAACGCTACGGCTCCGGTACCTTAAGGAGACCCTTGACAGGGAGGGCGGAGGCATCCACATCACGCTCGGCGGTGTCCCCCACCTGCTAATGGAGTCCTACAGGAACATCATCGTCACCATCAGATCCGCGCCCCGCGACCTCGTCAAGCTGAGCCTCCTCGTCTCCGTGGCCACGTTCTCGGTGAGCCTCGTCTCCCCATTCTGGATAGTGAGGGCGACGGAGGTCATCGGCCTCAACACCAGGCAGTGGGGCGTCCTGGCCCTAGTGGTGGGCTCCATCAACGTCGCCCTGAGCTTCCCCGCCGGTAGGCTTGTGGACAGGTTCAGCAAGAGGAAGGTGACGGGCCTCTGCCTCATGGCGTGCGCCGCCCCGTGCCTCCTCTTCCTCAGAGCCACAAGCTTCACACACGTCGTGCTCATCCTGGCCGCGTCGGCGATACCCAACACCTTCATCAACCCAGCCATACAGTCCATGTTCGCCGACATGGCGCCCAGGAGCAAGAGGGGGCGCCTCATCGCGGCCCTCGGCGGAGGAGGCGTCTGGGTCACCGGCGGTGCCTGGGCTACGGGGATCGTGGCCATGGCGAGCATAACCCTGGGCACGTTCCTCAGCGGCTACATATACAGGGTGGACCACAGCCTGCCCTGGGTGATCCTGTCATCCGCTGTCTTCCTCACCGGCCTCCTGATACTTGTGTTCGTGAAGGAGCCTGAAAAAGTGGAGGCATAGACCGAGAAAAAAGGGTTGGAGGGGTCAGGGCTTCCTTGACAGTTCCCTGGGCGTCAGGTCGAAGCCGCCCTGGTCGTCCATGAAGTCGTAGCCCAACCCGCGGGATAGGCGCGTCAGACCCGCTGAGCCGCGAGGAGCGTATAGGCGGCTGAGTACGCGCCGACCTCGGCGCCCAGCGCAGTGTCGGCTGACCCGATGACGAAGGCGTCGCTGTCAACAGGTTCAAGCTCCATGATCATCCGCCTCAGCTCCGGGTCAACCCTGCTTTCGAGGCTGGGGGCGTGCAGCTCACCGCCCATGAGGATGAGGGTGGTTGCCCCCTTGGCGCCTGCGAGTAGGGCCGCGTCCCTCTGCTCCACGCCGTACCTGACCATGTGGCCACCGCCGCGGACGAGGACCATGTAGTTGTACCCAGCCACTGTCAGATCGTTGCCGGGCACAGGCATCCCCGGCATAGCTCTCCCCAGCTTAGAGAGGAGCTGTTTGCCCAACTCTGTCAACGCCGTCCCTGACCTGCTGCTGGACACATAGCCTACATCGGTGAGCCTCCTCAGCAGGGTGCGGACCACCCCCTCCCCCAGCTCAAGCCGCGCCGCCAGCTGCTTCCTCCCCGGCCCCTGGCCGCCGATGGTCTTGAGCGCCTTGACTATGTGGGCCTCCGTGAACTGGGGCTGCCTCCCGGGGGCCGTCCTGTCCGTCAACGAGCCCAGGGCCCTGATCTCATTCAAGCTCATGTTCATTCACCTAGAAGCCCTTGTAGATCCATGCCACGGCGTCGCCGTCGTGGAGCCTATACTGGTCCGAGCCCACGGACCCCATCTGCCATCCGCCGTCCAGGTAGTACCAGATCCAGTAGTGGCCCTCGACCCCGCTAACTCCGTCTATGGCGTCAACGAAGGCCCCGAACTCGGTGACGGTGTACTGGACTTCGGCCACATGCAGGGTGGCGTTCAGCATGGTCTCGGCCAGGCTGACTCTTGTGGCGTTGTGCCACACCGCTGTCCCGTTTCCGTAGTCGATCATGATGTCCACCTTTATTGTGAGGCGTTCCAGCTCGTCAACGGTTTCTCTGTACTCGGTCTCCAGCTGGGTGAACCTGCTGTAGTAGTAGAGGGACGCTGCACCGCCCGCTAGGGTCGTGCACAGGAGCGCCACTGCGGCCCACGTTAGGCTCTGCTTACTCAACATACACTTCCATCACCTTGGATATGGACGTGGCGAGGGGCGGGAACCCGAGGCAGAAGAAGGCCGCGTTGCTCGCTTCGTGGGCGAGGGCGAAGGGGACGCCCCCCACCAGTGACACGGCGATTGGTACGCCGACCGTCAGTGCTGAGACCACGTTGGTGAAGACGTCGTATATGAAGGTCAGCAGGAACCCCGCCACGGCGAGCCTCGCGTCCGGCCTCCAGCTCGTCGGCCTCCAGAAGCCCCTCACGGCTCCCCCTGCTACCCCATACAGGGCCTCCCCCAGCACCGTGGCCCCGAGGATGGGCAGGCTGAACCCGTAAGGGTTAAGCGTCCCGTAGACTAGCCACGTGAGGGCCCCGACTGAGGCGCCCATCCATGCGCCGAAGAGGTACCCCGCCGTGAAGACTATGAGGTCCATGAGCTTCACGTTCACCACCCCTATTAGCAGGTAGTTGGTGGCTATGGCTGAGGCTGTCAGGATCGCCATGATGGCTGTCCTCTGCGTCGTGTTCAGTTTCCCGTCCAACACGCGTTCACTGGATGGATAATCCATCCAACATTAAAGTCTATTGCTTTAAACGTGGACGGACGCCTCTAAGGATCGGATGATCGAGTACTTCGAGGCCCCGGACGTCAAGAAGCGGATAACCGAGATCACCGAGCTCCTCAGGTTCGACCACGTGGACCTGAACAGGATATACTGCGTGAGGAGCAGGGGCAGCGAGGCGAAGCGGACCATAGCCCGCATCCACGGCCTGGGCAAGATATGGCAGGAGGCCATGAGGATGGAGCCCACCTATATAGTCGAGGTCATCCACGAGCTCTTCGACTACTACCCGTTGGAGGCCCAGAACAGGACATTGATCCACGAGCTGATGCACATCCCTCAAGGGTTCAAGGGCGGGTTCAGACACCACAAGGACCACGTGACCCGGGACAACGTAGACACATGGTACCGCCGATACGTTCAGCGCCGCAGGGAGCTGGGCCTGGACAAGGATTAACTGCAGCCGACGGGATCAGATACCCGTGTACCCCAAGCCCATGACCCTAGAGGTTGAGGAGCCCACGACCCTCAGGGAGCTCATGGCTGGGCTGGGAGAGGAGACTCTGTACGCCTACGACCGCAGGGTCGTGGGCGTCGTCGTGAACGGTAAACGTCTCTGGGACTCGGCCAGGCTGAGGCCCGGGGACAGGGTCACCGTCTACCCCATCATAGTGGGAGGATGACGGGGTAAAGTTCCAACTGGGCATACGTCAGCAGCGACGTGACCAGCAGCCCCCACGTCAGCTGCCCAAATGTGTGCATCTCAAGCTCGTACCGGGCCCAGATCACCAACCCGGTCAGCAGCAGGAAGGGCCAGAAGTTCAGGCCGTACTGGTGGATAAGGAAGACGGCGGGTCCCGCAACCCCGGCTATGTGTATGCTGATCTTGTACCTGAGGGTTATCAGCATCATCAAAAGGGTGTTCACCAGGTAGCAGGCCATCAGGTAAACCATGTTGGGGGGCGCCCCCATGAGAAGCAGAGCCGCGACGCCCAGCAGGTAACATGCCAGAGCCCCGAGGAAAGGCTTCGTCCTGTCCTCCCTGGTGTTGACCATCATCTCGGAGACTATGCCGCTCCGCTTCAGGTACAGGATGAGTAGCACGGGCAGGATGCCTGAGAAGAATGCGGCGGCCACCATCAACTCGTACCCAGGCTTGGGGCTGGCGTGGAGGTAGACGTAGAGGAAAGTGAGCGCGGCCAGGAACGGGGCGTTGAAGATGAGGGACACTGATTTGGCGGCGTTCAGCCGGAAGGAGCCCAAATCAGCCCACGACCTCCACGTCAAGCCTGTTGCCCTGCTTGTCGTAGGCGGCCACAGCGGACCCGTCGAAGGGGGGCCCCACGATCATCATCAGCCTACCGTAGAAGTTGTGCAGGTCCCCCGTTGAGGGGGCGACGCTGCCCGAGGGGTGGCTGTGAACCGTGCCCACTATGGTGAAGTCTATGGGCAGCATGTGGACGGGGAAGCTGGCGAAGCCCCTCCCCCCGAAGCCCAGCGGGGGAAACAGGGTTTCGGTGACGGTGACCGAGTCCCCTCTCCGCTCTCCCCGCAGCAGCATTATCATCTCCCTGGGGTGGGCTCCCCTGGCGAGCTCCATGATGCCGTCCAGCACAGCCGCGAGGACCCTGACCTTCATACCCCGTAAATGGGCCGTGGGATTAAATAAAGCCGTGGTTACCCGTGAACCAGAAGAAGACCTCCCTCATGAACTGGGACAGCCAACGGAGGTCGTCGAGGTGATCATAAATGTCTCCTATAGGAATACTGGATCATACTCCTCAAGCTCACCCTTGGCGAGGTCCACGACGACCTTGGCCAGCATGATCGGCGGCTGGCCCCTGAGCCTGAGGTTGTAGGTTACCACGTACTTATCGTCCCTGAGAGGGTAGGGCATGGCCCCGACGACCTTCAGGGAGACCAGGTCTTCCCCGTGGAGCTCCGCTATGGCCTGTGAAAGGACCTTTGTCAGCTGCTCGATCGGCTTGTCCATATCATCATATTGGTGAGCATCAATGCTGTTTAACTTTTCCCTCATTTATTGATCACCATCAATTTATATCTATATGGTAACGCCAATTTAATTTATCGTGTTTTTTGTAGTCGTTATTACAATAATATTGGCTGTTCACCAACAACACACCGTTGTTAGCAACACGTTTAACAGTGGAATACTTATTAGTAATTAGTTACTGTAATATAGAACAGTGATATAGGTTACTGCAGGTGTAGTCCAGTGGCAGAGCAGCACGTGAGAGAAGGCGCCCCTAAAGAGGCGTACAGGTGGAAACCATGAGCCCAGAGCATTTCAAGGTACTGAACTTCCTCCTAACCTGGATCATGTTGATGGCGCCCATGATAAAGTGGTGGGCCAAGAACGTGTTTGTGAAGTAGCTCACCTGGGCTTGCAGATTATCTCCCTGATCTTCGTGTCGAAGAACCTATGAGTGTTGGCTGGCAGCAGAACGACGGCCGAGTCGGCTCCACCGCCGCTCCCGCCGACCGCGACGCACTCCTCGTCGGTCCTGATGAGGCCCGCGTCCGACGCCATGCACGCTATCTCGCACCCCACCTTCACTCCCTGGCTGAGAAGGCGGAGGGTGTGTGCTATGATCTCGTCCACCTGGATGGAGCCGAACTTGTTCTTCACGGCCCTGCCGAGGCCGCCGAAGGCATGGAGGTGGTAGAAGACCTTGGCGCCGTTCTCCTCCATCCTCTTCAGGTTGGCGGGGTCCATCCTGGCCACGTTAGGCTCTGTGAACCCCATCATTCCGGCTGAGACCACCAGGTTGTAGCCCTTGAAGACCTCTGAGGCCAGGGCTCCCGTGTAGCCAGTGTAGCTGGCTACTATGATGTTCTTTATGCCGAGCTGGTCGGCTCGCCTCTTGGCCAGCCCTAGAGTCTCTTCGGTGTTCTCCTTACCGGGTTTATCGAAGTAAACCGTCTCCCACTTCTGGTTCATGGGTTAAGATAATGGTTCAGGGGATAAAAACGGTGGGGCTCAGCCCCACGGGATCACTATGTACTTCATGAGCTCCTCGCTGCCCAGGCCCTGCACCTCGCCCCATGCGAGTCCGACGAGGTTGTCCTTCTCTATCTCGCTGTAGACCAGGAACGCCAGTATCACGTTGAACCCGTACTCGTCCCCAGCACGCGCCTTGCTCACGGTCTCGTACTTGCCCTTCCGCACCATGGCGCGCACCAGGGCGATGTCCCCGGTCTTTATGGGCTCCATGACGCTCCTGTAGGGCTCCTTGAGTCCGTCTATGGCCTTGCCCATGCTCTCCGCGTCTATGATGTTCTGGAGGTCGCTGAACTCCACGTAGTAGGTCACCGGGAATATCTCCTCAAGGTCCACGTCTTTTGTTCCGCGGCGCTTGAGGGCCACCAGTATGTTCTCGATGTCCGTCTCGAACTTGGCCAGGCTGTCCACTATGTGCTGGTTCTTCTTGGGCAGCCCCTTCCCCAGGCTGAGGGTCTTGGAGGCGTAGATGTGGTTGAGGGCCAGCTCAAGGGGCCAGAGGGCGTCGTACTCCTTGTACAGGTCGAGTTTATTGTACAGCTCGTCGTAGGGTGTGCCCTTCAGCTTTGCTACGGCGTCCTCCAGGCTCCCCGCCTGTATCAGCGGGTCGTAGCTGTCTATCAGGTAGGGCGCGATGGGTATGAGGGACTCCCTTATCTGCTCCTCCGTGGACTCGGTGAACTTGCCCCTGATGATGCGCTTCAGGTTCACCACCTCGAACCTCAGGTGGAAGTAGGCTCGGAGGAAGTCGCCCATCTTGGTGGGGGTGATGGCGACGATGCTCTCGATGCGCTCGATGAACTTATGTATGAAGACCTTCTCCAGGTTGAGGGCCAGCTTGTCGTCCATCTTGGCCTCCACCTCGCCGTAGGGCGTCTCCCTGAGCCTCGCCAGGAACTCCGTTATGTTGGGGGCATCCGTCAGCACCCTCATCTGGTCCTTGTCGAGGAGTTCCGATATGCGGGCGTGTGTCCTGAGGACCACGTAGTCGATCCCCAGCTTCATCTTCTGGATGACTTTGCACCTCCTATGAGCTTCGTCCTCACCAGCTCCTCCATGCTCTCCTCGTCCAGCTTATCCTCTATGAACTTTATGACCGCCTTCATGTCAGGTATGACGAAGTTCTCCAGGGCGTTCACCTTCCTATTGGTTGTGCCCAGCTCCTGGGCTATGCGCTCCACGCGCTCCTCGAACTCGGCCAGGTGGATGAGCTCCTCGATGATCTCGAAAACCTGCTGCGCAGCATACGCCAGAGTAATGTCCAGCTCCGCAGCGATCTCCGGCTTGTCCTTGATCCTCACAGACGGGTAGACCACGCCCATGACGCTGCGCGGAAGCACCTCCAAGGTTAGCGGCTTCCTGATGGCCCGCACCTGGCTCTGCACCTCCGTGGGCCCCAGGCTCAGGTACGCCGCGGTCAAGGCGCTGTAAGCCTCATGAAGGTTCTTCAGGAGGAGGCTGCGCCGGCCTCGGAGCACGTCAAGGGACTCGGTGAGCTGCTTGGCCAGCTGGTCGCGTTTGAGCTTCAGGAACTCGGTGCCGCGCTCCACGACCTGGATACGAGTCTTGGTCTCCATCAGGTAGCCCTTAGTGGGCCTGACGCCGGATGCAGCTGACATGCCTACGCTTCACTCTTGTACTTGGGGTGATACTTCTTGATGTACGCCTCGCGGACCCTGATGAGGTCATCCTCGGGCAGGTCAGCCAGGAGGTTCCAGGCCAGGTCCAGGGTCTGCTGGATGGTTCTGTTCTCGTAGATTCCCTGATTTACGAACTCCCGCTCGAACCTGTCCGCGAAGCTGAGCCACTGGCGCTCACGCTCCGAGAGACCTACAGTCCCCACGATGCGGACAAGGCCGCGGGCCCTCGTGCCCTCCGCGTAGGCCATGTAGAGCTGGTTGCTGACGTCCTGATGGTCCTCGCGGGTGGTCTCCTTGCCGATGCCGTCCTTCATGAGCCTGCTTAGGCTGGGTAGGACGTTCATGGGCGGGTAGATGCCTCTAAGGCTCAGCTCCCTCTGGATGAGTAGCTGGCCCTCCGTGATGTAGCCGGTGAGGTCCGGGATGGGGTGGGTGATGTCGCCCGCAGGCATCGACAGTATGGGCATCAGGGTGACGCTGCCAGGCCTGCCCTTAATGCGGCCGGCGCGCTCGTAGATGGTGGCCAGGTCGCTGTACAGGTAGCCGGGGTACCCCTTCCTGGTGGGTATCTCCTCGCGGGCGATGCTGATGGCGCGCAGGGCCTCCGCGTAGTTGGTCATGTCCGTCAGGATGACCAGCACGTGCATCCCCAGGTCGAAGGCCAGGTACTCGGCGATGGTTTGGGCGATGCGCGGCGTGACTATGCGCTCGATGGGCGGGTCATCCGCCAGGTTGAGGATCATGACGCTCTTGTTTAGTGCGCCGGTCTTCTCGAACTCCTCCCTGAAGTAGGCGGCCTCCTCGTTCTTGATTCCCATGGCGCCGAACACGATGGCGAACTCGGACTCGGCCCCCGGGATGGTTGCCTGCCTTGCGATCTGGGCGGCCAGCTGGTTGTGGGGTAGCCCGGACTCGCTGAAGATGGGTAGCTTCTGGCCGCGCACCAGGCTGTTCATGCCGTCGATGTTGCTTATGCCTGTCTGGATGAACTCCCTGGGCACCTCCCTGGCAGCCGGGTTGATGACGCCGCCGTTGACGTCCCGCCTCTCCTTGCCTATGATCTGGGGCATCTTGTCCAGGGGCTGGAAGCTCCCGCTGAAGACCCTGCCTATGAGGTCCTCCGAGACGGGTATCCTGAGGACGTCCCCCGTGAAGCTGATCTTGGTGCTGATGTCCAGGCCCGCGGTCTCCCCGAAGCACTGGACCATGGCCCAGTCTCTGCTCACGTCCAGGACGCTTCCCTGCACGGTCTCGCCGCTGGGCCTCTCGATGAGGACGATCTCGTCGAAGGCCACGTCCCTGATCCTCTTCACCATGAGGATGGGGCCCTTGATCTCCGTGGTGGTCTTGTACACTACGCGCGCTAGCTTGCTCACTGCTTGTTCACCTCGTACTGGGCCTTGAGCGCCCTAATCTCCTCCACCATCATGCCCCTGGCATGGTCGATGGGCTGTGTGCCCTCCCGTTCCTTGAGCCTCATGATCTCCCTCACGACATCCAGTTCCCGGACCTTGTCGATGGGGATACCCGACTCGGTTAGGGGCCTGGCCATGTTGTAGAACTCCGTGAAGAGGGACAGCAGCTTCACCTGCTTCTCGGGGGCGCAGAACGTGTCCACCTCGTGGTAAGCGCTCTGCACCAGGAATCCCTCCCTGAGCATCTCGGCCACCAGCAGCACAAGCCTCTGGTCGTCGGGCAGCGCCTTCTCTCCTATGATGCGCGCCGTCTCCTCGATCTCCGCCGCCTCCTCCAGCAACCTGAGCGCGAGGCTTCTCGTCTCTTCCCACTTGGGCTCGTACTGGCTCCACCACCTGGCCGCAACGGTCAGGTACCTTGTGAAGCTCCTCAGCCAGTTGATGGCCGGGAAGTGGCGCCTGTAAGCGAGTTGGCTGTCAAGGGCCCAGAACGTGCCGATGAACCTGAGAGTTGTGGTCGTGACGGGCTCAGAGTAGTCTCCGCCGGGGGGCGAAACGGCCCCCATAATGGTGAGGCTGCCGTACTTCTCCTCAGCGCCCATAAGTTGGACCCTTCCCGCGCGCTCGTATATCTCCGCGATCCTGTCGGACAGGTATGCCGGGAACCCGGCCTCGGCGGGTATCTCCTCCAGGCGGCCTGAGATGTCGCGCAGAGCCTCGGCCCACCTTGAGGTCGAGTCGGCCATGAGGGCCACGTCGTACCCCATGTCTCTGAAGTACTCGCCTATGGTGATGCCCATGTAGATGCTGGCCTCGCGGGCGGAGACAGCCATGTTGCTGACGTTGGCCACGATGATGGTTCGCTCGATGAGGTTCCTGCCGCTGCGGGGGTCCTTGATCTTCGGGAACTGGTCGACCACGTCCGCCATCTCGTTTCCGCGCTCACCGCAGCCGATGTACACGATGATGTCTGCGTCGCTCCACTTGGCGATCTGTTGAAGCGTGACCGTCTTGCCGGTGCCGAAGCCACCGGGGACCGCCGACGCTCCTCCCTTGGCGCAGGGGAAGAACGTGTCGATGACCCTCTGCCCGGTGATGAGGGGCGCGTTCAGCGCCATCCTCTCCTTGATGGGCCTGCTCCGCCTGACGGGCCACGTCTGCATCATCTTGAGCTCCACCTCCTGGCCGGCCTCGGTCTCGAGGACGCCGACGGGCTCCGTGACCGTGTATGTCCCCGCCTTGATTGACTTGATTGTTCCGGTCATCGTCGGCTGCACCATGACCCTGTGGACGAACGTCTCCGTCTCCTGAACCGTGCCTATGACGTCACCGCCTGTGACCTTGGCGCCGGGCTTCACGGTGGGCTTGAACTCCCACTTCTTCTCCCTGTTGAGGGGAGCTATGTTGGTGCCCCTCGTGATGAATGGGCCCGTCATGTCCCAGAGTTCTATCTCTGATCGCTCGATGCCGTCCACGATCTTGCCCATGAGCCCGGGGCCCAGCTCGGCCACCAGAGGTGTGCCGATGTCTATGACGGGCTCGCCGGGCTTCAGCCCAGACGTGGACTCGTAGCATTGGATGTATGCTGTCTCCTCGCTGAGCCTGACGATCTCGCCCATGAGCTTGAGGTTGCCCACCTCTACGAGGTCACCCATCTTGGGCTCCTCAACGAACTTGGCTACGATGAGTGAGCCGTTGATCCTCTCGATTGTGCCCTCCAGTCTCTCGGCCATCTTAGATCACTCCCAGCTTATTGGCTATCTCTGTCTGGAGCCTGCCGTTGGCAGTCTCCAGTCTGGTCTCCAGGGTGTTCTCCATGGTCTTTGTCCCGTCGGCGTTGGCAACTATCACGCCCCCGATTACATCCGCGGGGGTATCTCTGAGCCTGACCTTCTTCCCCTTCAGGGCCTTGCTCACCTGGTTCAGGTTCTTCTTCAGGTACTCGAGGTCCCTCTTGTTGGCAGAGATGATGTACTCGTCCTCCAATATGGCCTCATCCGCCTCGACGATGAGTTTGATGAGGTAGCCAGAGTATTCTATGTCTGTGCGCTTCCCTGAGGCCAGAGCCTTGACCTCCTCCAGCGCCTGGGCCTTGACTGCGTCCAGGACCTCCATTCTGGCTTCCAGGAGCTTCTTCCTGCCCTCCAGTTGGGCTCTGCCCACGATCCTGTCATGGACGGCCCTAAGCTCCGAGCCGACTATGCTTTCAATGCTTCTGTTGGTCTGCTCGATGATCCTTTGGCGTTCCTCCTCCGCCTTTTCCAGTATCCGCTGGGCACTCTCCTTTGCCTCTTTAAGTAACTGGCTCCGCTGCTCCACTATCTTCTCGATCAGCTTGGAGTCCAAGTCCTGGATCATTTAGACAGAACCTCCTTGACAACCATCTCCGCGGCTTCTTTGATCTTGTCTACCGGGATGGTCTTGATCTCCTGGGCGCGTTTGGCGTAATCCTTCTCGACCTTCTTGGCCTCCTGCTTGGCCTTCTCCTCTGTGTCCACCAGGAACTCGTCGAGGTCTGTGCGGTACTGGGCCTTAACAAGATGCTTCTCAGACTCCTCTTTGGCGGCGTTAACAATCTCGTCCGCCTTAGCCTGAGCCTCAGAAACGATCCCCTGGGCCTCCTCTACGGCTTTTTCCAGGAGCCTCTTCAGCCTTCCGCTCAATGAAAGTATACTCTTCATTTCCATTGTTCTATAACTCCAACCTTGTACCTATAGCGAGCGAGACCACCGCCTGGAGCTCCTCCATCCTCATCCCTGTCTCCATGGTCAGGTCGGGGATCAGGGCGAAGATGGGGGTGATCCTGCCCCTCTTCATGACCTCCTCCCTGATGGGCCGGGTGGCTCCAGCGTATCGTTCAGGTATGACGATGAGCTTGAAGTCACCCTCGTTGACCAGGCGGGTTAGGGTCGCGACCACCGTCCCCTCCTCGTGCTCCTCGTAGCCTGAGGCGCCGATGAGTTCGAAGCATGTGACGAAAGAAGAGGGGCCAATGACAGCTATGCTCATTTCCTATCAGTAACATTTTCTCTCCTAAAAAAACTTGTGCACACTCGAAAAACCGTGAAAGAGGCTTCTCTGGGCGGCTCGCGTATAAAAGTACTTACAGTGTGATGTAATATAAAATGTTGAAAAAAAACGGGTTAGTGGAATATGTGCTCTATGAACACGTCCAGGGCGTTGGTGAACAGCGCAGGCCATATGCCGAACACTATCGACAGAGCACCAAGGGCCACGAACGCGACGATCATTGTGTCAGGGACCCGCGCCACCTCCTTGAGTGCGTCAGGCAGTTTGCCGTAGTAGACGCGCCACACTGTCCGGAACTCGTATCCAAGGGTCACAATAGTGGCCAGGCTCCCGGCGAGGATGGCTACCATCAGCTCCAGCCAGCCCGTGGAGAAGCCTCTGACGAAGGCCCCGCTCAGGAGGATAAACTTGGACTTGAATCCCACCGCGGGGGGCACCCCACCTATGGTGAGGAAGCCCGCCATGGTGGCCAGGAGAGTTATTGGCAGCTTCTCCGATAGGCCGCCCATCTTGGTCATGTCCCGCGTACCCGTCACGTAGAGCAGCGCCCCTGACACCAGGAACAGCAGCCCGATGGCTAGGCCGTGGCTGATGCTGTACGAGACGGCGCCCAAGACCCCGTAGGGTACATAGGTGAATATCCCGAGGACGCAGTAGTTCATCTGGCTCATGCTCAGGTACGCCACCAGGCGCTTGGTGTCCCTCTGAGCCAGCGCCATGACGCCCGCGTAGAGGATCGTGGCGAGGGCCCACAGCATGAACCACCCGCTGATACCCTGAAGCACAGGCTGGAATGGGGGTAGGAGACGGGCCATGGCGTAGGTGCTCAGCATCACAGAGGTGGCCCCCAGAACCGCGCTGACAGGGGCAGGCGACTCGGAGTAAGTTACAGGCATCCAGCCGTGGAAGCCGAGGGCGCCGATCTTGACGAAGAGGCCGAGGGTGATGGCGACGCCGATCCACAGGACGTTGGGGTAGGAGGCGATGTGGGCAAGGTCGGCGATCTCGAAGCTACCCACCGTCCAGTACACGCCAAGGATTCCCACCAGGAGGGCGCCGCCCCCGATGTGGGTCCAGATGAAGTACACCATGGAGTTGCGCCTCCTGTCACCGTACCCGTAGAGGAACACCAGCAGCCACGAGAAGACGAGAGCCATCTCGAAGAAGAGGAAGAACTCTATCAGGTTGGTGGCGAGCATGGACCCCGCGACGCTTGCACCGTACAGCAGGAACAGGGTGTAGAACTTTGCGTACTGGGCGTTGCCATCCTCGATGTCGCCGAGGCTGAGCCGCCTCTCCATGTAGGGCATGCTGAAGAGGGTCGCGCCCGCGTACACGAACAGGAATGTGAAGAGCATAGGCACGCTGAGCCCGTCCGCCAGCAGACCGAAGGTCAGGCTGAGGGGGGAGGCCACCCAGCTGTACTCCTCTAACAGCACCTCGTGCTCGACCACCGGGATGAGCCACCCGAGGACGACGGTGATCCCCAGCATAACAGCGAATACTACCCAGCTAACCTTCTTGCCTAGGCTCTTACCCATCAAGTAGACTAGGGGCGCCGGCAGGAACGCCACCAGGATCATAAGGAACAGCATGTTGTTTACCACATCATTCACCTCACGTAAGTAGCGCCGCTACTACCTCCATTATTGGGTCGATGATTGGCCTCGGGTATATGCCAATCAGTATTGATAGGACGCACAGCAGAACCATGGGTATGGTCATCAGGGGGGGCGCCTCTTTCACGTCCTCAAGATGCTCAGGGATAGGACCGTAGAAGATGCGACGCATCGTCCACATGGTGTACCCTATCGTTAAAGCGGTGGACAGGATGGCCACGAGGGCCAACACGAGTTCTGTGGAGATCTCGTGGACCCCTGGGCCGAAGGCGCCCATGAATATCATCAACTTGGACGCGAAGCCCATCGTGGGCGGGATACCGGAGATGTTCATGGCTCCTATCAAGAAGACCATCGCGGTGATGGGCATCTTCGCCGCGAGGCCGCCGAGTTGACGGATGTCTCTGTTGCCTGTCTGGTGCATTATGGCCCCGACGCTAAGGAAAAGAGCCGCCTTTCCCAGGCCGTGGCTGATGTAGTGCATCATGGCGCCTCCCACGCCCAGGGTGGTGGCGCTGGCGATGCCCACGAACAGGTACCCCATCTGGCTCATGCTGGAGTAGGCCAGCAGACGCTTGATGTCCGTCTGCGCCATCACCATCATCCCTCCGTAGATCATTGTCGCCAGGCCCCAGATCAGGGTCAACGCGAAGTAAGTGTCCATCACCCCCGTGATGGGTAGAAGCAACCTCACAATGGCGTAGGCCGCCAAGCCGATCATGGCCGGGCTCAGTAGGGCGCTGATGGGGGTGGGTGCCTCAGCGTGAGCGAAGGGCAGCCATATGTGTAGACCGAATAGGGCCATCTTCACACATAGACCGACCAGCATAGATACGACGATGAACCCTGCCCAAGGGGAGCCTATGAGCCTCACCAGGTCCACCAACTCGAAGGAGCCTGTCTGTGCGTAGGCTGAGAGCGTTCCTGTGACGAACGCCACGGCGCCCACGATGGACCAGAGCAGGTACATGAGGGCGATCTTCTCGCGTTCGCCTGAGCCGTAGGAGTTGATGAGGGCCCAAGAGGGGATTATCATCAACTCGAAGAACAGGTAGAACTCGAACAGGTTGGTGCTGAGTACCACGCCCATCATGCTCGCAACGTAGGCGAGGTAGAGCGCGTAGTATGTCGCGTGGGCCTTGTTGTTCTCGCGGTGGTACTGCTCGTGGATGCTGTGCACCATGTATGGCTGTGAGTAGATCACTATGATGGCTGAGAGAACCGCGACGGTCAGGACGATGGGCAGGCTCAGGCCATCAGCGTACAGCCCGAACCTTATCCCGGGGAGCCAGTAGAAGTACTCGCCAATGGGGCTCTCTGCTATGCCTCCTAAGAGGCTTGTGAAGTACAGCGTGCTGTAGAGGAGGGGGACCAGAGCTACCCAGCTTACAAGTTTCCCCATTCTTCTACCTAAGAAATAGACTACGGGTATGAAGAGAACAGGAGCCAGTAGGGCTAGCCAAAGTGAACCGTACATTTACAGACCTCCCATGATCATCATTCCTATTATTAGCAACAGGAGCAGGGCCATCACGTAGATTATGTTTATGCTTAGTAGACCCGTCTGCGTCATCTTGACCCGGTGGTATACCTTGGCAACGATTGAGGGCACCCCGGTG
>CAZAKG010000050.1:0-15769 GCA_964485755.1 uncultured Candidatus Bathyarchaeia archaeon | reverse complement strand
GGTTCGTCAACTCGTTGATGGTGCTCATGAACTTCTCCTCGTCGGCGAACACGTTCTTGGCGTAGCTGTTCATGTCGACCAGCTTCCCCTCCTGGTTCAGCAGAATGATGGCGTCGTTCATCCTGTCGAATATTATACTCCGGGACGTCGTGAAGACCTCGTAGACGTTGGAAGCCATCGGCTTGCTGACCGAGATCACTATACTCAGGACGATGAAGCCCAGCGATGAGTAGTCCACGGCGGCGGCCCCCAAAGAGAAATTATGATGCGCACTGTACAGCAACATCGACGCCATTAAGACGGGCTGCAGCACACAGGTAACCGATGTATTCCTCTTATCTATGATCGTCTTGATGAACAGGGCTATCGAGACTGCGATCAGCGCATAATTAAGGCCATAAATCAGGTAGTAACCTAATCTATAGTCGTTAATAAGGATGGAGAAGTTCTCCACGTCAACCGTGTGGGAGTAGACCCAAGCCAAGTTATGGTAATCGTTGGTCAGAAAGAATGTAAATAACCCGACGTTGCACAGAAACAGCGCGATGATGTTGTTCCTTGACAACCATTTCTTGTTGTACTGCGATACTGCGTACAGAAGAATGAGCGTGCCAAACGAGGCTTTGTTCATGAAGGTGAGTCTGAAAAAAGTGTTTTTCAGGAAATACTCCGGAACCATTATCTCCAATATATATAAAAGACCCCAGACAAAGGCGCTTATGTGTAGAAGTAACTCAATTTTCCTTGTTAGATTAATATTATACTCGAGATAGAAACGCAAAAAAATCACTAAAATAAGTGTCATCAGTAGCATCTGTACGCCGAATATGGCGTTTAACCCAGTTAGCAACTGCATTGGCAAGGCCCTTGAATTTTCAATGCAAACCTGATGGGTGGATTAAAAGAATTTATGAAGCATTGATAAGTAACGTTTCTTTCAACGCTGAGAGCCTCGAGGAGGCTCATGCGGGGACCTCGCTTTGCTGTCCTTCCGCATAGACGTCCGGGTCCTCCGCGCTCGTGTACATCTTCATCTCCGTCTGGAGCAGCTGGATCTCGTGGCCCTCAAGCACGTTGGGGGACAGGGGCACTATCATGATGGCCTCGTTCTTGATCACGTAGTCGTTGATGAAGTGCAGCGCCTTCAGCGTGTTCAGGAACCCGTTCTGTGTGATGAGGTACTCTATGCCGTCCAGGAGCACGACCCTGTTCCTCTCCTCGGTGCCCAGGAACGAGAGTATGGTGAAGGTCAGCCCCTGGAGGTTCGTTATGCTGCCCTCCTGCTCGATGTTCGAGAGCCAAAGTATGGGCGTTTGCGTCAGCTCGTGCCTCTCCTTCACCTTTGCGGGCGGCTTCCGCGTGACGATGAGGCCCGCCTTTCCGTGGGTCACCTGGTCAACGAATATGGAGTAGCTGAGTTCCACCTTGCTCTCCATCACCAGGTGCATCTGGGCTGAGGTCATCTCGTACTTCAGCTTCGACTCCAGGTTGCTCTCAGGGTAGGATATGATCACGTACCTGTTCTTGAAGACCAGGTAGGCGAAGAGGGCCGAGGCGAACATGGCCAGGGGGCTAATCGTCGGTATCTCAACTCCCAGAGACGGAACGAAGTTCAGCGCGAGGCCCAATATCACAGTGGCCCCGAACGATAGGAAGAGGTACTTCTCCGGCTTCTTGAACCACACCTTCTTCAGTAACACGTAGACTCCGGCGAGAAGGTACACGCCGAAGATGGCGCCGAAGACGTCCATGAGGGGCCCCCAGACGATGCTGTACCTCCAGTCCTGGTACTCGACGCCGTAGACCAGCAGGGAAGTGGGCAGCAGGGCGATCGTCACGATGCTAGGGATGTTGTAGATGACTGTGAAGTACTTGATGCCTATCCGGGTCTGGGGCTTCAGCAGGAGGGCGAAGTTGAGCAGCGTTGGCATGAGCAGGGCCACCCCGAGCAGCATGAACTTGCTCCACAGCACCGCGGACGTGTCGATTACGCTCGTCTTCCTCAGGAAGTCGCCCAGGCAGATGATCCCCACCGAGAGGGCCCAGACACTGAAGATCCGGTTGATCTGCTCCTTGGGGTTCTTGTATAAGACGAACGCGCTTAGTACCACGTTGAATAGGAACGATACAACCGATGTAATCAGGTAGACCAGCTTCACATCCATGTTTTCACCTCATCCACCGGGTGTCTGACACCCGATTTTCTCGACGGAACCCAGAAGTCCCCAATCCTCTCGCCCAGACCGATTATGGTGCCCCTGTTCTGCTCGTAGAAGCCCCTTATCCTGCGCAGCTCGGAGCCATCCATCTGGCCCGAGTACTCCTTCCTCCCTCCGCTCCTGACCCTGCAGAACATGTAATCGTACAGTATCTCTTTGAAGAAGTCGTCGTCCAGCTCCGTCAGGGGACTTATCGGGAAGTACATCTGGGCATTGCCGCTGATTAGTGGAGGCTGGCAGTCGCTGTCCCTTATCTCCCCCGGCCTTATGAAGATGTCAACGTCGCCCACCTTCACGCCATAGTACATGTCCCGTGTCTCCTGGCTAGACGGTGGCCTCCCCTCCCGCTCGTAAAAGTCGATGCAGAGGTTCATGATCCTCATGGTTTCAATCGAGCCCGAGCACGCGTAGCCCCAGAACAGGACGTGTTCGCCATTGTGCTCGGTGGCTTTCTCCACGTCTTCAACCCATCTCGCGAAATCGTGGTACCCCAGGCCCTCGACGTAGTTCCTGTCGCCGTATATCCTGACCCTTACGCCGTTCTCCTCGTAGAAGTTCATCCACCTCTCCTCCTTGAGGATGAGCCTCGTGGCGTACTTCAGGTGCGCGTCGACGTATTTTCTGCTCCTGCTGAGGTTCCCTTGGGTCAGGCTGGGGATGAAGAGGTTTGTTATGCCGTGGTCGAAGATGGTTTTAACCAGCCTTATGAAGGGGCTGCTCAGCGCGTTGAAGAGGTCCTTCTCGAAGTACTTCGCGTCCGCCTTTATGCCCTTGTACAGTATACCCGTTCTCCTCGTGTTGTCCGGGACGAGGACCACCGTGCTCGGGTGGCCTATTTTTCTGAGGAGGCCCGACACCTCCCCTCTCCCCAGGCTCATGAAGGCTTCCCTCGACATCTCCTCGTTGTACATTTTTGCACCTCACTCAATCAACGTAAACAGCTTCCCCGTCTCCGCGAACTTGTTCATGAACTCGTGCGTAACCAGGCGCATCATCTTCGGCAGGTACCTCTCCTCGACCGCCCTCGACAGCCCATGCCTGTACTTTATGTTCGCGGCCTTCGCGTAGCTAGTGAGATCGGAGTACTGTAATGCGCCGGCGATGATCTTGTCTCTACGGTCCCACTTGTTGATGTCCCTGTACAGGTACAGGATTCTGTTTTTCAGCAGGTTCGAGATCTTGTTAATGTTGTCGATATCTATTGGCTTCAGGTCACTGTTGTTGGAGTAGATGTTGAATCCAGTTATATTGTCCCCGTAATTGATCGGGTCTACAAATAGTGTCCCTACTTCGTTTAAGTTTACGTCAACATCTTTCAGTCTTAACGTTATTGTGATGTTATTATAGTTGAATTCGTCGTTTAGTATCGTTTTATACGTGTTTTTCTGGAGGTGAATGAACTCCCTGAAGATCAGTAGCTCATCGTCTACTTGGTAGGGGCCGTGGTTGAAGACGCCGCCCCTCGACTCGTAGTTCAGCAAGTACAGGTAGGACTGGATCACAGCCGCGAGTTTCAGTAGGTTCTCAATGTTTTTGGCGTCATTGTCCAGCAGGTCCTCGTTGAACCTCTTCACGTCTTTCTTGTTGAGGATCGAGATCGCTCCCTTTGAGTCGTCCACCAATATTTGGCCGTCGTTCCTGTAGGTCTTCGAGAACCTGCTCCAGTAATCGAGAAGGAACATGATCTTCTCCGCGTCGAACTCTTTGTCCCCGTAGTCGTCTATGTTGCCGTCCTGGATGACCTGCTCTCTCCCCACAAGGTACCCGACTATGGTGGAGAACTGCGTCTTCTGGTTGATCTCCGAATTAACGGTCTTGCAATCTGTGCCGAGCTTTTCTGGTTTTTTCTTGTTAATTACTTTCCGGAGTATATCGTACTCGTTCTCGAATAGGTTGTAGAGCCCGACAGCCATGTAGGCTCTAACTGGGAACAGGTTTGATTCCAGGAGTGTTCTTGATTGTATGAACGTCTTTGTGGCGTCTGAAAGTTTCATCAAAAACTTGTTTGCCTCATCTTTCTTCATTTTTAGGCCTCCTGGAGGTAAACGAAACCCTTCTGCTGTCTTAACAGTAACCTGACCTTCTTTTCGTCTAAATCGTCGTCATGGTCGAGCTTTGTGGCCATTATACATGGAATTCTGTATTCCCTGGAGATTATGGCTAGGTGGGAGCTTGTGCCTCCGCATGTGCAGATGATCCCCTTAATCAACGAGATGATGGGAGCCAGCACAGTTACTCCCGCCGTCCTCAGAAGGATTACGAGGTTCTGCGGCTTGTCTTCGTACAGCTTCAGGGAGTCGCTGTACGAGTTAATCTCCTTCACAGTGCCTTCTACTTCTGCGTCGCTTGAGAAGAGGGCGTTCAACCCTTCCCCGATCTTAATCCAACCCATTTTCTTCACCGTCCATGGTAACGATGGACGCCGTGAGCTGGCGGTTCTCGATTCCCACAGGGCCCAGCAAACCAGTTTTTCGTGCTTTACACAGAACTGCGAGAATAATTGATTCAACGACGTTGATCGGGCAGTACAGGCCCTTGGCGATCCACAGTTCTTCAAGTTTGGAGGGCTTGCCGCTGTACGCCAATTGGTCTAGTCCCTTGACCATGATCTGGGGGTCGATGGGTGTCACGTGGTCGTTGTAGTAGAGGAGGGCCCACAGCGCGTAGGCGGTTTCTTCCCTCGTCCCGTTCCTGTACCCCCACATGCCATTAGGTTTCACGTTTTTGATGATCCAGTCTACCGCCTTTTCGACTAACGTATCATTTACGCCGTGAACAGCGATCACCGCATGGCTGGTTACATAGAATGGTGACAGGTGCCACTTGTCCTGCCAGAAGCCGTCTCTGTGCATGTTTGACTCCAGAAAGGACGTGATCTTGTCAACCGCATTGTCGCGGTTTCTGTATCCTTCCAGGCTCTTTATCGCGTCTAGTATGTGGATGTTGGAGCTCAGGGAGGGGTCTCGCTCATATTTAAAACACTGGAAGAAGCCCTCTTTTTCCCAGCCATCGAATACACTTGGGTCGACTTTTTCTCCCATCGACGTCAAGAACTTGAAAGCCAGAGCCGAATCATCTGAGTCTACGACCGAGTGTCTTGTAGTTCCCAAGCCGTTCTTTGTCCAGGAGTCCTTGATCGCTTCTACATGCATGATGAATTGATCCTTGATTGGCAGCTGCAATGTATCAAAATGGTAGAAGCTCCAAACTTTCTCGAACACGTCGAACGGGTAAACGGGGAGAACGGACCCATCAGCGTTTACGCCGAGAACGCTCTCCATGTAGGATAGCGCTGCGGGATGCATCTCTTTCAGCAAGTAGTACGCCGTTGCTGAAGGCGAGTTCCCCACAGACCCGTTAGGGTTTAGCAGGTTCCTGGCCTTGGTTATGTCAAACTTTTCGCCGAGGAACTCTACTGAAAAGGAAAGAGTTGTGTTACCGTTGTAGACAATGTCATTGTATACTAGACTCAGTTTGGTTTCTCGTATCTTGCGTAAGTTGTTATCTTGATTATATGGGATGTTTAGTCCAAGTTTCTCTACCTCTTCCATTAATGTTGGGAACAGTAGTTCAAACCCGATGGTGCAATGTTCCTCATTTTTAGCCTTATGCAGGTTTTTAGATAGGTAAACTTCTCCCCGCTCTATCTGTTTCTCTAACTGCTTTGATCTCTTTGATTTTGATAAGGCCAAGATGCTGACAAGAGTCGATATTAATCGATCATGGAAGTATTCGACCTCTCCTCCCCAGCTACCATCCGATCTTTGATTTCTTGTGAGCCACACCATTGATTCGGGGAATATTTTTTCATGATGGGCTGCCCACGCGGTATCGTACGGGATTCCGTAAGAGTTCCCCTGCCCCAGATCATTAAATAATTTGACAGATGAATTTGTAGGATCAATTAGAGCGCTTGGAGAGGATTTCATTCATATGAAAAACAAGTTGCTTGTTTTAAGTTGTATGTACCACTAGAATATAGTATGGATATAGAATTATAGATCAGCGTTATTTCAATTAATAAAAGATGGAAAAAACACTAATACAGGTAATAATTCAGGTCTATAATTTTTATAGAAAACTATCATAGTATCATTCATTTATGAATCATTTTTATCGTTTTTAACAAGACTTCTCCCGTTATCGGCTTATATAACACTGTTTGGGATAATAATTGCGGGTTTTTCTTTAATTCATCGTTAAAATCTGGGTATCCTGTAATAAAGATGATTTTCACGTCCGATCTTTTTTCTAAAATCTTTACAGCCAGCTGACTCCCCTTCATTTCGGGTAGGATGTAGTCTAAAATTACTATATCGTACTTTTTCTCGCCGATCTGTTCCAATGCTCCCTTACTGTCGCACACTGACTCCACGTTGTAACCTGCCTTACTTAAGATGAAAGAAAAGAGCCACCTAATGTCCTCGTCATCGTCAACAACAAGTATTTCTACATTGTCCGCGTGCTCGTAGACGGCAGCGTCAGAAATAACCTCAGTTGAGCTCATTATCTGGGTTTTTAGACTGCGTGTGCGGTTAATATGTTATGGTTCAATCATCCATAATAATTCGCTGAATCTATTGGAATAATCCACTAATAAAAAACATCAAAAAACATTTTCTTTATCACGAAATTAAAATCAGATTAACGGATATTAATAGCTCAAAGAGTAAAGAGTTTGGCGTAGACACCCTGGTTCTCAAGTAGTTCGCTGTGGGTGCCCGTCTCGACGATCTCGCCGCGCTCAAGGGCAACGATCTTGTCAGCCCTCATCACCGAGGAGAGCCTGTGGCCTATGATGATGGTGGTCCGGTCACCCACGTTCAGCTCCAGCGCGTCCTGGATGAGCGCCTCCGAGGCAGGGTCCACGTTGGATGTGGCCTCGTCCAGTATCAGTATCCTGGGCTCCTTGAGGATGGCCCTGGCTATGGCTATCCTCTGCTTCTGGCCGCTTGAGAGGTTCACGCCGCGCTCCCCTATCCTCGTATCGTACCCGTGGGGTAGCCCCATGATGAAGTCGTGGGCGTTGGCAAGCTTGGCGGCCTGCTTGATCTCCTTCTTGCTTGCTCCCTGTTTCCCGTATCCTATGTTCTTCCAGACTGAGCCGGAGAAGAGGAAGGTCTCCTGGGTGACGATGCCGACCTGGCTCCTCAGCGACCTCAGGTCGACTCCGCTGACGGGGTGGCCGTCCACGGTGATCTCTCCCTGCTGAGCCTCGTAGAACCCGAGCAGCAGGTTCAGGATGGTGGACTTGCCCGACCCGCTTGCGCCAACGATGGCGACCACCTCGTTGGGCCTGATGTCCAGGTTCAGGTTCTGGAGGACTGGGTGCCCCTCGTCGTAGGCGAAGGAGACGTCCGTGAACCTTATGTGGCCGCTAATGGGGGGTAGTATCGCGAGGCCCTGCTCTGCGGGCCTTACGGGCATCGTGCTCAGGTAGAAGAGCCTGTCCGCGGCGGCCAGGGCCCTCTGGACCTTGAAGTTCACCTTGCTGAGGCCCTTCACCGGCTCGTGTATCTTCCTGATGTAGTTGAGGTAGACGGAGAACCCGCCGACGGTGATGGTCCCCGCGATGGTCATGGGGGTCCAGAACCATATGACCAGCACCATCCCTATCAGGACCAGCATGCTCACGCTGGAGGTGTAGATGGCCGAGAGCTTCATCAGATTGATGTTGGCCCGGAATATCGCCTTGGACTTTTTTCTGAAGACCTTTACCTCGTCCTCCTCCTTGACGAAGCTCTTCACCACCCTGATCCCGCTGAGCACCTCCGAGGCCCCGGCTATGAGGATGCCGGTGGCCTTGCTTATCCCCCGCGACATCCGCTTGATTCTCCCCTTGAACAGTGTCACCGTGATGAAGATGGCGAGCACCGTGGGCGCGATGATTAACGTCAGCTCCATGTTGATCGAGAACAGGAAGAGCAGCGTCCCCACCAGCGTAAAGACGTTTGAGCCCAGGTCCTTGACGAGAGTCTTCAAGATGTCGCCCACGGTGTTCACGTCGTGTTGCATCCTTGACAGCAGGTCCCCCGTCTGGCTCTGGTCCAAGAAGGACAGGGGCACGTAGAGGAGGTTCTCGAAGAACTCGGATCGGAGGGTGTGCGTGACGTTCTGGGCGAACGACTCTAGGAGGTAGTCGTTGATGAAGTCGAAGAGCTCCTTGGCCAGGGAAGTGCCGGCGAACATGACCAGGACGGCCTCGAGGCTGAGGCTCCTCTCCAGTATCACCTTGTCGATGAGCTGGACGCCGATGATCCACGGGATGGCCAGGGACAGGAGCGTCGAGGCGAACAGCGCCGCCAGCATCAGAAACAGGTCCCTCCAGTACGGCTTGACGTAGGAGGCGAAGCGTCGAATGGACTGCCGGTCGCTCAACGCGCTTCACCCGCCTCCTCCTCCAGTCTGTGGAGGTAGACGCGCCCCCTGCCACCGTCGACGGTGATGGTCTGGCCCTCCTTAATCACGCTTGTGCCGATGCCCGTGCTCACCACGGCGGGTATGCCGTACTCCCTCGCCAGGATGCCGCCGTGGGAGAGGGAGCCCCCGACGTCCGTGACGATCCCCCGTGCCACGCCGAGGATCGGGGCCCAAGCCGGGGACACCGCGGGGGAGACAAGGATGTCGCCCGCCTCGAGCCTGGGGAACTCGTGGAATGAGCGCACCACCCTGGCTCTGCCCGTGGACACTCCCGGGCTGATACCCATGCCGCTGAGCACGGTGGCTCCGCCCTCGTGGATGAGGTGGTCGAGCTTGGAGGACTCTAGGGCCCACTCGTTCCGCGTCTGAGCCCTCTCGTTGAAGAGCAGCCTCCTCGCCTTGATCTTGGCCCTCAGGCCTTCGATGTCCCCGGGTTGCCTGATGAGGAGGGGCACCTCGTCTGTGCCGACGAAGAACACGTCGTCGACCGACTCGATGGCGCCTCTCTCCTGCAGCCTGCGACCGGCCTCCAGCAGGGCCCTCCTGACCTGGGCCAGGGACATGAGGTAGTAAAAGTCCCGGTCGTCCTTCAGGGGGTAGTTGCTCTGGGCCACTCCCAGCGCGTCCTTGAACCCGCTTCTATCCTCTTCCGGGAGCGCATCCACTACCCTCCTTACCAGGCCTTCCCGCTCGTCCGCCACGGACGGGCAGCTCCTCTGCCCGGTCTCGCGGGACGCGTGGCTTATTATCGTGCTCAACAGGAATCCGGGGCTCTCACTGTATGTGGGCGCCATGACATCCCACTTGGCGGAGCTCAGGTGGCCGAACCCCTCGAGGTACGACGCGAAGCCCCTGGCCCAGTCGACGCCGCCCTCTACGGCCTCCAGCTCGTGCAGGGCCTCAAGGCCTTTGCGTAGAACGTCCATGATTCCCGGCGATGCCTGTGAGGCGAGGCTCTTCAGGGCCTTGTCCGACTCCGTGTCCTTGTTCTCGAAGCCCACTAGGAGCATGGGGGTCTCCTCAGGCGAGACGAAGCCGACTCGGCTGAGGTACGGCTCCAGCCGGTCGACGGAGGCGTCTATGAGGCCGCCGACCCTGATCCTGAGCCTGAAGTGCTCCTTGTTGGCGGACACCACGTCCTCCAGGCTGGATGCGAGGTCGGCGTCGGACAGTGACGCGAAGTCTGTTTCCTTGAAGGCGTCGATCTCCTCGAGGAGGCCTGGGAGTATCCTGCTGGACCACTCCTGCCTGAGCTGCCTCGATGTACGGTAGCGGTCCTCCGCCCCGGTTTTGGTTCCGGCTTCCTTCCTGCGCTTCTTCTCTGAGCGCCTCTGCTCTATCACCGGCTTCTCTATGGATATCTGGGCGGGCGACCTCTGGAGCCAGATGTCGTGCCTCGACAGGAGCGTGAAGATAGGCCTCGACTGGAGGACGTGTATCTCGTCCCCCGTGATGGCCCACTCTATGTCCTGTGGCTCGCCGAAGCCATCCTCGATGTGCAGGCCCGTCTCCACCAGGTCGCGTATCTGGTGATCTGTCAGGGAGCCGCTGGCCGCGTCCTCGGATGCCTGGGCCCTCTGTCCTTTACTCGGTGGGTAAGATGGGCTGTCGCCGCTGAGGGCCACGTTCCTCTTCAGCGTCGTCCTCGACTTCCTGTCCACGACGTACACGTCGGGTGTGACCTGGCCCGAGACAAGTTTCTCCCCAAGGCCATCAACGGTGTTGATCACCAGCTCGCTTCTGCTGGCGTTCACAGGGTTGGACGTGAACATGACGCCGGACCTTTCAGCGGGGACCATGAGCTGGACGACGACCCCCATGGCCACGCCCGTGTGGTCGAAGCCGCACCTCTCCCTGTACGAGACGGCCCCGGGGCTCCACAGGGAGGCCCAGCAGCCCCTAAGTGACGATAAGACCTCATCGATCCCGGATACGTTCAGAAATGTGCTGTGAAGGCCCGCGAAGCTAGCCTCCGCCAGGTCTTCTGATGTCGCTGATGACCGTACGCTTACCTCAGAAACTGAGGCTCCTTTTTTCAGTAGTCTATTGTATGACGCCTTGATTTCGCCAAGGATGTCTCCAGGTATTAGATACTTAAAGAATAATTTTTTAAGACCCTCAGTCTTAAGCTGCATCTCCTCAAGGGTCAGGGACTTCGACTTTTCAACGAAATTTTTTATAGCGATATGTAGCTCACGTTGCTCAGTAAAGGCTCTGTAAGCGTTTGTCTTTATCGTGAAGCAAGAGGGAACCTCAACGCCCATGGAGATGAGTTTATTTAGATTGAACGCTTTTCCACCTAGCTCAGAGATCGGGTACCCTTCACACCCGTCCAACTCTGTGACATACTTCAATGATCACTTCATCTCCCTGAGGCACTTCCCTTTTTTACTACGAACACCGAAAAAAGTTATTTCTACGCCTCCCGTCTCGATTCCTTTCTCGTCTCTTTGTTCTCCTCCATGTTTACAAGCAAGTAACTTGTTCACTCACCCCAAAAGTCAAAAAATACTATGCCGTTTAATCTATGGAATTCTAAATATATTTTATTGATTAGTTCCAAAGACGCGAAACAGCCTCTTTTTTCTCCAACGGCATTGATAGCCTTAATGTTATTATCATTATCATCTAAATTTAGAGCACTCAAAATAGGTCTATCGTTTATGATGCACATGGTTTTTCCTGTTAATTTTGTTCTAAGCAGCACCTAACCCTTACGTTAAAAATATTTTATTGATCGCAAATCAGTAATACACATGATCTAGACGAATCCTGATGGTGCCTGGAACCTTATAGAGGACAGAAAATTTTCCGCTCATCGTAGGCTACCTACTACCATAGAAAACTCCAGATACGGCTGGGTGACCCATTTTTTATACTCATCAACCGATGCTATGAGGGATCGACATGCCTAGAAGCTACCTTGACCTCAGCAGGGACGAGAAGGACCACGCCCTGGCCCTCCACAGGGAGAGCGTCGTCATAGACAGCAGCGTGGTCGCCGTCATCGACTACGTCGCCGAGAACATGTGGCTGGACGACGTGCTGAAGGGCGGCCTCACAGCCACCAACCTGACCGTCTGTATGCAGCGCAGCTTCACGGAGGCCCTGAAGGAGCTGATGGAGCACAGCCACTGGGCCGAGAAGAACAGCGGCCGCGTAATCGTCGTGAGGAAGGCCGCGGACATCGAGCGCGCCAAGAGGGAGGGCAAACACGGCATAGTGTACGGGCCCCAGGACAGCATGTTCCTGGAGCGCAGCGTCGATCTCCTGGACGTGGCCTATGACCACGGCCTCAGGGCGATGCAGCTCACCTACAACTACCAGAACGAGGTGGGCGCCGGGTGCCGCGAGAGGAAGGATCCGGGCCTCAGCGTCTTCGGGGAGAAGGTTGTCCAGAGGATGAACGAGCTGGGCGTCCTCATCGACCTCAGCCACACCGGAGACCGGACCTGCTGGGACGCCATAGAGCAGAGCAGGGACCCCGTCAGCTTCACCCACATCATCCCCAGGAGGAGCGCGCCGGAGAGGCCGGGCGGCTACGCGGAGTGGGCGAACCGCTCCACGAGCCTCTGGGGCAGCTTCGTGGAGTACAGCAGGCAGAGGGGCAAGCCAGACGACATGATGCAGGCGTGCGCCGAGAAGGGCGGAGTCATAGGCGTCACCCCCTTCTTCGCCAAGAAGGCGGGCAAGAGCACGATCACGGACGACACCCTTGACCAGCTTGACGAGACAGTGGACATCGTGGGTGTGGACCACGCGGGCTTCGGCTCGGACCTGGAGTTCCCCAACAGCATAACCCGGGCCGCGTTCATCTGGAAGAACCCCGGCAGGATCGATGTGGACTACTTCACCCCCATGGACAAGACGTGGGGCTACGGGTGGCTTGAGCACATGCCCAACTTCACCATGGGGCTGGTGGCCCGCGGCTACAGCGATCAGGATGTCAAGAAGATTCTGGGAATGAACTTCGTCAAGCTGTTCAAACGAGTCTGGGGAGGGTAAGCCCCTCCTCACAGGAAAGTCTCAGGCTCCTTCCTCTCACCGAAGTTAGTGTGAAGCCACGTCGCGGCCTTCTTTATCCCGGGATTCACCCAAGCCCTGGCACCCGTCGGACAAGCCTTGACGCAGGCCGTGCATCTGGTACATCTCTCCTTGACCGTGCTCACCGCCTCGGCCACGGTCACGGCCCCCGTGGGGCAAGCCTGGGCGCACGCGCCGCATAGAGTGCATGTAGCTGGGTCCGTCTCAGGGGAGGTGCCCTCGGAGGGTGAGCTCCTCTCCTTGTAGGGCCTGTTACCCGGGACACTTAGGTCGGGTATCTCCCCTTTGATCGTTCCCAGCTTTCTCTTCACGTCTACACCGAAGGCTGCGGCCTTCCTCAGGTCCGCCTCGTCGGGGCGCCCCCGTGCGATGGGCGTGTCACCCGTGCTGAAGCTGTGCTCGCCTATGAAGGCGGCGGCAGCGATGGGCCTGAACCCCTGCTCCACGGCTATGTCCTTCAGCTCCACCAAGGCGTCCTCAAAGGCCCTGTTACCATAGACGACCAGTATAACAGCGGGGGCACCCTCTCCCTTCACTGCCATCAGCCTCTTGGCGGCTGTGACGGGCACTCGGCCACCGTACACGGGTACAGCGATCACCGCTAACTCGTCACGCTCTAGAACAGCCCCGAGTTTTGCCTCCGGGCTCGTGAGGTCAACGCGGATAGGGGCCTTACCCAAGCCCCCAGCAACCGCCTCAGCTATCTTTCGGGAGGCCCCAGTCGGGGAGTAATAAACCAGTTTAGCGCCTTTAACATTCATGCCTTGTTCCGTATGTTCATCCCATATAAACTGATCAAACATAGGCACTGAAGGAGCTACTGTGTGAAGGCATCTGAAATTTTTTCTACCCAGACACGTCCATTGATCCATGGACGATCAACTTTATCCACCCTACACCAACCCCGGCTCTGAGAGCTACAGGCAGAGGATACTGTCCCTCAGGCAGAGGATGGAAGTCTACAACGGGTGGCTCAAGAAGCGGCTGGAGACCCTGCTCCCCAGGCTCATGGACGAGTGCGGAATAGAGATGTGGCTCGTAGTAGCCCGTGAGTACAACGAGGACCCCGTCATCATGAGCCTCCTGCCTGAGCCCAACCTGTACGCGAGGCGCCGAACCATCCTTGTCTTCCACAGGAAGCCGGACAAGGTTGATAGGCTCGCCGTCTACAGGTACGGGTTCGGGGACTTCTACGAGGGCGTCTGGGACCCCGAGAAGGAGGAGCAGTACGAGTGCCTCGCACGCATCATCCGCGAGAGGAACCCGAAGAACGTGGGAATCAACGTCTCAGAGACCTGGTCCTTCGGCGACGGCCTCACCCACGGCGAGTACACGCAGCTCGTGGACGCCCTGGGCGACCTGAGCAACAAACTGACCTCGGCCGAAACCCTATGCGTAAGGTGGCTGGAGACCAGGATCGCTGAGGAGCTGGAGACCTACCCGACTCTCGTCGAGCTTACACACGCCATCGTCCAGGAGGCGTTCAGCAGCAAACTCATAACGCCGGGAGTCACCTCGACGGACGACCTACAGTGGTGGATGCGGCAGAGGATGCTGGACCTGGGCGTCGAGATGTGGTTCCCTGCAACCGTGGACCTCCAGGGCCACGGCGACGCCTACGACGCCAAGGAGAAGCGCACCATCATCAAGCGGGGCGACCTCCTCCACTGCGACATAGGGTTCTACTACCTGGGCCTGGCCACGGACATCCAGCAGAACGCGTACGTCCTCAGGCCGGGTGAGACGGACGCGCCCCAGGGGCTGAAGGATGCCCTGGCCGACGGAAACAGGCTTCAGGACCACCACGCCGAGGCCATGAAGACGGGCCGCACAGGCAACGAGATACTGAGGCTGGCCCTCGACAACGCCAAGAAGGACGGCATCAACCCAAGCATCTACACCCACCCCATAGGGGTCCACGGCCACGCAGCGGGGCCCCCCGTCGGCCTCTGGGATCAGCAGGGCGGCGTCCCCGGCCGCGGCGACCACCCCCTGTACCCGGACACCTGCTACGCCATCGAGCTAAACGCCAAGAAGCGTGTGCCTGAGTGGGGGGACCAGGAGGTCAGGATGAGCCTTGAGCAGGACGCCTGGTGGACGGGAGAGAAGCTGGTCTTCATGGCTGGGCGCCAGAAGCAGTTACACCTGGTGAGCTGAGTTGAATCCCAAGGACGTAGGCAGGAAGGCGCTGGAGTACGACAAGTTCAGCGGCTGCAGCCAGAGCGTGCTTCTGGCTCTCCAGGAAGCCTTCAACATAGGTAACGCGATGAGCTTCAAGGCGGCCACGACCCTCAGCGGAGGCGTCGCAAGGCGCGGGGAGACCTGTGGAGCACTGCTGGGGGGCCTGCTGGCCCTAGGCCTCGTTAAGGGCCGCGAGGACATAAGGGACGCCCAGGCCTACAGGGACGCCATGGTCCCGGCCAACGAGGTCGTGGACGAGTTCAAGGCCAGGCTCCGGCGGGAGTTCGGGTTCAAGAAGCCTCTGGAGTCCACGATATGCAGGGAAATACAGAGGAGCATCTACGGGAGGAGCTACGACCTGAGCAAGCCGGAGGACTACAAGGCGTTCCTTGACGCCGGTGGCCACGGGGACATGGGCTGCCCCAAGGTCTGCGCCGTGGCTGCGGAAGTGACGGCGGAGAAGATTCAGGCGCTGTTGAAGTAGGGCGGGAAGAGACCGAACTCGTCGCGCATGACGCGCTTGTACAGGTTGTTCAGAGCCTCCTCCTCTATACTGTACCTCATGACGATGCCCAGACGGGGGTCATTGACCACCTGACTGAACCCGATGCTCTCGTAGAACTCTCTGAGGGGCCTGCCCTCTTGATCATAATCTTCCGTGTAGAGCACGACCGAGTTGTACCCGAGCTCGTAGCAGTAGACGAATAGGAGGGTTATCAGTATCTTGCCCAGCCCCTTCCTCTCTACGCGGGTCGCCACCTCGTCCAGGAAGAATCCCAGTGGATCATCTTTATAGTCATAGCCGCATAGGAACGCCACCGGCTCGCGGTTCAACGAGAACACGATGCAGATGAAGTCTTTCTGCTTAGCCATCTCAAGGAACACGTCGCTGTCGTACCAGAGCT
>CAZAKG010000049.1:0-15842 GCA_964485755.1 uncultured Candidatus Bathyarchaeia archaeon | reverse complement strand
CACCAACAACTATAAAACAGAAACCCCTTAGAACCACCCCAAAAAACAGGGATACCCACCCACTAGGTACAAGGCTGGTGCGGGGCGTACCACACAACAAAAAACGCTTATACCAAGCCACCGGTAACAAGCAGCCACATCAAATAGGGACGAGACCAAAAGTAGCCAAACTCAAACCGATGTTCATCAACACCAGCAAGACGAAGCCATAAGTCGCAGCCCTCTGCAACACAAGCCCACCCCTCAAACCCGCAGTGAAAGTACGCCACATCTGACCCCCATCCAGAGGCCCAATGGGAAGCATGTTCATCATGGCCAGGTTGATCGAGATGAAGTACAGCCAGTTCAGGAACACCAGCAGCTGCCCAGGCATGACGCGGACGAGCGACGCCACGATGGGCGCCACGAGAATCAGCGCGGCCACGCCGGGCAACCTGTTGGCGGCGGCCAACACGATGGCCGCGACGTAGACCAGGTTAAAGAGACTCACGAGCCAAGGCGGCATCCGGTAACTGAACGCCATGAAGACCAGGATGGTGAGCAGCCCCGTCAACAGGTTGATCATGCTACCGATGGCGAACACCCTCATCTTACTCATCGTTGAAGCCCTCTCCATACCCTCCTCATCGGGCTCCACGGCGCCTCCGAACGTGATCACCGCGAACATGACGGCCGCACTCTTCACCGGGATGCCCTCCACCACACACATGAGGCCGTGGCCCAACTCATGCGTCAATATAACCACGCCGGCGCCCAGCAGGAACCAGGGGAGGCTACCCACACTTATGGTCACCCCAGGGATCAGAGGCTGAACAGGCGACGCCTGCTCAGGCATGAACATGAAGTTCCACAGGTTCTTCACCAGGATGTATGTGATGAAAGAGACCTGGCCCACGCTCGCCGCCACCCCCACGTTGCCCAGCACCCTCCAGAAGCCGGGATTCAGGCTAGCTATCCTCCTTATGAGGTCATTCAGCCTGGTGGACTTATAGAGCGCGTAGAACGGCTGCACGTCCCATCCCCTCTCGCCCAGCTTCAGCTGCTTCGCAGCAAGGTAGAAGGCTATCCACGCGGCCAGTAGGAGGCCAAGGGTCAGGGTCTGGTCAGCCATGCAGCAGATATGGATGAGGCTTAAAATATAAGGCGACCGCACAGAGTTGACGAGATGGACGCCGCGGAGGTGACCTACAGCGTGGGCCGCTGGAGGCTGCTGGATGAACTGAGGGCCGAGGCGGCGGCGATGATGGAGCCCCTGGTTGAGGCCCACGTTGAGCCCCTCGTGTACGGGAGCATCGCCAGAGGCGACGCCAAACGGGGCAGCGACATAGACATCTATATACCTTCGCCGCCGTCTCCCACCCTCATAGAGGCCGCCCTAGAGAGACGCGGCGTCAGGCTGACCCACAGAGAGATCATCCAGGCGACCCCCAGCTACGCCGCCAAAGCCTACCTGTACACGGGGGACAGAAGAGGCTACAGCTACCCCTTGGTGGACCTGAAGCCAAACGAGGCCGAGTTCTACGCCTTCGCCGGCTCCCTGAGCCACGGGGGTCTCGCCCAGGGGCGGAGGGTTCCCGGAGTAGACAAGAGGCTCATGCTCATAGAGCCCACAGCCGAGGGACACAGGGAGTCACCGGTTAAGGGCCAAGAAGGCCCTGTCGCGAGCAAGCTGGGCGTGGACATAAGGATAGTCCTCGAGAGGGTGAGGACCCTCGAGCGGCGCGGCAGGGTGGGCCGAACAGGAGTCTACCTGAAACGTGAGCTGTCCGGCGATGAGGACGTGTCCACCGTGTTCAACGAGCTGGCTAGCGGTAAACCTGCTCTGCGTAGAAGACTAAGAAAAAGAAAATAGAATTTAGCTTAGATCGCGGAACGACTTGACATCAAGTCCACGGGGTATCCTGACGCCCTCGGCCACCCGCTCACCTATGATGGTGTTGACGTTCTTCTCCTTGGCGGTGTCGATGAGCCTACCGGTCACGATGCCGTCGAAGACCACGACTGAGACGTCCTGGGTGTCCTTGAGCTTGTCAACGAGTTCGCTCACCGGTATTCGGCCTGCCTGGGAGCCGTCGCCCTTCAGCAGCACGGCCTCCAGGGTGCCTCTGAGCCCGTTCACGACGCCGACCAGCTCTTCCCTGGCCTTGGCCTCCTCGGGGGACACCTTCTTGACCGGTGCCTCCTCGGGGAGCGCCTTCTTTGCCGGGGCCTCCTCAGGGGGCGCCCTCTTGGCCAAGCTCTCCTCTAAGGGCACCTTCTTAGCCAGGGCCTCCTGTATCTCTTCGGGGCTCAGCTCCTCAACCTCTTTGCCTCTGGGCGCCCTCGCCACGTAGGTGGGCCTGGCTACCTGAAGCAGCTCCTGTAGGATGAGGTCGCCTCCGCGGTCCCCGTCCAGGAAGGCTATGACGTCTTTCTTCTGGGCTAGGTTCTTTATGGTGTTAGGGACCTTCACGCCCTCCAGGGCTATGACGCCTGTGACGCCGCTCTTGATGAGGTTGTTGACATCGGCCCGGCCCTCCACCACGATGATCTCGTCGCTCTTGCTGATGTCCGGGGTGGCCGTGAGCCGCTCCCGTCCGTAGGGCACGGCTTTAACCTTCTTGTCCTCCCTCTGAACCTCGTCGAGAAGCTTCTCGATCTCCTGGCCTTCCTTAACGACCCAGCTCCTCATGAGCTCCTTGGCCCTCTGAACGATCTGGGACCGTTTCTCGACCCTGACGTCGGTTATCTGGTCTATCTTGACCGTGGACTCACAGGGTCCCACCCTGTCCACGGTCTCCATGGCGGCCGCTATGATGGCGGTCTCTGCCCTGTCCAAGCTGCTTGGGGCTATTATGGTTCCTGTGGTCTTGTCGTTGCCTGAGGACAGCTCTATGTCGATTCTCCCGATCTTGCCTGATTTCTGTAGCTCGCGTAGCTCGAACTCCTTGGGGAAGAGGCCCTCGGTCTGCCCGAAGATCGCTCCTATGACGTCGTGCTTCTCCACGACGCCGTCCACCTTGAAGCTGGCCTTTATGACGTACTTTGCGCCTGCGAATTTCTCTGTGTCTTTCATTCAGTATCCTCTCTGTTCTCTGTCTCTGTCACCCTTACCGCAGAGGCCCCCGCTCCATCTGGGCCTACCCAGGGTGTGATAGAATCAAACCCTTGCTTCCTATGCACGGACTGATTGCAGGGCAACCACAGGTTTCGCGGCTTCCCCTGCGTGTGAGAGTGATCCCTTTGATTTACGCGTCCCTTATTTTTGACGCTCGTATTCTCTTGATCAGTCTCTGAATAAAAAGGTTCCCGAACAGGTTAATCTTAAGAAGCCGTGAATACGCATTTATGAGAGGTTTAACAGTTGGGAGTGAAGGTTGCGATTAATGGTTTCGGTAGAACAGGGCGCCTCGCCCTGAGAGCCGCCATCGAGAGAGGGTCAAAGCTGGAGTTCGTCGCCGTCAACAGGGGCGATGCCGAGACCCTCAGCCACCTCCTGAAGTACGACAGCGTCCACGGTAGAGCCCCCTTCACCGTGGAGGCTGAGAAGGACAACATGGTAGTGAACGGGAAGCCCATCAGGGTGCTCTATGAGAGCGACGCCGAGAAGCTGCCGTGGAAAGAGATGGGAGTGGACCTTGTGCTGGAGTGCAGCGACATGTACAAGGACAGGGAAGGGGCCAGCAAGCACCTGAAGGCGGGGGCGAAGAAGGTCCTGATCTCCACGCCTGCGAAGAAGCCTGACCTTACGGTGGTCCTGGGGGTGAACGACCACCTCTACGACAAGAAGAAGCACAACATAGTCTCTAACGCCTCGTGCACCACTAACTGCCTGGCGCCTGTGGCTAAGGTACTTAACGACAGCTTCGGGATAGTCAACGGCTACATGTCCACCATCCACGCCTACACCAACACCCAGGTTGTGCTGGATAAGAGCGTCAAGGACCTGAGGAGGGCAAGAGCTGCCGCCCTAAGCATAATACCCACCACGACGGGCGTGACCAAGGCCATAGGGGAGGTTCTCCCTGAGCTGGACGGAAAGCTGGACGGCATGGCCTTCAGGGTGCCCACGCCGGACGTGAGCGTTGTTGACCTCGTGGCGAACCTGGAGAAGCAGGCGTCTGTCGATGAGATCAACGCGGCGTTCAAGAAGGCGTCGGAGGGTAAACTCAAAGGCATACTGGGCTACAGCGACGAGCCCCTGGTGTCCGTGGACTACATCCACAGCCCTTACTCGGCCATCCTGGACAGCCTTGAGACTAGGAGCATGGGTAAGACGGCTAAGGTGATGGCCTGGTACGACAACGAGTGGGGCTACTGCTGCCGGCTGGTGGACGTGGCCGAGAAGATGCTGTAGGCCCGCCAACCCTTTTCATAGTATCTTTATCTGGTTACGGTGAGCCGCTTCATCCGCTCGTAGTTCTCGGGTTTCCTCTCGAAGTACTCTGCCACCGGCTCAAGCAGCTTGATCATGGACTCGGCGACGCCCTTCTTCAGGTCCAGAGGGTGAAGCTCCCCCCTGCTGTAGGTCGCCGCGAGCTCCTCGAAGCCCTGGAAGGTGATGTCTCCCCCGTACTTCCTGGGTCTTTCGATCTCAAGCTTGCCTAGATGTGGGAACACCACCATCCTGGCGTGGTCCAAGACCGGGTTGCCTGTGACAACCTTCTCCGGGCAGAAGGCGTCGTGGTACTTCTCCCTGATCTCCCTTGGCGTGTCGTTCACCCATATCGCTCCCTTGGCGACGCTCTTGCTCATCTTGTGCCTGATGCTCTCGTTGATGCCCTGGTCCTCGTCGAAGCTGCCGTCTAGCTCGGCTAGTTGGAGGCCCGGCAGCAGGGAGTTGTGGAGACAGACGGGCACCTTAAAACCGAGCTTGGGGGCAACCTCGCGGGCCAGCATGTGCACCTTGCGCTGGTCCATGCCGGAGCAGGCGCAGTCTAAGTCCATCTGGAATATGTCGCTTGCCTGCATGGCGGGGTAGAGGGCCCAAGCCGTCTCGACATCCGAGGCATCGGCGCTGCGGCCCATGATGGGCATGGATCTGAGGGTTCGCCTGAGGCTGGTGGACTTCATGATGCGGACCACCTTCTCCCAGTAGTCCTTGGAGTCCACGATGTCGCTGGCCCACAGGTACTCCACTTTGCCCTCGGGTAAGCCGAGGGCGGTGAAGCAGTCCTTGAAGTACTCGGCCGCGATGGCCAGGTTCTCGGCCACGCCACCCATCTTGTTATTGATCCAGCCGTGCCACTCTGCCAAGTATATTATGAAGTGGAAACCCGCGTCCACGTAATCCCTCATCTTCTTGCCCACGATGAGGCCTGTGCCTGCGTGCATTATGCCGCTGGGCTCAAAGCCCACGTAGCCTCGCGGGTGATCATTGGTCTCTAGTAGGCTGTGGAGTTCATCCGCCGTGATGATCTCCTGGAGGCTCTGGCTGACTAATCTGAAGCGGGTTTCTGTGTCCAAGTCAATTCGCTAAGTATCTCGTATCCATGACATGGTTTTTAAGGGTTGAGGGCAGCCGCCGCTGCCCATGATGGCGTCAGCGGCTATTGATCGGCTCTGTCAAGCTTCTGAAGCTGGGTCAGCACCCTTTCTCGTATCTCCGTTGGCTCAGGTAGGTCGGCTACGATCTTGCCATTCCTCAGCAGGGGCTTGAGCATGGGCTCCGTCTCCCCGCCGCAGACCCTACACTTAGGGGCAGGGTGGTCGGCGGGTTTAACCTCGTCCGTGAGGCACTCCCTGCAGCGCCACACCTGCTTCCTACCGCCCAGCTTCCCCCTCTTGGCGTGAGGCTTCCCATCGACTTCTACGATGTCCATGGCGAAGTCCAAGGTCGGCGCGCCGCTCACCCACGTGCCCACCCCGAAGGCGTCAGCCCCCGCCTCGCTCAGCTCGGTCACCGTCTTCTCGTTGAGGCCCCCTGAGACGAATATCTTTACTCTCTGGTAGCCTCTGAGGTCCAGCTCCCAGCGCACCTCCTTGACGATCTTGGGGAAGTCGCCCCGCCGACTCCCCGGTGTGTCCAGCCTCACCCCGCTGAGGTGGTCCCTCAGCGTCTCGGCGGCCATGATGGCCTCGGTCTTCTCGTCGTAGTAAGTGTCAGCCAGTATTATTCGGGGCGACTCGGGCTCCATGACCTCGTCGTAAGCCTTCCAAGCCTGAACCTGGTCGCCGAAGACGATCATCAGCGCGTGGGGCATTGTGCCCGTGGGCTCTATTCCGCAGGCCTCGGCCCCCAAGATGCTGGAGACGCCGTCCATGCCCCCTATGTAGGCGGCCCGGTCCATGGCGGGCGCCAGCACCGGGTGGATGCGGCGTATGCCGAACGCGATGACGGGCTTTTCGCCGGCGGCCACGCGCACGTAGGCGGCCCTGCTGGCGACGGCCGACTCCTGACATATGAGGCCCAGGAGGGGTGTCTCGTACTCGCAGAAGTCCATGTAGGTGCCCTCCACAGTCATCACCGGGCTCCTGTACCCTAGGCTGTCCACGCTGTGGAAGACGCTGCCCTCAGGCATGCTGTACACGTCAACGGGCAGCCCCTCGAGGAGCTTGGCCACCTCCTCTACGCCACAGAGGAGGCCCCAGCTGTGGTTGTCCGGGGCTGAGCCCGTGGTCACCTCGGCTACGACGTGCACCCTGTCCTTGCCTTTAGCCTTCAGGATCTTCTTGGTGCGCTGGAAGTAGACGTCTGTGGTTCTCCCCTTCTTGATGTCCTCGTCCGTGGCTGTGTGGAACAGTTTCATAGCGAAGTCTCCAGCCGCTTGATCAACTTGTCCGAGCCTGCCACCTCGGCGCCGTACATGCGCTTCATGTACGCGAGGCTATCCGCCTGCTCTTCGTTGGTCAACGCGTCCACGCAGTCCTCGGGCACGGTGACCCTGTATCCGCGGAAGTAGGCGTCCGCTGCCGTGTGCTGGACGCAGATGTTGGTGAGCACCCCGGTGAGGATGACTGCCTCGATCTTCAGCTCCCTGAGGAGCTCATCCAGCCCCGTGGCGTAGAAAGCGCTGTACCTGCGCTTGTGGAGGTGGATGTCCCCTGACGCTGGTTTGAGTTCTGGTACTATCTGGGCTCCTGGAGTCCCCGCCTCGGCATGGGTCCCCCACACCTCGAACTCGTGGTCGATGCCCGGTAGGTGAGCGTCCGTGACGTAGACGACCTTGAGCCCCACTCCGCGGGCTGCGTCCAGTAGCCTCCTGACCCGGGGCACGACTGCGCGGGCCCTCTGGTTGCCCAACCGGCCCGTGACGAACTCCTCTATCAGGTCTATGACGAGGACTGCGGTCTTCAATGTGCTTCACCTGACAGGAGTGCCATCTCAGCTATACATTTTGCTGGTTGGGGTCGCGCCTGTTCCCTGCAACAAACTTTCAGCCTCACTGAACCGGCGTCGCCGTACTCGGCTGAGCTCTCTCAATTGCAGTGAGCCTCGGCGCGTCGCCCCGCCCCGCCTGTACCGTGCGTGGGTAAACCACGAATCATCGCTGAGTCTCCGCGTGGTCCGTCTGCACGGCTGCGTCGTCGTAATCGACGGGGCAAGGTGATCAGCGAGCGCCGCGACTTATGCCTTTCCCATCCTGAGGGGTATCCACGCCCCCGAGACGCCGTCATATTCCCACTTTCCCTCCTTCCTGTAGAAGCCCTCCAGGTGCATGCCGATCTCTTCGGCCGCGTACAACTCACAGAACCTTTCCGATTTAACCGGCCCAGCGGTGGGGTTCACGGCCCTGCACTCGGGGGCAGCCTCGTAGAAGAAGCCTGACTGGCCCCGCCTCACGTACCTGAAGGGGTAGCTCCGGCAGACGAGGGGCCGGTCGCCGTGGATGGAGCAGCGGCCGTCCGCCAGATGCACGCATGCGGGGTCCGTGTACCTGTAGAGGAAGACCCTGAAGCCCGGGTCCTCCGGGCTCGCACCGTATCCCATGTGGGGTAAAACCTTGTCGCGTGGGAACAGGTGCTTCTCCCACGGGAACAGGCTGAGGCTCCCCCAGCCGCCGGATACGAGGTGTTGGCAGCACCAGCCGCACATCAGGCACTTGAAACCGTGGGACACGGTGGACATTAACTGATGCTGTCTTAAGGACCCTGCGTTCCCCGGCTGACATTGGGGTAAAATAAACATGGAAAGTGGAGGATGCGGCCATGGTGGACCCATGGCTCGGGATGATGGAGCCTCTATAGGTACTGCTTGAACCAGCGGATGAGGTGCTTGAACCGTTCCTCCCTGTGCTTGGGCTTGCCGCTGCGGCTCAGCTCATGGTTCTCCCCGGGGAACCTGACCAGTTCCGTTGGGACGCCGTTGAGCTTCAGAGCCGTGAACCACTGCTCGCCCTGCTCGATGGGGCAGCGGTAGTCCTCCTCGCTGTGGACTATGAGGCACGGCGTCTTGACGCGGTTCACGTAGTAGAGGGGGCTGTGCAGCATCTGCTTCACCAGGTCCTCGCCCCAGTAGGTCTTGGCGCCGCTGATGCTCTCGGGCTGCATGAAGCCGATGTCGCTGACGCCGAACTTGCTGACCCAGTTGCACACGCTGCGGAACGTGACGGCGGCCCTGAACCTGTCGGTCTGGGTGATTATCCAGTTGGTTGTGTATCCGCCGTAGCTGCCGCCCGTGAGGCCCAGCCGGCTCCCGTCGATCCACCTGTAGCGTCTGAGGGCCTCGTCCGTGAAGTCCATGAAGTCCTCAAGGTCAACCTCGCCGTAGTGGCGCATCACCCCCATGGTGTACTCCTCATCGTAGCCGGCGCTGCCCCTGGGATTGGTGTATATGACGGCCCAGCCCTCCGCGGCCAGTAGCTGGAACTCCTGGAATATGCCGTCGCCGTAGGCGCCCCTGGGGCCCCCGTGCATCTCCAGGACGCACGGGTACTTCTCCGCTGGGTTGAAGCCCACAGGCTTGATGACCCAGCCGTCCACCTCCCGCCCCAGCCTGTTCCTGAAGGTGAAGCGCTCCGGTTCTACGAGGTTGAGCTCTCCTAGCAGCCTGTCGTTGAAGCCGCTGAGCCTCCTGCCCTCACCCTTCTCCTGGAGGTACAGCTCGCACAGATGCGTGTTATCCATGGCGATGTAGGCCATCTTTTGGCCGTCGCCGCTCAGGCTGAACCCGTCCACGGTTCTGCCGCCTACGACGGTCTCCACCTCACCCGTCTCCACGTGAGCCCTGTACACGTTGCAGTGGGGCGTGTCCGCGGTGACGAAGTAGATGTGGCCGCCGCTCCAGACGGGAGTAGAACTGGGCGTGGCGACCCTGAGATCGGAGCCCACGCCCTCCAGGAGGCTCCTGTTGAAGCCTCGGGTGATACAGCGGGGCTCGCCCCCGCCCACGGGCATGACGTACAGCTCGTTGTCCGCGGCCAGCTCCTGGGGCCTGTCGTAGCCCACGAAGGCCAGGGTGCCCCCGTCCGGGCTGACGCTGAGGTCGGCTATGCTGTAGCCGCCGCCTGTCAGCTTGACGGGCTCCCCGCCTCTGGCAGGGACCCTGTAGACGTCGCGGACGCGGCTGGTGTCGGCGTCCTCTGCCATGTTCGCGACGAAAAGGATGCTCTTGGAGTCGCCGCCCCACGCCGCGGCCTCTACGTCGTACTCGCCCTTTGTGACCTGGCGGGGCTTACCCCCCGGCCGGACCGTGAACAGGTGGCTTCTCCGCCCCTCGAAGAAGCCAGCGGCGTTCATCTTGTACTTGATGCGCCTGACGACCTTCACGTCTGTGCCTTCCGGCTTCTTCTCGGTCCACACCTTGCTTGCGAACAGGATGTCGCGGCCATTGGGGGCCCATCGGGGCCCGTTGATGCCCTCCTCTGTCTCGGCTACCTTGGTTGCTTCCCCGCCCGTCGCCGCTATGACGTAGAGTTGGGCCTTCTTGTCGGGTTCGCGGCCCCTGCTGGTGAAGAGGAGCCTGGAGCCGTCGGGGCTCCACCTGGGGTTGGTGTCGGAGCCGGGGCCGCCTGTGAACTGGGTTGACCCGCCTGTCCCGGCGTCGGCCATCCAGATGTGGCGCTCGTACGCGTCCTCGTCGTGGTTTATGGTGCTGAGGACGAATGCTACCTTGGAGCCGTCGGGGCTCATCTGGGGGTCCGAGACGAACTTGAACCTGCGGAGGTCCTCGACCCTGATGCTGCGCTTAGCCATGGTGATCTGTGTATTGTTGTGTGGCTGGGTGTTAAGGTTTTCAGGGTTGAGCCCGGGATTACAGTGGCTGTACAGAACGTGAATGTTTTTTGGGTTGCATTTAGCTGAATACTGATAAGTCTCATTTCTAGGGAATATTAATTCAGGGTTAATGGGTTTTAGCTGGTTTTTATTTGGTAACCTGAGTAGACGAGTTTGATGTCTGAGGCTGGTTCAATGCGGCCCTCAGCCTCTATTTGGTAGGTTAATGTTACATTATTTTCTCCTGTGCGGAGGAGATTCGGTGGGAGGATCAGTTGATATGCGTCGCCGAATCTGCCCTGGCCGGCGTCAATGTAGTGGGTAAAGCCCTCAGCCTCGGCTCCGTTCACCTTTAAGTCAGCGTTTACAGTGATGTGGGGGTTGGTCGCGTTCTCTGCACTCGAATAGTGAAAGTATTCCTCGCGGAACTCGAGCACATGGTTCCTCCATGAGGACAGCGGCCCGACGGTGAAGGTGAACGACTCTGAGAAGCTGGTTGACCCAGATTTGATGTCTACGATGTGTTGGACGCCGTACTGTGTTGAGCTGGAGCCTAGGACGACTACCACGCTGAGCAACGCCACGACGGCTAGGCTGGCTAGGATTAACCGGTTGATCAGCTTCGAGTTACCTGAGCCACCCATCAGGATGAAATATTTTCACTTGTAGATTAAAGTGTTCCGGTGATGGGCTACCTAAGATTCTTGTCGAACTACTGGTTTCAATTCAGGTCGTGAGGATCTGGCATATGGAATAAAGGCTACAAAGTTTATTTGTGTCTGAAGATTACAGTTTTGTGGGTGTGCTGTGTGGACTGGGCCGTGTTTCTGGTGGATTTCTTGGTCCACTTCGGGTTGATGCTGGTGGTGGCCCTGGGCATGAACTGGGTTTGGGGCTGGGCGGGGCTGCCGTTCCTGGGCTCCAGCGTGCCTGTGCTGGTGGGCGGATTCACGGTGAGCGCGGTCACGTCAAGGTTGGTTTACTTCCTAGCCTCGACCGCTGGTGCCGGGCTGCTTCCCTGGGGCGAGGAGGGATGGATGTACAACAGCGAGTTCAACTCGGGGCTCGCCGAGCAGTGGTTGGTGGGCAGGCCCCTTCTCAGCGTCGCCCTGATCCTTTCAAGCCTGGTCCTCTCGTTTCTCCTGGGTGGCGCTGCGGGTTGGCTCGTCGCCCGCCCGGGCCTGGGCAGGGGCCCCGTCTATGTGGGGATCGCCAGCTACACGCTGTCTAATCTCGCGGCCTTGCTTGGGAGGGAGGTGACGTGGTTCATGGGCAGCACAATGGGGGTCTTTGTGCCCGACCTGTTCGCTTTCGCCGGTGGAGCAGTAACCTATTTTTTTCTGGGGCTGGTTCTGTTTGTATCTGGACTGGTCTACTTGTCGTTCAAGTGGGCCAAGGTGTCCCCCTTTGGGAGGACGGTTGCTGCCGTCAGGGATAACCCGGTGGCCGCCTCCAGCCTGGGGCTGAGTGCGGTGGCGGTGCGGGGCCGGTCTCTGTTCCTGGGCTCGGGGGCTATGGGGATCGCCGGGTGCCTGTACACCCTGCACAGTGAATTCGCTGTCCAAGCGGATTATGGTTTGGTTTTCTGGACCATGTGGCCCCTCCTCATGGTGCTCGTAGGCGGGTTCACGGGTGACGTGGGCGTGGCCTTGGGGGTGCTTCTGGTTCAGGGGCTCAGGTACCTGCTCATCCTAAACAAATTGGTTGTAATGGAGTACCTGTTCTTCCCGTTGGCCTACCTGGAATCCCTGGAGCTTGGGGTCCTAATGATCGTGTTCTTACTGGCCTTCCCGCGGGGCCTGGGGAGCATGTGGGCCAGGTTGAAGGGAGAGACCGGGCTCAGAAGACGCACCCCTGATAACGAATAACGCCGATGGCGCTGCGTTGGCTCACCCAGCTCCAACCCTCCCTAGCACCGGGCGAGGCGCCGAAAAAGGGAAAAGCGGGTTAAAGGCACGGTTCGACGCCCCCCGGATGAGCATCGATGACTATTTTTAGTAGTGAATACAGAGATTCCCCTCAATGTCCATTAAAATACCTTCACCCCAGGAGTTCTTCGGCCACCAGATGGGCGCCGACAGGAAGCTGGCCCACTGGAGCCGCATAGTCGAGTACTTCTGGGAGCTGGATAAGTCACCCATGGTCAAGGTCACTGAGCTGGGCAAGAGCACCGAGGGCCACCCCTTCCTCCTAGCCGTGATAACCTCAGAGGAGAACATGAGGAGGCTGGAGGAGCTCAAAGGGATGAGCTGGAAGCTGGCCCACCCCAAGGGCGCGCAGCCAGAGGATATCGAGAGGATCGTAGCAGAGGGCAAGGCAGTCGTGGCCATGAGCATGAGCATCCACGCCACAGAGGTGGGGGGCACCCAGATGGCACCCGAGCTGGCGTGGGAGCTCATCTCGCTGCCGGAGAACAGGGAGATTCTTGATAATACAGTGCTCCTCATGTTCCCGTGCTTCAACCCCGACGGCCAGGTCATGGTCACCGAGTTCTACGAGAAGTACCTGGGCACAGAGTACGAGGGCTGCAGCCCGCCGTGGCTCTACCACAAGTACACTGGGCATGATAACAACAGGGACGCCATGCACAACAACATGGTGGAGAGCCAGATGGTCACCCAGGTCATGTACAGGGAGTGGAGCCCCCAGGCCTACATCGACTTCCACCACATGGGCAGCTACGGCGCCAGGTTCTACATAGCGCCCTTCGCCAACCCCGTGGACGAGAAGGTGGACCCCCTTGTCTGGACCGAGCAGGAGCTCTACGGGGGCCTCACCCATGTGCTGCTGGAGGCCGAGGGCAAGATGGGCATCGAGAGCCAGGCCACCTACCCCGGCGAATTCATGCCCACCTTCAACTACGTGCCCTGCTGGCACAACACGTGCGGCATGCTCACCGAGTCGGCGTCCGCCAAGCTGGCCACCCCCCTCTACGTCCACTACCACCAGCTGAAGCCCAGCCGTAGGGGCCGCCCCGAGTACAGGACCCAGATGGGGTTCCCCCACCCGTGGCAGGGAGGCTGGTGGAGGCTACGCGACGTGGTGGAGCAGCAGAAGATCAGCGCCTACGGCACCCTCCACGCCGCCGCCAAGTTCAGGGGGCTAATCCTACGCAACATGCACAGGAAGGCCTCGAACAGCATCAGGAGAGGCCTGGAGGAGCCACCCTACGCGTTCATCATCAAGCCCGAGCAGCACGACGAACTAGTGGCCTACAAGCTGCTGAAGACGCTGATGGACATGGGGGTCGAGGTGTACAGAAGCCAGAGGGAGTTCGTGGCAGACGGCGTCGCCTACCCCAGGGGAACCCACGTGGTGTTCGCGTCTCAGCACTGCAGGCCCTACTTGGTCAGCCTGCTCAAGCGCACCTTCTACCACCTGGGCGCCTTCAGCAAGTACAGCGACGGGACGCCCGTGATCCCGTACGACCTGTCCACCTACACCATCGCCGAGTTCATGGGGGTCCGGGTGGCCGAGGTGGAGAAGCCCTTCGAGGGCGGCTTCGAGGCCCTCACCAGCGTCAGGTATCCAAGGGGCGGGGCGGCCTCCGAGGCGCCATACGGGTGGCTCATAGATGGAAGGGTGAACGATGGGTTCATGGTGGCCACAAGGTTCCTGAGGAAAGGCGCAGAGGTGCACCGTCTCCAGGAGAAGGCGGAGACAAGCACGGGCGTCTTCGAGGCTGGGAGCTTCTACGTGCCCAGGGTCGAGGGCTTGGCTGGTGAGATGGATAAGCTGGCGAAACGGCACCACGTCAGGATCGAGGCGGCTCCGCAGGCCCTGAAGTCTAGGCCCGTCAAGATGCTGAGGGTGGGTGTCTACCAGAGGTACTGGGGCGGCAACGCGGACGAGGGCTGGACCAGGTGGCTGCTGGAGCAGTACAGGTTCAGGTACAGGACGCTGATGGACAAGGACGTCCAGAGGGGAAAGCTGGCCTCCAAGTACGACGTGATCGTGGTCCCCAGCGACGCCACCGAGCTCATCACGGGTGAGAAGATCGAGGAGTACTACGAGAAGAGGTGGGCCGGTGGCAGTACGCTACCCGTCTACCCTCCCGAGTACAGGAGCGGGCTGGGGGAGGACGGCGTCAAGAAGCTGAAGGAGTTCGTAGAGGAGGGCGGGACCCTGCTCTGCTGGGGCGAGTCCTGCGACTTCGCCATCGAGAAGCTGGGGCTGCCTGTGCAGAACGTGCTTAAGGACGTGAAGGGCACCAGCTTCACGTGCCCCGGCAGCACCCTCCACGTGGAAGTGGACCGCGGCCACCCCCTGGCGTGGGGCGTACAGGACGACCTGCTCATCGTCTTCAGGAGCCACCCCGCCTTCGCCGTGAAGCCCAGGGTGAACAACGATGTGCACAGGGTCGTCCTCAGCTACCCTGATGAGAGGATCATGGAGAGCGGCTGGCTCACGGGCGAGGAGTACCTGAGCCGGAAGGCGGCCATGGTGGAGGCGGGGCTGGGCAAGGGCAGGGTGGTGCTCTACGGGTTCCAGCCCCAAATGAGGGCCCAGACAGACGCCACGTTCAAGCTGTTCTTCAACGCCCTCCTGGGCTAGCCGTTTACGGCAAACCCGGCCCATTTTTTACTGTATCTTCACAACGGGCTGATAGATCGAAGACGTTTTATACGCCCCCAGTGTAACTAAAAGGATTCGTGATCAGACATGGGAGTCGAAAAGTTCGCGAAGAGAGAGGTCCAGGAGCTGATGAAGATGTCCGGGAGCTCCACCAGGGCGTCAGTGGGGCCCATACCGGGGCTCATCAACCTTGGCGCGGGTGACCCCGACTTCAACCAGCCCGAGTTCGTAAACAAGACCGTGTACGAGGCCATGAGGGCGGGTCAGACCCACTACAGCTTCACGGGTGAGCCTGACTTCAAGGAGGCCATCTCGGAGTACTACAAGAAGTACGGTGTGACGGTGGACCCCAAGACCCAGGTGCTCATCACCAGCGGTGGCAGCCAGGCCATCTTCCAGGCCTTCGGTTCCATCCTTAACCCGGGGGACGAGATCATGATACTGGACCCGGCGTACACGGGCTACAACCAGCCGGCGGCATACTTCGGGGCCAAGCTGACGAGGGCCAGGCAGGTTAAGGACAAGAAGGGCATATTCAGGCCTGACTTCAGGAACATCGAGAACGCTATTACGCCCAAGACGAAGGCGGTGCTCATCTGCAACCCAGACAACCCCACGGGCACCGTGTGGACCAAGAAGGAGATGGAGAGGCTGGCCGACATCGCCAACAGGAAGGACATCATCGTCATCTCGGACGAGATATACACCGAGTTCGTGTGGGGCGACAGGAAGCACCAGACTATCATAGACATCAACGGTATGTGGGAGAAGACCATGGTGCTGATGAGCTTCAGCAAGACATTCGCGTGGACCGGGTGCAGGGCCGGGTACATCATCGCGGGGCCGGAGCTCATGAAGGTGGTGAACAGCGTCCCCGTGGGCATCTGCAGCGTCCCCGTGCCGTTCCAGAAGGCGGCGGTTAAGGCGCTGAAGGACGGCTGGGACTTCGTGGAGGAGATGAGGCAGGCGTACAGGAAGAGGATCGAGTACATGGTGCCTAGGCTCAACGAGATCGAGGGCATCGCCCCCACCCGCGTGGACGAGCGCGTCACCCGCAACGCCTGGCACCTCTACATCTTCCGCTACGATGCCGCGGCGTTCAACGGGCTGCCCCGCGCCGATTTCATCAAGGC
>CAZAKG010000048.1:0-15949 GCA_964485755.1 uncultured Candidatus Bathyarchaeia archaeon | reverse complement strand
GAGCATCGGAGACGCCGACGACGAGGAGTACATTGTGAAGGCCCCCGCCTACAAATGGGACATAGAGCACCTTGACAAGGAGATCAAGAACAGGAAGGGCGGCATCGTGTACGTCGCCGACCTCAAGACCATGGTTCCCGAGGCGGAGATTCACGAGTTGACGAGGATGGCCGAGACAGACTTCGGCGAACTGGACACGATCGAGAATGTATCATCTGACACGATCGCGGGTATAAAGGAGACCCTAACCGAGGCGGTCAACAGCCTCCAAAGTTAGTCTCTGCTGGGCCTCATGACTCGTTTTTTGTAGCCTCCCGTTTCTCGCCCTGCTCAATGAAGTAGATTCCCACGCCCAGCGAGATCGCCGCTACGGCTACCGCCCCCAGGATCAGGTAACTGTAGCTCAAACCCGACACAATGGGAGCGAGCACCGATTTCAGCGGCGGGAGAACGTAGAAGACCACGGCGCAAATCGCTGCGGATGACAGCGCTAGGGCTATTGATACCTGGTTCTGCCTCATGAAGACGGCGCCGAGTTGAGAGGGGACAACGCCACGGGCCTCGAGCTCGCTATAGGTTTCACGCGCTCTAGCCGTGAAAAGTAGGGAGACGTACCCTATGAGGACTATGACTCCGGTGAAGAAGACTGCGGATGGGCCTCGTGTGGGCTCAACTATCTGGGTCTTCTCCACAAGGTTTAGCCAGTTGAGTTTTGAGAATCCCAGAAGCTCAGGCGTGATCAGGACCAGGTTGATCTCGTATATGTCGATCATGTTCTCGGGTTTCCCGGCGGCGTAGTCGTATATGACGACTAGGAACACCAGGGTGCTGAGCATGATGGGCGCATAGGCGGTGACGCTCTGTGTCGAGGTCGTCAGGATACGGAAGTTCTTCAGAGTCTCGACGAGGGTCTCGCTGATCACCCTGTAGAGGGACGTGGAGAAGAAGGAGCTCACAGCGAGGAAGCTGCTCAGTATCGTGATGAAAGCCTCGTAGACCCGGATATATGTGCGGATCATGTCATACACCTCTGACCTGGGTGAGCAGAACCTCGGTTATGGACTGCTTCAGGGGGTACCAGTTGACGACCATGAGACCCATGGACCTCAGCCGGGAGACCAGGTGGCTCTCCTTGAACTCCATCAGCTGAACAGCCTGGCTCTCCTCCTGCCCCTCCGATGCAAGCTCGAAGCCTGAAACGTTCACCACCAGAATGTTGGGGCGCTGCCTACGGTTCTTGATGTACTTGGACAGCTCCTTGGCGCCCTCCATGAGGCTGGACAGGTTCTCCACCCTAACCCAGGTGACTACGACGAACAGCGGGTTGGTGCCGAGGACGTGGCCGCGGACATGGGCCAGCGCCTCCTTGAGGCTCCAGTGCGAGAGTTGCAGCTCGGCGTTCAGGAGCATCCTGTGTATCCGGTACTGCTGGACTCTTCCGCCCTCGGGGAACACGTGCTGAGAGAGGGGCCCCCCATCAACCTCTTCGCTGGGGGTGGGCGGCCCCGGCTGGCTGTTGAAGAGGCTCAGGCCGACCTTGCACTGCCGCGCCAAGTAGAACTCCGTCAACCCCAGGGTGGCCTGTACGGCGTACTCGAAGCTGTTGCTCAGGGTGGTCCCGACGCCAAGGTGGCTTGAGGTGTCAAGGAAAACGTACACGACCTGCCTGCCCTCCTTCTCGTACTCGTTCACGGTGGGTAGGCTGGACCTCTGCTTCCGGGCCGTGGCCTTCCAGTTGATCTGCTTGTACGAATCGCCGAAGCTGTAGTCCCTCAGCTCCTTGAAGTCCGTGGTGGGTACGCCCATCTGTATCCTGGACTCCGCGGGCATGGGTATCTTGGTGAACACTTTCTGCTGCCTGATCCTCTTCACCTTGAGCGTCCGGGGCTTAACGATGAGCTCCTGGTTGAGCTCCAATGAGCCCATCTTCGTGGGAACCATGCCCAGCGGGTGCCTGGACTCCCAGAGGAGGCTGCCGAACTTGTATGTCCCCCTCTTTGTGCACTTGACGCGGTACTTGAGCTCAAGCTGAGCCTCGCCGGGCTGCTTCCAGAAGGCTTGAATGTTGTTGCCCTTAAGCAGCTCGAAGCTCGGCGGCAGCTCCTCGCCCAGGGTGACCAGCCCCAGCCCGTCCACGACCTGGACCACGCGGGTTACCGTCAGCTCGTCACCCACGTCCACGCTGACGGATTGCTGCGGCGGCTCCACAGCAAACAGGGTGGGCTGACGGATTATCATCCCGAGCAGTACGAATAGGAGGGGTAAGAGCCCCAGCTGGATCATGTAAATGTTACCGGTGACCATACCCGCGAGCATGAAGCCGAAGGCGCTGAGGGTAAGCCTCAGGGGTACACCGGTGATCATGGTAGCTACCTGCGCACGGTCTCCTTAGGGGCCTCAACCTTCTCCAGGACGTTCTGCACGATCCCTGCGGGGGACACCTTGTCGTCCAGGGCGTACTCCAGCTTCATGATCATCCTGTGAGCCAGGGCGTCCACGGCGTACATCTTCACGTCGTCCGGGATCACGTAGTCCCTGCCATTTATCGCCGCGTTGGCTCTGGCCACCTTGAAGAGGCTCAGGCCGCCGCGGGGGCTGGCCCCGACCTCCACGTAGGGGCTCACCCTTGTGGCCCTGACCAAGTTCGAGATGTAGTAGTATATCTGCTCGTCCACGTACACGCCCGTCTCCACATGGTCCTGCAGCTCCCTGAAGCCCTCGGTGGATGTGACGCCCTCGACGAAGTCCGTGGGGTCGTCCTTCTTCCACGAGGCCCTGCGCTTCAGTATCTCCACCTCCTGGTCCACGTTGCCGACGTAGCCCGTGGACAGCTTCAGCAGGAACCTGTCCATCTGCGCCTCCGGGAGCGGGTACGTGCCCTCAAGCTCTATCGGGTTCTGCGTAGCCAGGACGAAGAAGGGGCGCTCAAGCCTCATGGTCTCCCCCTCGATGGTGACCTGCCTCTCCTCCATGCACTCGAGGAGGGCTGACTGAACCTTGGGTGGCGAACGGTTGATCTCGTCCGCCAGCAGTATGTGGGTGAAGACCGGGCCCTTCTCCAGCGTGAACTCGCTTGTGTGAGCCCGCCAGACCTTCGTGCCGATGATGTCCGAAGGCATCAGGTCCGGGGTGAACTGTATGCGGCTCCAGTCGCAGCCCGTCGCCTTCGCGAAGACCTTGGCCAGGAGAGTCTTACCCAGACCCGGGTTGTCCTCGAATAGGACGTGGCCGTTGGCAAGCGACGCGGCGAGCACCTTCTCCAGCAGCCGGCGCTCACCCACGAAGTAGCTCTGGACAGCGTCCAGTATCTCATCACAATAAACCTTGAACTGTTCTAACTGCAACTATTTAGCCTCCACAGCTTTATTGATTGGGTCCTGTTTCGGCTCAGCCTCAGGACCGTAGGGCTTTAACTGTATGGAGCCGAGCACCGTGTTAATGACCCTCTTTCTCTGAGCCAAGTTACGTCTCATGGCGTTATCGGTCTGCCACGCGAACCCTATCCGGGGCAGCGGATCGTCCCTGTAGTTTATAAGGGGAGAAAGCGCGGCGGTTATGGCTGTCGGGTTGAGACCCGAGTGCTCGAGAAGGAGGGCCAGCTGTACTACTAGTTCGTCGAGCTCACCGTTTCCGACGAACCTGTCCAGTAACGCCTCGAACAGCGCCATCTCGGGCTCTCCTATAAGGCTCACCTGCTGCACGTGTTTTCTCCAAGTGCCCGTGTAATCCTCGCTCACCAGGGACTCGGCTGTGAACCTCTTCAACCCCCTGTACGATAGGTAGAAGCCTATGCACAGCGCCGCCCACTCACCCACGACGACGTACTGGGGGTTAATCCCTGAAGCTCTAAGCAGGAAGCCCCTCACGAAGAAGAAGTAGTAGATCACCATGAACGAGAGGAGGGTCATCTTCTCGAGCCTCCCCGATGCCATGTCTCCGACGTACCTCAGGTACACGTTTGGGTGGCTCCTGAGTACGCCGGCTAAGGCAAGCACCGAGACCAGTGCCGTGCTGACGACTATGACGCTGTTGATGGATTCGGCTACGCCAGACTGAACGTAGGGGAGAAGCATGGGCGCGTAGACCGAGCCGAGTATGTACCTCTCCAGGTGGGGGTACACCTGTAGCCACGCCTGGCTGCCTATGAAGCCTATGAAGAGTATGTAGACGCTGGACAGGACGGGCTCGAAGAGCTGGTTTATGGGCTCGAGCACGGCGCTCAGGGTCTTGTGCAGCATGGACAGTATGGACGCGTAGAAGATGAAGCCCGTGAGCGGGCTCAGCCATCCGGGCAGCAGGCTCCAGTCAGAGACGAAGAAGAGGAACGATGTGACAGCCAGGCGCTTCAAGCCCTCGGAGATGGACTCAACAGCTTCTCCAACGAGGAGCTCGCCCACCACCACGGAGGCATAGTACGCGGTGAACGCAGCCAGCAGAGGAGTCCCCAGGAACGCGAGGGATACGAGGCGCTGCCACCCCAGGAAGCTGATGGGCACCGTGGTCTCCTGTAGCACGAAGAGCCACAGGACCAGCATGGAGGCCCCCGCATAGGCCAGCGTCGGGACGATCACCTGCTTAATCTTCTTCTCCACCCACATACGCCTCCTCGAAGCCGATCATGGCTATGTAGAACCTCTCGTATAGCCCCCGCTGAACCGGGTGCAGGCTGTAGTTCGCCTCCTCGAACAGAAAAACCATCTCCTCCAGAGCACTGTGCGTCACGGCGGGTGTCTCCAACTCCAGATACTCCATGAGCTCCCGCGCCGTGTGGTTTTCCCTGACTGCCTTGAAGCGTTCACGGGCCTCCTTGAACTTGGAGTTAAAGAGCCTAACAACTTCTTCACGGTAGTCGACCACCCTGACCTTCTGCGACGTCTTCATTCCACCAGGCCTGTAATTCACTGTCACGGCGTAGGTCCCCTTCTCGTTGAACTTTGTGGATGCGCGCGCCTCACCATCTCCATTGGTCAGCATGTCCTCAGCGTGCTCATGCATGACAAGCTCTACGGATACGCCAGCTATCGGTGAGCCATCGGGAGCCGTCAAAAACACGAGTATGCCCAGCTCTTCGTCTAAACCCCACACGCTGGGCAGCGGGGGCTTGATTGCGGGGAAGGATATGGAGAGCCCCCTCGGCGTAGGTGCCTCGGTGGTCAACGCAGTGGTTTCAGTCTCCCCCTTTTTAGCCCAGCGTCCCCTGAGCAGCATCAGTCCCCCCACACCCGCTATCGTCAGCAGTGCGGCCAACGCGGTCAGGAGGTGAAAAGGCGGGGCGGGCACAACGGCCAAGCTGCCGGTGGTGGAGGCGGCTAGGTAGTTGCCTGAACCACCGAACCTGGCCTCGTAGACTAGGCTGCCGCCTTCCTCCTCGGCCACAAGAATATCGAAGCTGACGGAGCCGCCCTGATCAGATACCAAGTCGAAGCTCTTGGTCTCTTCGCCGTAGACATAGTTCGCCTTGATGGGCGCCCCAGAGATGGGTGATCCGCCGTCGTCTACTAATTGAAGCGACACGCTCTTCTTCTGGCCGACCTGAACTGGCCCCGCCCCAACTACGGACAGACGCGGCCTGGCGAACACCTGGAGAGACGGAGTCACGGTTAGTTGGCTGCTGTGCAAGGTGAGCGCCACAGGGAGAGGCCCGAGCTCTTGGCCGGAGGGGACTCTGCATAGAATCATGAAGCCTCCGCCCTCGTCGGTAACAGTTGAGACCTCGTTGCCTAGTATCGTGGCTGTGACGGCCTCGGATGCCCCTAGAATCTCGTCGGCGTGGACGACGCCGCTCACCACCGATGTCTCTCCCCTGACGAGGGCAACGTCCTTCATCGTGAAGGCCAAGGGCAGCGACTGAACTGTCTCAACCGTGTCGGCCCCCAGGTAGAACCCTGAGCCCTCCCAACTGTACATCACAGAGTACTCCCCGGGTTCATCCAAGGACATCTCCACGTTGAATGATCCCTCAGAGTCAGTTACACCGTGGAACGCTCCCCCGTCAACCTCGACTGTATACTCCGCGCCACTCACGGTCTCGTTTGTGGGTTTGTTGAGCAGGATACCCGCCAGGTTGAACCTGTGCCCTGCAACGACTTTCTCGGGGGACCGCACCAGGAACACCGTCTCTGTGTAGCTGACGATGGGCGGGTCACTCCACGAGCCCAGGTACAGGTCGTCTCCCAGAGTGTGAGCGTCCACCATGTACTCGCCCGGCGGGAGCCCCACGGGGAAGAGGCATGAGGCGTTGAAGAGGCCGCCGACCACGGTGGTCTTACCTGCGAGCACCCCGGACTCGTTCTTGTTCTGTTTGAGGTAGATCAGGACGTCCAGGCCGCTGACGCCGAGGCCGCCGTCATCGACCACGGTTCCCGCCACGGTGAAGTGTGACCCGACGAGCACATACTCGTCCTGGTAGGTGATGTTGGTGAAGGTAGGAACCCGGCCGTCGCCGCCCTCCACCTCTCCGGCGGCGGTGGGCGTCGCGTCGAAGGTGACCCACCCGAGGTCATCAAAAAGCACCTCTGCGTACGCGTGGGCCTGGCTGGCCTTCACAGCCTGAGTCTCAGCGTCGGGGCTGATCAGGTAACCTGTGACGAGCCTGGACGGTATCCCCATAGATCGGGCTAGGAGAACCAGAGCGGAGCCAAAGTCCGTGCACACCCCCTGCCTCCTGCGGATCAAGAACCACTCCACAGCGTCGACCCCTTCGGGCGCTTGAGCGTACGTGAGGTTATACGTGTACTGTGTCTTCAGGTACGTCTCCAGGGCCTTGACCTTACCGTACGCAGATGTCTGACTCCTAGTCGCCAAGAGGGCGATGTGCCTGATCGAATCGTTCAGTTCCTCAGGTATCTGCAGGTACCGATCCACCAAGTAGGGTTCAGCCCTCGTTAAAGAGGTCTCGTTGAAGTATGGGACCTCGGACAGCACCTCATAGCCGGTGACGTTTCCCTCTTCGACGCTGAAGAGCTCAAACTCAGGGTAGTAGTCTAAGGCAGCCTCTGAGATGAGCTGCCGCGTGGTGAGGGGCACAGGAATGTAGCCTTCAGCTGGCTCGTTGAACTCCACGTAGAAGTGGTGATCATCCACCCTTTCGTAGCCCTCGACGACCCGCTCAACATAGTGGCCGTCGTAGTCAAGCGAGACGGCTCTACTCGCGTACCATGAGCCGTTATAGTAGTCGGCCACGCCGTCCCGCAGGTAGCTGGCCCCCGTCACGCCGAATATTTTGAACAACTGCTCCTCCGAGGGCGTGACGATGGGCTCTACAGGTTTATCGACGACGTCGGGTACAGGTACCTCACCTGATCCTCCGTCTGTACCGTTGACGCCTGGCAGCGAGTCCAGGATCGATGACAGGTCGGAGCCCGGAGTCGCGTCGAAGATGATCCAGCCCAGCCCCTCGAAGGGGACCTCCGTGAAGGCGTGCCTCTGCATCGGGTAGACCTCTTGGGTGAGGGTGTCAGGGTCTATATAGAAACCTCCCACGAGGCGGGCCGAGATGTTCAGCGTCCTGGCCATCATGGTGAGGGCCGTGTTGAAGTGGGTGCACACACCCTCGCCGCTCTCGTACAGGAAGTACTCGAGGGGGTCGGTTCCGGGAGGCGGCGCCGGGCAGCTCAGGTTGTACTCGTAGTGCTGCATGAGGTAGTCCTTGAGACTGATCAGCTTATCGTAGGCAGTGAGGTCCCCTGCTGTGATGCCTTCAGCAAGCGCCCTGAGATCCTCCTCAAGGTACCCGGGAACCTCAAGGCACTCAGGCAAGTAGACCACGCGAGCGTTTTTGAGCTGCTCCTCGCTGAAAGTGAACCTGAAGTAAGTCAGGTTATACGCCTGAGGATCAGCCTCCGAGCTGAACACCTGCTTCTCCCACAGGTAGTCCACGAGATCCGTGAGGTTCAGGCTCACCGTGTTGGGCGCCGTGGGTAGATACTTTCCGAGGTCGGAAAGCGGGACGACCGTGAACGACACGGAGCTCATCGAGAGATACGTCTCAACTGGAATGTCCACGTAGCCCCCATTGTAGGACTCAGACCCAACCTCGACCGTCTCCCACGCCCCAGAGTAGTACTTGTCGTAGGGTACAAGCCTCAGGTAACTCGTCTCCGTGGAGCCGATGATCCATAGAAGAGGCTCAGACCCCTCTGCCCCGGTCATCTGATCAAGCCTTGTTGTATCCGGGTTAGGTTGGAGAGGCGTATCAGGCTGAACGGGCAGATCGGAGGCGCGCAGCTCCCTCAACGTCGGGACCTCCCCCACGGCGTCAATGGACAAGGCTAATAGTAGTGTAGACAGTACTATGCAGGCTACCGCAACGGCGGCCTTCTGAACCCTATCCAAGCAACCCGCCCACAAAGTATCAGGACGTGTAACTCGATTAAAAGAATTGTATAGTATAATAATAGATCAGATCACAGAGTCATCAGCTTCGTACAGTGAACTTATTGCCATCGTGGTAGTTGCCACTAAAGTTGGTAGAAACGTCAATATAGAAACTTCACAGACAATGGGAGGTGGAGCCGAGAGAATAGATTACGTTCAAATATAAAATTAACTTCGTGTTTAACAAGTTGTATGTAGTTTAATCGGAATCACATGTGGATATAAGATAATAATCCTTCACTTGTCGGCAAGGGTGAAACATCCTAATGCAAAACAGACGCGGCATGACCGGGCTGGAGACAGCCATAATCTTGGTAGCTTTCGTAATCACGGCCGCTGCCTTCGCCTTCGTTGTACTGAACATGGGGTTCCTTACAGCGGAGAAGGCGCAGTCAGTAATTAGCTCAGGTATGTCCGAGGCCAGTTCATCGATGCTGATGGACAGCGGCCTCGTGGGACAGTTCGTCAACTTGACAGGTGCACAGTCTGATGTGGCCTTGATCAAATTGACGTTCTACCTCAAGTTGAGCCAAGGACACGAACCGGTGGACCTCAGCGACGACAAACTCGTGGCAACCATAACAACTCAGAGAGCCCACGGCGAGATCTACACCAGCAACGGCACATGCATGACCATCCAAGGCGTGAACAGCGACGGCGACAGGCTGCTCGAGACGGGTGAAAAGTTCAGGGTCACTGTTGACTTCAATGAACTTGACCGGAGCACGCTAGACCCTGCCCAGGTGACGCCAGCTACCGCTCTGGTCCATCCGTACGAGGAGTTCAGGATCGAGCTGAGACCTGCTCAGGGCGCTGTCCTAACAATCGAGAGGCAGATACCCGCCGTCTACACTACAGTGATGGTCATAGACTAAGACTAGTTACCCTCCTTCCCCTTCTTTTTAAATTCAAGTTTTAAGCTACTCACAGACTGTTTCTAAACACGTTTTATAGGCAGTCTCCTGATTGTTGACTACAATGACCTCACCCTCGGAGTCTGTCAGGTAAGAGAGACACGAATGTCTATTTTTAATTAAAAAAATCTTGCTAGAAAGAGATCAGGTTAATCGGATCATTATTGGACACATCATCGAGTGAGCTACCTGTTACTTCTCCAGGAAGTTGGGGGTGGTTGAGTCATACTTGTCGGCGTCCTCGCCGTCCCCTGTGATGCTCTTAAGCCACTTGTCTGCCCCAACTCGCCTCCAGTCACCGATCTTACCATGCGCCTTCACGTAGTTGGCGGGCATGGGGTGCGTACCGACCTTCACCGGCAGACCCACAACGGTCTCGATGTAATCCTTATGATCCTTGATGTAGGGGCAGACAGGGTAACCTGCGAGATAGCAGCTGGCTAAGTATATCTCCTCGGCGCCGTACTTCTTCATGTCAGCGGGAGCGGACTCTAAACGTTCTCCGGGGCAGCCTCCACAGGCCATCCAGCCCACAACCTCTATCGGCTCGCCCTCCGGGTAGTCACTGAAGGCCCCGTCGCGCTCAATGATCGCTTTGAAGCACTTGTTACCTGTACAGGTTCTATTACGATCACAGATAATGATCCCGATCTTGACCATGTTGATCAGATGACGGCGTTAGTCGAGCCTAAATATGTTACGTTTAAAGAAGGCAGCACCCGGTTTCAATGTAACTATTAAAGAGACTTGGTTTTACCTCGTAGCCCGCTTCCACTCACGCATGAGCTCAAGCATCTGCCGGCCAGCCTCGGCGTCGTACCTCAGTCTACCCCCGGGCATCACCTGGGCCAGACGCTGGGGCCTAGCAGTGGAGGCCCATGCCACGAACTGGGAGAGGGCGCGATCGGTCGCTTGCCTAGTCTCCGTGGTGGGCTCAAGCTGCACGGACGCAATCTGGCCTCCCCTTATAATGAACTGCCCGTTGTAGTGGGCCTCATGTATGCCAGCCGCCTCCAAGAGGGCGCTCCTCTCTGTAACCTCAGCCTGGATCTCGTCCCCCATGATCCATGAGGTCCTGACATCTCGCTGCGTCTCAGTGGCGTAGTCGAACTCCGCCATCTTGAAAGCCGACTCCCTCGTCGAAGTCGCCCTGGTTCCTGTCAGCTGGAACACAGAGTCAGCTGCGTACAGACTCTTCAGGTACTCTACGTCTTTAGCATTATGGGCTTTCACCCACCTCTGCAGCGTCTCATGTGTCTGCATCAATTTTTTTCACCTATAACTGAACGATGAACCCCTTTTTTCGGTAGGTAATAAAGCCATTATGGAATATGAATACTGAAGACGCCGTAGATGTGATCGGCGCCAACTTTGAGTCTCAGTAAAAACAAGTGATAATATAGAAATGTAATCAAGAAACCTAGGCGACAATAGTCAAATAGTCTATGAAAGCTGGGATTAGCAACCAAAGCTGCGGGAAATAATGCCTAACTTGGAAATCAACCACGTGCTAAACCTGTTACTGGAGAAGCTAAAGGAACACGAGGAAAAGATAGAGACCCTCTTTAAAGACGTTGATGCACTGAGAAACGAAATCCATAGCACAACCACGCACCACGGCGCGAAGCAGCCCGAGAAGCCCACAGAGAAAGAGCAACAGGGAGACAACTTTAAGACGATCCTGGTTGTGGACGATGACCCCAACCTAGTGAACACATTCAAGCTGGTCCTGGAGAACGTAGGCTTCAGGGTGGACACAGCAAGCAACGGAATAAAGGCGCTGTACAAAGTCACAAAGCTACACTACGACCTTGTGATCATAGACATGAACCTACCCGACATGCTGGGCGACGAACTGGCCAAACGGATCCACGCCAAGAACCAGTACATGAAGATCATCATAATTACAGGCTACGGAAGCTACATGGAGGAGCTGGAGAAGGATCAGCAGATAAAGAGGGTCCTGATGAAACCCATACCTCCAGAGGACCTCGTCGAGATAGCCAAACAGACAATAACCAAAGAATAGAAAAAAAAAGTTTACTTGGTCTTCTTCATGGGTTCACCGCAGCAGACAAGGGTACCTGCGCCACTCTCCAGAACCTTGACCTTGTTGCCGCATATTTTACAGAGGTAGACCTCGCTAACTTGGGTCATAATAATATGTGAAACACGAGAACTATTATACCCTTGCATAAACCCCGAAGGGTCAACCAGATCAAAAAGTTGCCCTGAAGAGCCTTAACGAGAAGCTGCTTCCTGGACTCCACGGAGCAGGGCCTAAGGTTACGGGCTCAATGGCTAGCATGACATCCCCAGCCATAACGTCAATGTTCTTCTCTGTAACACCTCAGTTCATGAGCCTCAGTGGGACACCCATCCTCTGCACGAGCTTCAACACTGTTTCGGCCGCCTCAGCAGCAGCATCATGCGCCGACAAGCCTCGAACATCCTCAGCGAATATTGTAGCGACTTCAGCGTGCTTCCTCGAAATTCAACTTTGATAGACTAACTATATTATCCTCAGCTTTACACAATACTTATTCTTTAAACATCTATTCGCGTTTTCTTGATCTCGAGTTTCAACAGGTATATTGCATAAAATATTAGGCTACAAAGTACAAGTAAGGTCCCAATAATCAGAAATGTGAATGTGATAAGGGCCATGGGTACGCTGAAGTATCCGAATAAGTTGAAGTCCTTGACGAAGATGTAGCCTGTTACCATGGATGAGGCGATGAATAGAACCCCCGGGAAGCCTATCATCATGAGAGGCCGGTCCTGAACTAGAAGCTTTAAGGCTACTGTGACGAGCTCCAGGCCGTGGGTGATAGGGTCTTTCTTGGACGTGTTTTCTATCCCGCTATATCTTATGGTGATGGGTACCTCCTCAACCCTCAGATCGAACCTTCGTGCTATGGCTAGCTGCTCAGACTCCACGCCGAAGCCCGTCTCGTCGGAGTCTGCGAAGAGCTCCAGCACCTTCTTGTTGAACGCCCTGAACCCGCTCTGGGTGTCCTTCACGGACACCATGGCGGATTGGCCGAGGGAGTTGATGACTGAAAGCCCGACCCGCCTGTAGAGCGGAGGGTCCATGCTGGAGCCCTCAAGGTACCTGGAGCCTATGACGAGGTCCGCTTCGCCCCTCATGATTGGCCTGAAGAGTTTGGGTATGTCACCCGGGTTGTGCTGCCCGTCGGCGTCCAGGGTGACCACGACGTCCGCTGACAACTTCCTTGCTACCTTGAGGCAGTTTTTGAGGGCGGCTCCTTTACCCATGTTCTTAGGATTCCGTATGACTATGGCTCCGCACTTCTCAGCGATCTTCCCCGTCGTGTCCTTGGAGCCGTCGTCGCACACGATCACGTGATCGACGTGCTCAGATACCTTGCTCACCGTGTCGGCAATGGACTTGTGCTCGTTGTATGCGGGTATGCACGCGACGATGAGGGGCTTCATCATCGCCCTCTCATTTTAGCTGTAATCGATATTAGGGTTAGAGTGTAGTGATATAGAACAACAATCCTTGGAACGGGTCAATGTTGCCCTTATGATTATGGCCTCTAATTAGTAGGAGATGTATTCTAGGTGCCCTACGTATCTATATTACTATGTTAGACATGAAGAAGGATGCAAATGAAAACATGCTTGAATGCTAGGATGATAATTTATCCTTTTGACTCTTCAAGCTCCAGCTTCTTCTTGATGGACTCCTGCAGTATTTTCTGGATGTCCACATTTGAACGCCTGAAGGGGGCCTCCTCCGAATCTATGTGGGTCAACTGGATCTCTTCGGGGAAGACGACGTGATCAAGGGTTGTTGGTATCTTTTTAGGCTTCATCTATGAAAAGTGCTCTAGGATCCCGGTTTAAAGAGTAGTGTGAAGGAAAAATGACAGACGTACAACCTAACACTGAACGGCCTTGGTTCGAGAACTCTCGCCGATATGTGTCTGCTGGTTCAACACACCATGGCTATTATACGAGTCTAAAAAAAGGGGGATACATGATGTGCCCCGAGTGCAAAACCACCTTGGTCAGAGATGACCGTAAATGGATGCACGTAATCATCGGCCTAGAGGAGAGGTCCTTGGCACTCTACAGCTGCCCCAACTCCAAGTGCTCCAGGTGGCTGCTGCCCGTTCTTAAGAACAAGGAGACGGATGCGCCGCACAAGGGCCCCATAGCCGAAGACAACGTTGACCTGATTGAGTCGGTTTACGCTTAACGCTAGCAACTATATTTTGAAAATAAAGTAACCTAAATTTGAAAACACTGTTCTTTTCAACTATGTGGTTTTCCCAGTACTTAATATGGCCAAGTTTTCATTCTCCCTGAGTCACAACTTCCGGTTTATATCTAATGGCTCCTTTTACTAGCCTGTGACAGGTGGATGAGGCTCAAAGTATGGTTATTCTTGGCCCTTCTCGTGTACGCGTGCAGCTCCGCTGTCTTAGGGTCAGCTGACGTGCCCTCTGTCGTGAGCTTGGAGATCGTGGAGAGGGGCAGCCAAACGGTTCTCGTCATCGAGGTTAGGCACGCCCAGCCAACCCAAATCCACTACATTGACACAATTGAGGTCCAGGTCGGCGATAGTGCCCTCACAATTGACGACTTACAGCCTCAGACCGATACTGTTTTCACCGTTGAGCGCATCCTAGAGCCTTCCAGCGACACAATTAGGGCTAGGGCTCACTGCACCCTTCACAGCTGGGGACAGTGGAAACAACTGGCAAACGGTGATGGAGGTGAGAGTCCTGGAGGCGTCCCCGGCTCCCCACCGGTTTCCATCATCATCGCCATTCTAGGTATCAGCCTAGCACTAAGACGCTGGAGGCTTCATGACGCCGTTTTGGTTTACCCTGTCCACGGTGAACCCAACTACGTGAGCAACAGTATCCTACGTATTTAAAAAAAAATTATTTATTAACTTTCTTAGCTAGCTCAGTTCCGAGTGCTCTGCACTGGTCTAACACAGCCTTGTTCGGTGAGCCGCTTGACGCAATGGCTTGCCCAACCTGGGTGCCCACGCGGCTGAACAGAGACAGGGACTCCTTCGCCCGGCCTCCTCCGCCGTGGCTGTAAAACACGGCGTAGGGTTTGCCTGTGTATCCCTGCTCGTTTCTGTGCAGGTACCAGTCGTCCATGAAGGTCTTTAGTGTGCCGGCCATGTAGCTGAAGTAGTCAGGTGTGCCGAAGGCAACCGCGTCGTATCCGGGGTACTCCTCTATGGGGTACCTTTTCTCGTTGGCGTTGTGGAGGGTCACCGAGCAGCCCCCCGACTTCAGGGCTTCAGCCACTGCCTCAGCCATCTTGCCGGTGTTACCGTACTGCTGGGAGTGGTAAAGTACGAGTACCTTGACCATAGTCACCATAATAGTGAGGGGAAACCATGTTTATCACATTTTTTCTAATAGTGTTTCGCCCTATGTTGCGACCGATGTTAATTACCTCGAGACAGAGGGCGTGTTCTATCTCAGTGCACGTCTTCTCACGAAGATGTATAGAGTGATCAGGATGCCGAAGATCAGTATGCTTGGAATGAATCCCAGTATCAGCGGGTCGTTCTTGGGGCTCGGCTCTTCTTCACCCGTCGGTGGGGTATAGGAGGCCGGAATAGTCTTCGTTTCTGATAGCGTAGTTTTAATTTCCCGTGTTTCACCCTCGGAGAGGCTCAATGTAAGGGTTCTTGGCTCGTAGCCGCTCTTTTCCACGGTGAAAGTATAGTCGCCGGCAGCGATCTCTGTGAATACGAGACTCCCCCCCGAATCTGTTACGCCGGTTAGGGCGCCCTGATCCTCGGGCTGAGCAACTGATTTTATCGCGGCAGTAGCTATTTTTTCGCCGTCTTCGTCTTCAACGATTATCTTCAGCCCGCTTGGGCTCTGAACGCGGTACGATATGGTCTCTGCGGAGCCTGCGTATTCATCGGTTCCAGACCAGGTAAACGTAGCCGTGTAGATGCCTTGCTGTGTGCCATACGTTTTATAGGTGAATACGCCCCCGCTGTCCGTCGTCGTGTATCCATTGTACCCTGACCCATCTGGGTGAATGACAATAATCCCTATCGCCACGTTCGACTTGGAGGGGGTCAGCGCTCCGTTGACTGTGACCAAATCATCTTCGAAGCAGAGCTTGGGTGCGTAGTCAAGTTCAATCAAGCTATCGATTTTGGTGACGTCGACCTGTATGCCCTCGAAACCAGAATCGGTTAACAGGCTTCCTTCAGAGGCCACCGTGATGCTCCAGACGCCTATGGAGCTTGGAGTAAAAGTGTGAGAGAATTCTCCCTCCGAGTTTGTGCTCAATGCATTTTCTATACGTGTGCCGTCGGGTCCGACGCAGATGACTTGTACGTTTAAGACCTTCAGGGGTGGATTGATTTTACCGGATATCTCAATGTTTTCATTTAACTTGATGGTGGATCGGAGGCTTGAAACTGTTAACCTGTAGGGTACTTTAGGTAGATAGAGGGGTGGCTCAGACCGTATTGGCGTGTATTTCACAGAGCATAGTCTGGGGTTGTCGTTGACGTCGTATATTTTATCCTCAATTGTTTCATAAGTATTTGTTCCCCACCAGTTATTTGGCACGCTCACCGTGATTCTTGGGTCCTCCCTATACATATACACGTTATAATCGTTATCATAGAATGCATT
>CAZAKG010000047.1:0-16280 GCA_964485755.1 uncultured Candidatus Bathyarchaeia archaeon | reverse complement strand
CGGAAACGTGGAGCTGCCCATGGCCATAGCGGGCATCTCCAGGGGCCAGAGGCACCGCAGAGCCATAGAGCTCCTGGACCTGGTCGGCCTCGCAGACAGGGCCGACCACAAGCCAAGCCAGCTCAGCGGAGGCGAGCAGCAGCGCGTCGCCATAGCGCGGGCCCTGGCCAACGAGCCCAACCTCGTCCTCGCGGACGAGCTCACGGGGAACCTGGACTCCAAGACAGGTGAAGAGATAATGCACCTACTCAGAATGCTCAACAAGGAGGAGGGGAAGACCTTCGTCCTAATCACCCACGACCCAACCGTGGCCCAGAACACCGACCGCCTAATCCAGCTCAGGGACGGCGTCATAATAGGAGAGAAGAGCGTCAAGGACATGATGTGATATGATGAGAAAGAAAACCATTGGAATACTAGTCTTAGCGATAACGGCCATCACGACGTTCTACACGCCTGCGGCACAGGCCAACGTCCTGCAGGTGTCTGTGGATGACATTTACCTCACAGCTGGGGAGGCTAATAGCATTAAGGTTACACTGAAGAACCTCGGGGTGGATATCTACACCGTTGAAGCGATTCTTACATCCCAAGTCCCTGGAATTTCAGTGATTAAGGATGCACAGAAAGCATTTGAGGTTATTCAAGATAGAGCAAAAATTTACTACCCGGTCTTGTTCGTTGATCAGAACACTCCTCTAGGAACATACACACTGACTCTAACAGTGAAATACATCAGATACGGCACAGGTTTTGACAGTCCCCTGTCTATACCCATCGGCATAGTAGTGAGTAACGAGTTCAGGCCTAAACTTCTCTACGTCTCGAGCCAGGAGACGGTGAACGCTAAGACGGGTACGAGCACGGAGCTGCTTTACGTCTTCAGGAACGACTGGGATCAGAACGTCAGGAACGTCAGGTTAACTATAAACTCGGGCACCAGCTACATCGCGGTGACCGACGGCATGGTCTCCTCGTTCGACACCATCATGCCGGGCGAGGAAGTGAGGGTGGCGCCCACGGTCTCGGTCCTCATGAGCGCCTCCCTGGGGGCCTATACGCTGACGGCCACGGCGACCTGCGAGGACGACTCAGGCAACGCCTTCTACCAGAACTTCGCCCTGCCAGTGAACCTGGACTCTAAGGTCATCGCAAAGAACACTATAGTGACCATAAGCAACATGGAGGTGGCTCAGACGGTGAGACCCGGCGACTCCTTCGACGTACTCGCCGACGTGCAGTGTGAGGGAGCCGACGCCTATGACCTCATATCCTACATAAGCCTGACGGGCATAACCAAGGTCTCGCCCCTCTCACCCACCAGGGTCAGCTTGGGCGACCTCGCCGAAGGGGACACCAAGAGAGTCACGTGGAGGCTGCTGGCCTCAGGCGACATCCCGGCTGGGCAGTACCCCGTCAGCATAGTGGTGACGTACATCGACGATAAGGGCTCGGCCGGGTCGCTGACTGAGGTGATGACCATCACCGTGGAGGAGCTAATCGACTTCGAGCTCCTGGACACCCCGTCGGTCGAGGCGAAGAAGGGTGAGACCAGGGAGCTGGAGGCGGACCTGCTGCTCATAGGGACGGACAGCGTCCAGTTCGTGAGCATAGAGCTGGTGGAGAGCCTGGTGTTCAGGCGCGTGGCGGGCAGCACCGAGTACATAGGCGCCGTGGACCCTGACAGCCCCATACCCTTCGACATAAAGTATGCGGTGGCAGACGACGCCCCCGAGGGGTCCCACACTATGAGCGTCAGAGTCAACTACAGGGACCACCTGAACAGGGAGCACCACGAGGACGTGGGCCTCGACGTGACGGTGGCGGGCGCCCAGAGCGGCGGCGCGGAGACGCCTGAGACCCCGTCCTTCTGGATGTGGGTGAGGCGGCTCCTCGGATTAGGTCCTTAAGTGATCCATGTGAACCCACTCGACATCTTCCTGATGTCCACTCAGGGGGTGAGGGAGCGCAAGTTCCGGTTCGCCCTCAACATAGTGGGTATTCTGATAGGGTGCGCGGCGGTCACCGGCTTGGTGAGCGTCACCCAGGGGCTCACCGACAGCGTCACCCAGCAGCTGGAGGTCTTCGGGCCCACCAACATCATCGTCATCCCAGGGGATATCCAGAGCAGCATGGGCCTCGCGTCCGATACCCTCGGGTGGAGGGAACTGGATGTCATTGAGAGGGTCTCCGAGGTGGCGGCCGCTACCCCAATAGTGGCAAACAGGTTCTGCTCGTTCACTGTGAAGGGTCGGGCGTTCTACACGGACGTCTACGGCGTGACGGAGGAGTACGCGGAGATAAACAAGAACACCGTGATCGCTGAGGGCAGGAACTTTGTGCGCTCGGACTCCGCCGTCGTGTGCGTCGGCGCCAACGTGGCCAAGCCCAGGGACCTCGACGAGCAGCTCATCAACCTGGGCGACAGGATCAAGATCAAGTCCCAGGTGAACGGCGTCGATAAGGAGATGACGCTCAGGGTTGTGACGATCCTGAAGGCCCAGGGCAGCAGCTTCGGTTTCAACCTGGATGACAGCATATCCATCCCCCTGGGCACGGCCCAGCAGTTCTACGAGATCGGCGGGGAGTTCAACTTCGTCATAGCGAAGACTAACACCGTAGACGAGGTGAAGACCGCCGTGGACAGCATCAAGGATAGGCTGGGGGACAAGGTGACTGTCATTAGCTACGCGAGGGCCCAGGAGCAGGTGGGGTCCATCCTGGGGACCATCCAGTCGGTCCTGGGCGGCATAGCCGGCATCTCGCTGCTGGTGGCCGGCGTGAGCATCATCAACACGATGACGGTGAGCGTCATGGAGAGGACCAAGGAGATAGGGACGATGAAGGCTGTGGGGGCGAAGAGCAGCGACGTCCTCTTCATGTTCCTGAGCGAGGCTATGGTGACGGGCGCCCTGGGTGGGGCCACAGGGGCCGCCTTCGGGTTCATCATAGGGAAGGCCGTCGGGGGCTACATTGATTTACCTGTGACGGCATCTTTGAGCCTGGGCGCGTTCGTCGTGAGCTTCGCTGTCGCTACGGCCGTGGTATCGGGGCTGTACCCGGCCTGGAGGGCGAGCAACCTTAGCCCAGTGGAGGCGCTGAGACATGAGTGACGAAAGGAGAGGATTCGTGGAGCTTACTCTCGGGGTCCTGAGGGGGCCCGGAGAGTACTTCAAGTACGTTGAGGAGAGGGACCTGCCTAGGGGCCTCATAATAGTAGCGCTTATGGTGGTCTTCGCGGCAGCGTCCTCGTCCATCTACATGTCCAAGATACCGTTGGAGGTGCTTGTCCCGCAGCTTGGGGAGGTGGGGGTCGACGTGAGTACCGTGGGCGACGTGGCGGGCAGCATGGGGCTCTTCTCCGCCGTCGGGTCCGCCGTCAGCGTGCTCGCCGGCTGGATACTGTCCACGATCATCATGCACGGTCTGGCTACGCTGGCCGGGGGCAAGGGAGGCTTGAAGAGGCTCTTCGCCATGCACGGGTTCGCGGCCACACCACACGCCCTGAACCACGTGCTGAGGACAGTGGACGCGTACGTGTCCAGCAGCCAGTCGATCGTCGCCTACTACACGGCCAACAGGGAGGTGAGCTTCAAGCTGCTGAGGGCGGCGCTGAACACCAACATGGTGACCGTGTTCGGCGTGGCCGGCCTGGTATACGTGGCTTACGCGGTCGCCGAGAACTACGGGGTGCAGAGGGGCAGGGCGGCGATGATAGCCATCGTGCCCGTGCTTCTGTTCTTCCTCGTCAGCTACATCTCGCCCACGTAACCGTAAATATTTCTACGCTCGGCGCACATCTACTATCGGTGCTAATGGTTAACAAGTACGTTGAGCTGGACAAGAGGATTCTGGGCGAGGCATACGGCAGCCCCGAAGCCATGGAGGTGGTCACCACCCTGTGCGACGACTACGACAGCAGGTGGCCCGGCTCGGGCATGGACGCCGCCGCGTGCGAGTACATGGCGGAGAAGATGAGGGGCTACGGCCTCGAGGATGTGCACCTAGAGAAGTTCACTTTGCCGGGCTGGATCAGGGGCTCAAGCGGTCTGAGGCTCGTGGAGCCCAAGGAGAAGAGGATAGACTGCATAGCGCTCCCCATGAGCTGCGAGGGCGCGGTTGAGGCCGAGCTCGTGTACCTGGGCACGGGGCCCGTGGGCGTCTACGAGAAGAGGCGCGGCGAGATCGAGGGCAAGATAGTGATGGTTAACAGCGGCAACCCGCCCGAGATGGCCAGGACACTGCACAGGAGCGAGAAGTACCAGAGGAGCGTCCTCGCGGGGGCGGCCGGCTGGATATTCATGAACCACTACCCGGCGTACGGTCCCCCCACGGGCGGCATCAGCCCCATCATCCCCTCGGTGGGTGTGAGCTACGAGGACGGCATGTACATGGCGAGGCTCCTCGCGAGGAAGGGGCGCGTGAAGCTGAGGCTTGAGACCAAGTGCAGGAACCTGGACGTGGACACGTGGAACGTGGTGGCTGACCTCCCCGGATCGGGGGGATCCGACGAGTTGGTGGTCTACGGCGCCCACTACGAGGGACACGACATCGCTGTGGGCGCCCTGGACGACGCCACAGGGGCCGCCTGCGTCATGGAGATCGCCAGGATACTGGCCAAGGAGAGAAGGCACCTGAAGAGGAACATGAGGTTCATCCTATTCGGGGCCGAGGAGATCGGGCTACACGGCAGCAGAGCCTACGTGAAGGCGCACCCTGGGGAGATGAGCAGAATCAGGTTCATGATGAACTTCGACGCTGCTGGGAGAGCTGGGAGGCAGGGCTTCTGCCTCCACGGTTGGCCCAACCTCGAGCCCATGTTCAGGGAGATCGTGTCAGACCTTGGGCTGGACCTCCCCATATGGAGTCAGGTTACGCCGTACAGCGACCACTGGCCATTCCTACTCCAGGGCGTCCCAACGGCGACAATGGGCGACCCCGAGGAGGCGAAGCGGAGGGGAGGCAGAGGATTCGGCCACACAAAGTTCGACACCGTGGACAAGTGTGACCCCAGGGCCATCAGGGAGTGTGTGGGAGACGCGGCCGTCGCAGCAGTCAGGCTGCTGAACACGGACAGGTGGCCCGCGGCTCACAGGGGCCAGGGAGAGATCGATAAGCTTGTTCAGGCGCAGGGTTTCGAGGAGACGGTTCGGCTGGGGGACAAGCTCAGAGGCTACCTGCAGGCCCGGAGAGGCTCGCTGCGCCCCGAGACCCTCGTCTACCTTGACCGCCTCTCAGGGAACTGGGAGGAGGTCATCTAGTCTCACCTGCCCGACGACCATTTTCGCCACGGATTTTAAGGCTTATATCCGCGTCTGTCACGTATATGCCGGTGTCAATTTTGGCGAATCCATACCTTGATGTGGATAAGAAGATCATGGCGGAGATATACACAGGCTCCGAGCCCATGAAGAACCTTGAGGTGCTCTGCGACGTGTACGGGAGCAGGTTCCCCGGATCGGCCGGAGACAAGCCCAGCGTCGACTACATGGTTAAGAAGCTGAAGGAGTACGGCTGCGAGAACCCTCACTACGAGGAGTATACCATAGCCGGGTGGACCCGGGGCCCAGCGACCCTTGAGCTGGTGAAGCCGGTGAAGAAGAGCTTCGACGTGATTAGCCTCCCCCACAGCATAGGTGGCGAGGTGGAGGGGAAGCTCGTGTTCCTGGGCGACGGAGCCATCCCGGACTACGAGAAGCGGAAGGCTGAGATAGAGGGCAACATCGTGATGGTCTCGTCCGCCAACCCTAAGGGGATGCAGAGGTCGCTGCACAGGAGCGAGAAGTTCATGCGCAGCGTCATGGCCGGAGCCAAGGGCTGGATATTCATGAACCAGTACCCGGCGTACGGCCCCCAGACGGGCGGCATCAACCCCGTCATCCCCTCCATAGGCATCAGCTACGAGGACGGAATGTACCTGGCCAGGCTCTTGGAGAGGGAGAAGGAGGTGGTGGTCAGGATCAAGACCACCGACAGGAACCACGACGTGGTCACCTTCAACGTTGTGGCCGACGTGGTGCCCAAGAATCCCGTGGACGACGAGTACGTGGTGGTGGGAAGCCACTACGACGGCCACGACATCAGCCAGGGCGCAGTGGACCCGGCCTCCGGAGCCGTCACGGTCATGGAGATCGCCCGCGTCCTATGCAAGGTTAAGGACAAAATCAAGCGCCGTGTCCGGTGCATGTGCTTCGGCGCCGAGGAGATCGGCCTCTACGGCAGCTACGCGTACGCCAAGGAGCACGCCGCGGAGCTGGACAAGTGCAGGTTCATGCTGAACCTGGACAGCGGCGGCAGCGCAGGGAAGAAGGGACTCGTCTTCCACGACTTCCCGGAGCTTGAGCCCCTGGCCGAGGAGTGGGCCAAGCAGATGGTGGCCGAGATACCCACAGACCAGAACGTGAGCCCCTACAGCGACCACTGGCCCTTCTTCCTGAAGAGCGTGCCCTGCGCCAGCGGCGGAGACCCGACCCAGGTGAGGACGGGCCGCGGCTACGGCCACTCCAAGTACGATACACTGGACAAGGTGGAGATGCAGTACCTGCACCTGGCCGCCGCCAACTACAGCAGGTACCTGTTCAGGGTCGCCTGCGAGGACAAGTGGAGCCCCAAGAGGAAGACCCAGGAGGAGATACAGGCCTTCATCAAGGAGAAGGGCTACGACCAGACCGTGAAGCTGGCCGACCAGATGAGGGAGTACATCAAGAAGAACTTCAAGAAGATCCACCCCGAGACCAAGGAGTGGCTTGGGCGTGGCGGAGCCTGGTAGGCTCCCTCCTTTATTTTATTTTCACTAACCGGGAACCCAACAGGTTTTAAACACGTGCCCCACCGCAGGACACGATGGAAGACTGCGACGCACTGGACCTACTCTGGCTTGAGGGAAAGTACTTGAGTTTCATCGTGGAGACCCACACAGAGCTCAACGTCCTGGAGCACCTGGAGAGGTGCGGCGCCTGCCGAGCCAAGGTAGTGAAGGCCATCGAGAGCGACGAAGGGGTACCGGGCCTAGGAAGCCTGTTCCTGAGAGGCTCCGGCGACGAGGAGGCGCCCCGCTACGGCGGAGACCCCGAGTCCTTCATGGACGCCAGGATAACGTGGAGGAGGGCGAAGCTGGAGGGGCTCCTCAGGGACGCCGAGCTGGAGCTGGACGACATGAGGAAACGTGTCTAGGCGGAGAGGCGCGCAGCCAGCCCACGTATGGCTTCCTGGTACACGGACCACGTGCGGCCGCCGGATACGCCGCCGTCCACAACCAGCGCGTGGCCGTTCACGAAGCCCGAGTCGTCGCTAGCCAGCCAGAGGGCCGCCCTGGCCACGTCCAGGGGCGTACCGGGCCCCCTGAGGGGCTGTGCCCCCGTGAACGCCTCCCTCACAACGTCGAGCTTGTCCTCGGCCTCCTCGGCGCTCAGCCCCCTCGCGACTCCGATCATGGGCGTCGGGATATAGCCGGGCAGAACGCAGTTGACGCGGACTCCTGACTCCCCCAGCTCCATGGCGACGGACCTTGTGAACATGATCACCCCGGCCTTGGCTGCGCTGTAGACGTGGTTACCGTAGCCTGTGCTTATTCCCGCCACGCTGGCTGTGTTGACTATGCTCCCGTGGCCCTGCCTCTTCATGTGGGGGGCGGCGTGCTTGACGCCCAGGAAGACGCCTCTGAGGTTCACGGCCAGGGTCCTGTCGAAGGCATCAACGGAGACCTCCTCAATGGGCCCCACGGCCCCGGCGATCCCGGCGTTATTGTACATAACGTCGAGGCATCCGTGGAGCTCCACGGCGTGCTCGACTGCTGACCTCATGTCGTCCTCGACGCTCACGTCGCAGTGAACGTAGGACGCTCTTTTTCCCAGGCTCTTGGCGAGGGCTGCGCCTCTGGCGTCGCGGATGTCGGCGACCACGAGCCTGGCCCCCTCCTCGTGGAAGAGCCTGGCGGCGGCCTCACCTATGCCGCTGCTGCCCCCGGTTATCACTGCGACCTTGCCGTCTAGCTTACCCAAAGCGATCACCTTAGAAGATGTTGAACAGGCTAAAGAGGTGTGGAGGAGGCTACTCCTCTGGGTTGAGCTCCACCACCATCCAGGCCTCGACGCATATCCAGCCCGGGTGGTGGACCGGCAGCGCGGCCCTGGCGGGCCGGCCCTCGTATTCGCCCCATATCTCTATGAGGAGGTCCGTGAAGCCGTTGAGCACCTTTGGCTGGTCCATGAAGCCCTCGGCGCTGTTGATGAAGCCGATGACCTGGAGCACCTGCTTGATCCTGTTGAGGCTGCCCAGCTGCTTCTTGAGTTGCGCCAGGCAGTTCATCGCGGTCTCGCGGGCCCCCTTGTAGCCCTCCTCGATGGTCAGGTCCTTGCCTACCATGCCACGCTTGGTGGTCGTGAAGGGGCCCTGGCCGCAGCTGAATGCTATGTTGCCCGCCCACTTGGCCCCTATGTAGTTGCCCTTCGGCGCCGGTGCCTCGGGGAGCTTGATGCCCAGCTTCTTCATGCGTTCCTCTACGTTCATGCTGGTCTATGGGGCGCCACGAGGTATTAGATTTTTGCAGCTCCACGGTGGGCGAACCGATGTAGAATCACCTTAAATCCGCAGCAGTTCAGGTAAGAACATGGCTGACGTCAGGCGCAGGGGCCTGTTGGAGGCGCTGCTCGTCACGTTCCTCTGGTCGTCCAGCTATGTCCTCACCAAGATTGGGCTGCAGGACACATCGCCTCTCCTCCTGGTCGCGTTGAGGTACGTGGTGGCCTCTCTGGTGCTGGCGCCATTCGCCATAGCCAGGGGAGCGTTCACTGGGATGGACAGGGGCAGCTACGTCAAGATGGCGCTCCTCGGAGTATCAGGCTACGCTGTGGCTCAGGGCCTACAGTGCCTCGGCCTGTACTACCTGCCGGCCGTGACGGTCACATTCATACTCAACTTCACCCCCGTGATGGTTCTGCTGATCAACGCCGCGGCCTATGGGCTGAGGCCCGGCGCGCCCCAGCTTCTAGGCTCCGTGATAGTGCTGGGGGGAGCGTACGCGTTCTTCGGCGGGGGCGTGGAGGCGGGCAGCCTCACTGGGGTGGCCGTCACCCTGGCATCGGGGATCGGCTGGGCCATCTACCTCGTAGCAGTGCGCCGCTTCTTCGCCGAGAGACCCGTAGACCCTCTGGCTCTGTCGGCCGTCGCAATGGCTTCTGGGACAGTGTTCATAGCGGGCTCGGCCCTGGCATTCGAGGAGCTTAAGGCTCTCACGGTTCAGTCCGCGGCCATCATACTCTGGCTTGGCGTCGTGAACACGGCTGCGGCCTTCCTCATCTGGAACCACGCACTGGCCAAGGTGGAGGCCTTCGAGGTGTCCATACTACAGAACACGATGCTCATCCAGATAGCCGTGCTCTCGTGGCTCTTCCTGGGGGAGACGCTGACGGCCACCAAGCTGCTGGGCATGGCCCTGGTGTTCGTCGGGGTGCTCATAGTTCAGGTGTCGCCTTTCAGAGGTGGGGGCAGAAGCTGAACTCGCGGCCATCCATGGCCTTGTACCCCTCCTCGGTCAGGGCGACTGTGCCCCCCTTGAGCTTGACGAAGCCAACGCCTTCGAGGTACCGCAGGTCCTCCTCGACGGATTCCTCGTCGGCTTCCAGGGCGCGTGCGAGGCTACGTACCTTCACTGTGTCCCCTCTGACAGCCTCGTTCTTGTAGAGGACCGCCATGATGTACCGCCTCTGCTCGTCACCCATACGGATCAAACACCTTAAGCGAGGCGCAGATTAATTGGCTTTACTCCCCGGGGCACCCATCTCCGGCCCCGGAGCCGCCTAACCCAATCTATTTTACTGCGCGCGGCCTCTAACATGCAAACCATCACGGGGTGAACTGGGCTTGGCTTGGCGAGTGAAGTACGTGGACTGGTACAGGGAGACATTGAAGAGTCTGGGGGACCTGATCCCCAGCCTGGGCGACGGCGAGGTTGTGGACGCCGTCGAGATCACCGACGAGGCCATCGTGAGGTTGGGCAGCGAAGATAGACCAGGTCCGGCGCTTCACCTCGTGGTGCGGGATCAGGGGGTGACCCTGTCCATCCGGTACGACACGAGGAAGGCTCTGGATCACCTCGCCGTAATCCGGGACGAGCCCCACGCGGAGCAGAGGCGTCGGCTGCTCGAAGCCGTCGGCGGCCTGGACGCCAGGTACCAGACGAGGCTTTACAGCGACGGAGGCGAGGCTGGGAAGACGGAGCTAGTCAGGAGCTACCTCACCAGCCGGCTTGACGAGCAGCTCCTGTCCAGGCTGCTGGATGAGGCCGAGTCCATGAGGAGGGGAGGGACCAGTGTGGAGCAGGGCAGGTCGGTGTACCTTCAGCCGAGGAGCCCGCTGCTCAGCTTCGTGGAGGTCTCAACGGCCCTCGACCCGGCGGCGTACGGTGAGGCGGCGTCAAGGCTCAAGCCGGTGCTTGGCGTCCTCCTGGACATCAAGACCCGGAGGGAGCTCATAAGGGAGCGTGTGAAGGAGCCCAGGAGACATGTGAACCAGTACAGGGACTACGTGGATGCATTGAACCAGGCGCGAGGACAGGGGCTCATATCGGCTGAGCGTAGACGCGAACTGGACAAGCTATGGAAGGATAACCCTGACGAGAGGGACGGCCTCATAGAAGGGCTGAGGGAGCTCCTAAACCCGAAGACTGCCAACCCGTCGTGAGCAACCCGGCCCTAGGACACGGGCTCGCTGGTGGTGGTCCGCATAACCTCGTACTTCCTCGTCTGCCACGAGGTCGTCGGGTCGTCTCTGTAGTGGCGCCTAGGGTTATATTTGCGGTACCTCTTCACTATCTCCCTGATGAACCTGATGAGGGCGGGGTAGTACTTGGGGTCCTTCAGCTTCATTATGTAGCCGTTGATGTCGGCTACCTGAGCCACCTTAGCCACCTCATCGTAGTCCTTGGACGTGTAGAGGATGGTCGGTACTGGTTTAACGTTCTTCACGGCCTTGAAGACGTTGATCCCGTGGCTAACGCCGATGATGTACTCTGACACCACGCAGTCGTAGTCGAACCTCTGCACGGCCTCCACGACCTTCCGGGGATCAGACAGGGTGTCGACATGGATCAGGGGGTCGTAGCTCTCGATGAGAGGCTTAACAAGTACTAGCTGCATGGGGTCGTCGTCTACGAAGAGCACCCATATCTCTTCGAGTTCCTCGGGTTTTCCGCTAGCCAACTCGTTCGCTCGTGTAATTCATGAGTAATCGTTATAATGATTATTAACGGATGATACAGGTCTATGTTCCATCAAAGCGCTCTCCAGCCTCGCCTTGACGTAGCCTCTGTGGCACGCGGCCTCATCCTTCTCGGCGCACAGTAGCACGAGCACCCTGTGGGTCTCCGCCAGCTCCCTCAGCGCCTGGAGCCCCCTCTCCTCGTCCACCAGGGTGGGCGGCAGCGACCTTGTCCTGTTGCCCAGCTCCCTTATCCACCTGTAGCGTGCGCCCAGCCGCCTCTCAAGCCGAGGCTTGGTGTAGGCTCCCAGGTACGCCCTGTACGGGTTCTCCCTTACATCGACCACCACATCGGGCTCCATGGACTCGAGTTCCCTGAAGAAGTCCTCGGGCTTCTTGCCCCCGTATCCTATGGTTTTCACGGTCACCGACGTGGATCGCCTCCGATGGAGCTGGGGCGTCTGTTAGACGATGCGGGTCAGGGAAAGATTAGAGGCCCACGGCCATGGACTCGAAGCCCGTTAGGAGCGTGTACACGCCGCCGTGGAGGAGACCCGTCGCTGGGTCCCTGAGGACGGCCACGGGCCTGGCCCAGCTCTTCAGCTCTGCGTCGATCCAGTTGACGCTGTGACCCATCTCAGTGAGCCTTTCCCTGACCTCCAGGGGGAACCTGGAGTCCACGTAGACCGTGCCCGTCTCACGGGTGACCCTGGGCGCGTCCACGGCGTCCTGGATGCACATCCCGTGGTCTATCACGTGGCTGATGACCTGGGCTATGGACACCTGTATGTTTTTGCCGCCGGGCGCCCCCAGCGCCATGTATGGTTCACCCTCTCTGAGGACGACCGTGGGGCACACGTTCTGTATCCGGCGCTTCCTCCCGCCCACGCTGTTGGCGCGGCCGGGCTCGGGGTCGAGGCCGTACATGGCGTTGTTCATGACGATGCCTGTGCCCGGGACGACGACGCCGCACCCGAAGCTGTTCACCAGGGTCTGGTTCACGCACACCATGTTGCCCGCCCTGTCGGCCACGGCGAGGGCCGTGGTGCACTCGGGCTCGTGGGGCCACGGGTCGCCGGGCTTCACGGACCCGGCCTTATTCAGCCTTATCCTCCGCCTTAGTTTGGCTGCGTACTCCTTGGATACGAGGCCCCTCTGCGGCACCTTCACGTAGCCCGGGTCACCCATGTACTTGAACCGGTCGGCGAAGGCCAGCCCTATGGCCTCGGCGGTCAGGTGGACTGCCTCGGGTGAGCCGTAGCCCATGGAGGCTAGGTCGTAGCCCTCCATTATGTTGAGTATCTGCATCATGGTGGTCCCAGAGTGGGTGGGGTCGTACACCACCTGGTGGCCCTTGTAGCTGCCGGGCTCAGGCTCGAGGACTATGGGCTCGTACATGGCCATGTCCTCGCCTGTGATGAGGCCGCCGCCGCCTCTGACCTCCTTCACTATGGCGTCGGCTATCCAGCCCCTGTAGAAGACCTCTGGCCCCTCTTGGGCGACGGCGTTGAGGCACCTGGCCAGCTCGGGATTGGTGAGCACGTGGGGCTGAGCCATCTCTTGGTTGTATGGCAGGTAGGGGAACCTGCCGCCCCTGAGGTACACGCGCCTCCACTCGTCGAAGCGCCAGAAGGCCTCCATGCGCCTGAATATGGCGTCGGCCGTCCACCAGCCCACAACGAAGCCCTCCTCAGCGACCTTGGCCGCGGGCCCTATGACCTGCCTGAGGCTGAGGGAGCCGTACTGCTCCAGGGCGGCTGCCAGCCCCGCGACGGTGCCTGGCACGACGCACGCCTTGTGGCCCACCACGTTCTCGTCTCCCTTCACCTTCCTCCAGCCCATCCAGCCCGATTCAGTGGCTTCCTCCAGCTCGTACATCTCTGGGCCGCTGGCCTCCGCCGGCCGGCCCACGTAGTCCACGACCACGTTCTCGCCCGACTCCAGGTGGATGGTCATGACGCCCTCTCCTCCGATTCCGTTCATACCTGGCTCCACGACGCAGTCCATGAACGCCGAGGCCACGGCGGCGTCAACGGCGTTGCCGCCCAGCTTGATCATCTTGAGACCCGCCTCACCGATGAGCGGGTGCTTAGATGAGACCACCGCCTTCTCGGCCACGCAGTCGTCTCTCCCTGCTCCGGCCCATCGGAGCTTCTGATAGGTGAACCCGTTAGAACTCATGAACATGTATCGCCTGTCAAGGTATAATAAACCAGTGAGGGCGCTGGGTAACCCTTGTATAGGTGGGAGTGTCTTGATCATGGTATGTCCGAGGATAAACTAGCCGAGTTTCTTGAGAAGGGCAAGGACTGGGAGAAGGTGAAGACGACGGTGCCGGGCGTCTTCGTCATGAAGATGCCGGGCAGCAAGACCAGGCCAGCGAGCCTGTCGGTCGAGATCAACCCGGTGGACGCGGGCGGCAGCCCTACGAAGAGGCGGGGGCTCATCGTGCGAGGCGTAGACGAGTACCTAGAGTTCAAGGAGATAGTGCTCAACGAGAAGTTGGAGAGCCTGCTGGAGATGCTGGAAGCCGTGAACCCTGAGAAGGGGAGGGGCAAGGCCAGCAAAGACGTGATAGAGATCTAACCAGAAAACATTTCTTCAACCACGGCCAAGTAACAGGGCATGTACGAGGAACTCAAAGGCCTTTTATTTAGCCTCTTGGAGGTGGGGAGCCCCAGCGGCTTCGAGGAGCCCATGATGAAGCACCTCATGGAGGAGCTTGAGCCCGTATGCGACGAGGTCTACCAGACGCCCCGCGGCAACGTGGTGGGGGTACAGAGAGGCACCGACCCCGAGGCGCCCAAGGTGGCTCTCGCGGCGCACATGGACCAGGTTGGCTTCGTGGTGTTCAGCATCGACACCATGGGGTTCATCAGGTTCAGGAAGCTGGGCGGAGCCGTGGACAGGAGCATCCAAGGCCACCAAGTCAAGCTACTCACAGAGGAGGGCCCCATAGTCGGCGTCGTGGGGCTGAAACCCGGCCACATAACCAAGCCCGAGGAGGCCCGCCAGATACCCCCCATCGAGGAGATGTACATCGACATAGGCGCCAGGAGCGCCGAGGAGTGCGCGAAGAGAGGCGTCCGAATAGGCACACCCATAGTGTGGAACACGGGCCCCGTGGAGCTGGGCAACGGCCTGGTCGCCACGGCGGCCGCAGACGACAGGGCCGGCCTTGCCGCCATCATCACCGTCGCCAGGAACCTCAGGGGGAAGCCCGCGCAGGCCACCGTCTACTACATCGGCACAGTTGAGGAGGAGATCGGCCTTAGGGGCGCAGCCGTCGCGACCTACGACCTGGACGTGGACATGGCCGTGGCCGTGGACACGTGCCCCGCGGGGTGGCAACCTGACGTGAACATGAGAGACATGGTCTACGAGGTGGGCGGGGGGCCGTGCCTCCAGATGGGGGAGCTCGGCAGCGGAGGCTTCAGGGTGGGGAGCCAGGTGGTTAGGAGGTGGCTCATGGAGGCAGCGGAGGCGAACGGGATACCGTACCAGACCGGGTTCATGCACGGGGGGACCGACGCCTCGGCCATCCAGCAGACCGGCTCAGGAGTCCCAGCCGTCGCCTTCAGCATCCCGAGGCTGTACAGCCACAGCCCCGTGGAGGTGCTCAGCCTCGAGGACCTGCGCAACCTGGCCGAGACGCTGACCCACGCCATCAAGGGCCTGCGCAGAGGCTTCAGCGTCCTCAGGGTAAGGCGCTAACCCTTTTTCCGCGGCCCTCCGTAGGCGGGGCGACGAATCTTATGACGGCCAGAATCAGGAGCCCCCCTTGAGGGGAACACTGTTCTGTATCTCTAATATATAGGCGACAGCCCAGAATCGTCTTATACTTATTTTAATTAAAAAAGCGTTGAATTGGAGTTCGCCCGGACACAGGACGTAACCATAAACGTATTACACGTGGACGACGAGGAGGACCAGAGGGTCTTCACAAAGCTGTTCCTAGAGCAGGCTGACCCGTCTCTGAATGTCACCTCGGTGAGCGACATCGAGGAGGCCCTCAGGCTTATCCAGGGCGGTGGCTTCGAGTGCCTCGTCATAGACTACAGGATGCCTGAGTTGGACGGCGTCGAGCTGGCTGTGCGTGTGCGGAAGATAAGCGACATCTACATAGTCATATACACGGGCCACGGAAGCGAGGAGGTCGCCGGGGCAGCGTTCTCGGCTGGCGTCAACGATTACCTTCGCAAGGAGCTGAACCCAGGCCACTACAAGGTTCTCGCGAGGCGGATACGAAGCGGCGTCGAGAGCCAGCGCACCAAGAAGAGGAACGTGGAGTGGGAGAGCGAGCTGGCCTGGATGGCCGACAACAGCTCTGACGCCATCTTCAGGATAGAGCTCGGCGTGGGCATAACGAGGTACAACCCGGCCTTCCAGGCCCTATACGGTGAGCCGCTGAAGACCCCGATACCTTTTGAGACCATAATACCGGGCAGAATAAGCCTGGAAGAGTACAAGAGGTTCGAGACGGAGACCCTGGAGGCCATAAGAAAGGGGCAGAGAGAACTCAAGCTGACCCACCAGTGGAAGACGGGGACGGGTGAAACCCTCTGGTTCGAGACCAACCTGTCCCTGATCATCGAGAACGGTCGGCTAATGGGCTTCGAGGCCTTGGCCAGGGACATCACTGAGAGGGTCAGGGCGGAGGAGCAGCTCAGGGACAGCCGCGAGAGGCTGGCCAACTTCATAGAGTCGGCCACGGACATGATCGTGCTCACTGACGAGAACCTGAGGGTCCTCGAGGTCAACGACAAGATACTGAGGTTCTGGGGCAAGACCAGGGACCAAGTCATAGGTAGGCCGCTTGTGGAGGCGGAGCCCGGCATAGAGGGGACCGAGAGGCTCCGCAAGTTCAGGGAGGTCCTGGAGACGGGGGAGCCCTACACGTACGAGGACTTGATCCCGCACCAGGAGGACCAGGGTAGGCACATAACTCTGAGGCTCTTCAAGGTGGGCGAGGGCCTGGGCCTCATAGCAACGGATATATCCGAGAGCAAGCGGTTCCAGAGGGAGCTCGAGGAGAGCGAGAGGAACCTGCAGCTCCTTGTCGACTACATCCCCGACACCTTCTA
>CAZAKG010000046.1:0-17848 GCA_964485755.1 uncultured Candidatus Bathyarchaeia archaeon | reverse complement strand
GGCCACGGCGCCCCCGGGTTGTCGCCTGAGCTGGTGGCCGAGAAGCTGAGTCACCCGGTGGGTGCTCCGACGCTGAGGGAGCTGGCGAAGGGCAAGAGGCGGTGCGTCATCGTGTTCGACGACATGACGCGTCCGACGAGGCAGAGCCAGATGCTTCCCGCCGTGCTGGATGAGCTCCACGGGGGCGGGCTGAGGGACGACCAGATAGTGTTCATGATGGCTAATGGGGCCCACCACGGCCGCCTCCTCTTCGACTTCCAGAAGAAGCTGGGGGCGGAGATACCTGAGAAGTACCTGGTGTTCAACCACTGCTGCTACGAGAACACCGTGAACCTGGGCACGACGAGCCATGGGACCCCGGTGCACATCAACAGGGAGGTGATGGAGTGCGACCTCAGGGTCACCCTGGGCACCATGATGCCCCACTTCGGGTACGGGTTCGGCGGCGGAAGCAAGATGGTGCTGCCCGGCGTAGCCGGCATCGACACCATCACCCACAACCACAGGATCAGGGAGGGCACGGGCCCCGGCAGGGTCGAGGACAACGTGCGGCGGCTGGACAGCGAGGAGGCGGCCAGGATAGCCGGCTTCGAGTTCGTCATCAATGGGTTCCTCAACGCCGACTGCGACGTGGCCGACCTGGTCTGCGGCGACATGGTGGACGCCCACAGGGCCGGCCTCAAGATAGCGCGGAGGCACTACGCGACGAGGCTGGTGAAGGACGCGGACATCGTTGTCGGCAACACGTACCCCATGGCCAACGAGGGCTACAAGGCGTACTACCTGCTCAACGACTCGGTGCGCAGCGGCGGCGACATGGTGTTCCTCATATACACGCCCGAGGGGTGCAGGGTCCACCACTACAACGGCAGGTTCGGCACCGAGTTCGGCGGCAGAGGCTGGACAAAGACAACGTATCTCCGGAAGCCGTGGAGGATGAGCCGCGTGCTCTGCGTCAGCCCCCAGATAGCGAGGGCTGACGAGTACTACTACGGCGAGGGCAGCGTGTGGGTCAAGAAGTGGGGCGAGGCATTGAAGCTGCTGGAGGATGTCCACGGGTCCGACGCCACCGTGGCGCTTTACCCGACGGCGTCCATGCAGATAAGCGAGGAGAACGCCGCCAAGCCCTAGGACCTAGCGAAGCTGCGGCGGACGGAGTCCACTCCGTCGCCAACGACCTCGACGCCCTCCATGTTACCGATCCCGGACTGGTGGCCCCACGCTATGTGGTTCACCTTGTCGGGGGTGAACCCCATTACACGGCAGGCAGTGGCGTCCGTGGCCACCACATCTGTGCCCGCGATGATGACATCCATCTTGACGGGGGTTCCGTGGACGGGGCCCTTTCCCTCCATGGCGACGAATCCGTCTATGACCGTCAGGTGAGGGGGCAGAGCCAGGCATATGTCGTGGACCACCTTGTGCATGCCGCTGAGGTGGTAGCGTCCCTTCCACTTGGTGGTGAGCATCCCGAACATGTTCTTCATGCCCAGGGTTACCCCCGTCTCCGCGTGGGTCTTCAGCTTGGCGGCGCTGACGATGCCCGAATCCGTGGCGATCCTGGCCACCTCGATGCTGTCCAGGGCTCTGCCTCCGCGGACGGGTATCTTAACCTTCTCGGCGTGGCGCATGTTGACGAAGGGGACGCCGACCCTGTCCAGCATCTCCTTCATGCCGCTGGCCACCACCGCCTTGTCGGCGTCAGTCATCTGGGCGTCCGACTCCACAACCACGGGCTCCTTCCCCAGGTCGCGGACGCGGTTGATGAGTGCCTCGACGACCAGCGGGTCCGTTGTGGCGCCGGTCTCCCAGCTCCTCGTGGTTATGAAGTTCACCTTGATGAGCACCCTGTCCCACGGCTCCAGGGCCTCCCTGTAGGGGACCAGGTTCAGGGCCCTGTAGACCGTGTCTAGGCCGCGCTCGCCCTTCACCACAGCTACCTTCGACAAGCCTATCCCAAAGGAAGGGAAACGGCGGGTTAAGAGGGTTCAGGTGCGGCGCTTCTCATCGGGCTCCATGCGCCTCGACAACGGGAGGACGGCTACTGAGAGGACGGCCAGGACCCTGTAGAGGAGCTGGGGCCCGTAGACCTCGGCGAGGCCGCCCCCCGCTATGGAGCCCGTGAACATGCCTAGGCCGTAGGTTCCCTCGTGGAGCCCCATGGCGGCGCCAAGGGTCCCCGGCTCGCACCTCTTGGCGATGTAGTCCAGGACCACGGGCGTCATTATGCCCGCGGCGACCCCGTACAGAGCGAGGGCCGCGGCGTATCCCGCCAGCCCCGTCGAGAAGCTGAACAAGAGCATGCCTGAGAACAGGAGCACAGACGCCAAGGAGACGCTTCTGCGTGTGCCCCACACCACGAAGCGCTCCACGTTGACGAACGTGAGGCCCCTCACAGCGTTGGTCATTGTGATGAGGAGGCCCACCGTGGAGGCCGTCAGCCCCTCAAGGCTCAGGTGGCCCGGCACGATGGCCATGTAGATGCCCAGGACCAGCGTGAAGGGCAGGAGCGTCAGGTAGGCAGCGGAGAGCCTCCTGAATGGGGCTAGGCTGAACCCCTCGGAGCCGGACTGGTTCCTGAGGGACAGCCTGGGCCTGAGCAGCAGCTGGCTCAGGAGGCCGCTGGCCACCATCAGGGAGGCGGTACACACGAACAGGGCGTTGAAGCCCATGCTGGATGATATGAGGCCGCCCAGGTAGGGGCCGACGGCGAAGCCCGTGATCCAGCTGAGGTTGTACCTGCCCATGCTCTGGGTGAGCCTATCAGGGGGCGATATGTCCGCGGTGAGGGTGCTGGCCGAGACCCAGAAGGACGCGGATGCCACACCCATGAGGGCCCTGGCCATTAACAGCCGGGGAATGTCGCCGACCAGCGCGAAGGACGCCAGTATGAGGGCCCCCATGAACGCGTACCCCGTGTAGAGCCTGAGCCTCTCGTACCTGTCCAGCAGCAGGCCGGTGAGCAGAGTGAACACGGTGTAAACAATGTTGCCCACGGCGCCCATGAGGCCCAGGTCCACGTAGCTGGCACCTATGCTCGCGGCGTACACGGGCAGCAGGAAGGTGGTGGTACCCAGCCCCGTGGCGCTCAGGAATATGGTGGCGTAGAGCACCCTCAGGTGCCTCGGCCTGTCGTCGCTCAAAGTGCCTCCGCATCATGTTGTGGGACCTCGGATTTAACTCACGCGTGTACCCCCAGCCTCTAAATATGTGGTTCAAGGAGGCATAATATGTGGATTAATTGAAGTTGAAGGCGGTTTTAGGGGGCACGCTGGTGGACGGCACCGGCTCTGAGCCGGTTGAGGACTCCGTCGTGCTGATTGAGGGGAAGCTTGTCAAGGCCGCGGGGCCCATGGGGGAGGTCAAGGTCCCCTCGGGGGCGGAGGAGGTGGACGCCCATGGGAGGATGGTCATTCCGGGGCTCATCGAGGGCCACAATCATCCGCTGGGGGAGAGGGACTTCGGCGACCCCGGGTTCAAGAAGTACTACGACAACATGGTGCAGAGCCCCGCCCTAGGGCTGCTGAAGGGCGTCCAGGTCATCCAGGATATGCTGGCCCACGGCGTCACCACGGTGAGGATACCCCACCCAACGATAGCCAACGCCCCCGAGCTCAGGGGAGAGTGGCTGGTGGCGCTGAGGACCGCCGTCGAGAGGGGCTACGTGAACGCTCCCAGGGTCGTGGCGGGGGGCTGCGTCCTGCCCACGGGCGGCCACCTGAACAGCCTGGCGCCCCCCTTCGTCCTCAACCAGGGCTGGAGGGGAGCAGACGGGCCCTGGGAGATCAGGAAGCAGACCCGGGAGTGCCTCCAGTACGAGGTGGACTTCATCAAGCTCATAGGCCCCGGCCACAAGAGGTTCAAGCCCGGCGACGGCCCTGAGCACACCTGCATGACTAGGGAGGAGATCGCGGCAGCCGTGGAGGAGGCCCACTGGAAGGGGGTGCCCGTGGCCGCCCACGCTAAGAACGGTCCCGGCCTACGGTTCGCCGTTGAGGAGGGAGTGGACAGCATAGAGCACGGCACCCACCTAGTAGAGCAACCAGGCCTCATCAAGCACATGGCCGAACACGGCCAGTTCCTGGTGCCCACCCTAGGCATGTTCTTCATGGAGCCCCTCATGGACGCCTACGACGCCGCGGAGCCCGGCACCAAGGAGAGCTTCAAGAAGATGCAGCCCGGCCTGATAAAGAACTTTAAAGCGTGCAGGGAGGCCGGCGTCAAGATAGCCGCAGGCACAGACAACACGTACTGGGACGAGCCCGGCCTCGCCTGGGAGCTGCACACCTACGTCAGGCACGGGGGCATGACCCCCATGGAAGCCCTCGTATCCGGTACTAGGACCTGCGCCGAGCTGTGCCGGGTGAACGCCGGCACCATCGAGGCGAGCAGATACGCGGACCTGCTCATCCTGGACAGCGACCCCCTGAAGGATGTAGACATCCTGCAGAACGCGGACAAGGTAGTGGCCGTCTACAAGGAGGGGCGGCTGGTGGCCGGGGAGGGCAGGCTCCTCTAGGCCGCCTTGATGGCCTTGACCACAGCCGAGCCGAACTGCTTAGTTGAGCTGGAGCCGCCCAGGTCGGGCGTCCGCACCTTTCCGGCCGCCAGCACATTGTCCACAGCCCTGTCGATGCCCCGCCACGCGTCCCTGAGCCTCTTGTCGCCCTTCTTCTCGCCGAGCCAGTTGAGCATCATGCCGACGCTTAGGATCATGCTCGTCGGGTTGGAGATGCCCTTCCCGGCGATGTCTGGCGCCGACCCGTGTGTGGCCTCCGCGAAGCAGTAGCTGTCCCCGGCGTTTATGCTCCCGGCGAGGCCCAGACTACCCTGGATAGCGCCGCTCATGTCGCTCATTATGTCGCCGTACTGGTTGGGCATGACGACGACGTCGTAGAAGTCTGGCTTGATGAGGGCGTAGTAGCTCCAGGAGTCGATCCATGTGCTGTCCTTCTCCACGTCCGGGTACTCGGCCACCATCCCGTCGTAGATCTCCTTGAACAGGTCGTCACCCTTGCAGAGGCCCCACTTGCATGAGCACGTGAGGCGCCGCTTGCCGTCCCTGGGGGCACCGGGCCTCCCCTTGTAGTCGCCGCTCCGAGCCATCTCGAAGCCGAGCCTGATGATCCTCTCGCAGCCCTTCCTGGTCTGGACGTAGTCGTCTATGGCCAGCTCGCTGACGCCGCCCCGCCGCATTATGCCTCCGATGGCGGCGTACATGTGCTCAGTGTTCTCCCTGAGCACAATAAAGTCGATGCTCCCCGGCTCTCTGCCCCTGAGGACGCTCTCCACGCCGGGCCTGAGCCTGCAGGGGCGGACGTTGGCGTAGAGGTCCAGGTCCAGCCGCATGTTCAGAGGCAAATAGGGGCCCGGCAGCTTCCCCACCAGGTCGGGTAGCCCCGTGGGGCCCTTGTAGATGGCGTCGGCCTCGTAGAAGATGTCCTTGGTCACCTCCTCGGGCCAGCCGCGCTTCATCTGGTGGCTGACCCAGTAGTGGGCCCCGCACTCGTAGGGGCCCAGGTGCTCCACGTCGAAGCCGTAGGCGTCTGCGGCCGCGTCCAGCACCTTCACGGCCTCGGGGACGATCTCGGCCCCGATCCCGTCGCCTATGAACCCCAGAATCTTGTACCTTGACATGATTATTCAGTGATTATAGACGCCTTAACTCTTTGCAGCTAAGGCTCAGGGGGCAGCTACACGGGTCAGTACCTCAGGCAGGTTCCCGAGGCCACCGACACGCGACGTGTCCTTCCCTCACAGGCACGTACAGTGTGTACCACTCCTCGCCGACGCTGTGGAAGACGAGCTTCATCCTCAGAGCCTCGTCCACGAAATCGCCCTGGCTTATGAACACGCACCTGTGGGGGTCCAGGTTCTCAGGCTCGCCCTCAACGAAGGAGCATCCACCGTCCCTCAGGGCGGCCATGGTCTCGTTGAGGCTCATCTCGGGCTCCTCCTCGGCCTGAGGAGCCTCCGTGCCCCCAGTTTTCGTGAAGGTGAAGGGGTGGCTCGGGTCATTGATGTTGTAGGCGATGCCGAAGTTGGGTTTGTAGATGACCCAGAACAGTAGCCCCGTGAGGAAAATGGCTACCACTAAAAACCCTATGACCATTAACGCACCGAAGCGCCCTGGCCGGATACGCACCTGGGACACCGGTTGGTAGGAGGCGGCTCCAGTTTAAGGGGATTAGGGAGACTGGATTCGGATGATGGAAACCAACCATTTTAGCATACCCATGATATAGATTGAAGAATTCTTTGAGTGACGGACACGGTGAGACCTGGGCGGAGCTACTCTAAGCCTTCTTCTGCTGCCTCTCCCACCTGGCGTAGGACAGGAACCCCACGAGGCTCTGGTAGACGCTGCTCCTCAGCTCAGGGTCGGAGGCCAGGAGCCCCACGGATGGGTCCTCGGCCTCCACAAGCCCGTAGAGCCCCCTCAGGTCTAGGCCCTCGTCCACGGCTCTGAACGCGAGCCTCATCCAGAGCGTTACCTGGTCCTTGAAGCCGCGGAGCCGGTCCTCTGCGTCAGGGTGGAACCCGAAGTGGCTGATGCACAGGGTCTCAGGCCGCAGCGCCAGGAGCCTGTTGATGCTCTCCACGGCCTGCGCCGGGTTGTACGGCGGCGGGCTGGCGGGCACCCAGACGCCCATGTTGCCGGGGGTGTGGCCCACGGCGTCGCCCACGAAGAGGACGCGGTGGTCCGGCTCGTAGTAGCTCTGGCTGTGGGTGCTGTGTCCGGGTGTCCATATCACCCTGAGCTCAACCCCGCCGAGGCTCAGGGACTCGCCGTCGACGGACGCCCTGATCCTTTCCTGGGGCAGACCCCTGATCTCGCCATACAGGCTTACCTTATCGCCGAACACCTCCTCCGCGGCGGCCACGATCTTGGAGGGGTCCACCATGTGCTGGACGCCGCGGGGGTGGCTGTGGACGAATGCGTCGGGGTACGCGTCAAGGAGCATCCAGGAGCCAGCCGCGTGGTCCAGGTGGATGTGGGTGAGGCATACAGCCTTCAACTCGGATACGCGTAGCCTTCCAAGCGCCTCCATGACGCCGACGGTCTGGGCCGCGGGCCCCGGGTCTATGACCGCCGACTCTTCCCCACGGACCAGGTACGTGCCCAGTACGCCTGCGCGGCCGTGGTACGGCGAATCGATCATGGTCACGGCGTCCGTGCCCCTGCTGGTGGACATCGTGAACCTCTCCGCCTGCGCCGGTAAAAGGGTTTTACCGTCCCGGCTCCATGTGTCCTCTGATCGAGTTGAAGACGAGCCTAGGAGCCAAGACCATGGCGGTGCCTTCACCCGTGTGGGTGGTGGGCACCTACGATAAGGACGGGAAGCCCAACTACATGACAGCCGCGTGGGGAGGCATCTGCTGCTCACGCCCGCCCTGCGTCTACGTGAGCCTTAGGGAGGCCACCTACAGCCACGGCAACATAGTGGCGCGGGGCGCGTATACCGTGAGCGTCCCCGGGGAGGAGTACTGGAGGGAGGCAGACTACCTGGGTGTGGCCTCGGGCAGGGACACTGACAAGGTCGCTGACACGGGGCTGACGGCGGCGGAGAGCACGGCCGTGGACGCCCCCTACGTGGAGGAGTTCCCGCTGGTGCTTGAGTGCAGGGTCTTGGAGACCGTGAAGCTGGGGCTCCACACGATGTTCGTCGGCGAGATAATGGATGTGAAGGCCGACGAGGACGTGCTGACGGACGGTGCCCCCGATATCCAGAAGATCAGGCCCATCATATTCGGGGCGGGGGACCACGGCTACCACGCGGTGGGCGTCAGGATCGGCGACGCCTTCACCCAGAGGAAGCCGCCCATAAACGAGTAGGGCTCAGCGCTCCGCGAAGTGGTAGAGGAAGCTGACGTTGCTCTTCTCCACCTCGCGGACGCCGTGGACCCTGGCGTGCTTGCCGGCGTACCCGTCCACAACGTAGTACTCCTGGGGCGTGTGGGCCAGGGCGCCGTGGCCCAGGCCGCCGCCCACTATGGGCAGCCTCAGAGGCGGGTCGAGGAATACGTATGCGGGCCAGGCGGGGCTGGTGAGCTGGAATGCGCCGATGGGCGGGCTGATGCTGTAGGGTACGCTGAACTCCTCGTACATGTCGTACATGGCCTCCGCCGCGGGGGACCTGTACTTGCCTACGCTCCAGCTGTAGCCGCCCAGGAACCTCATCTCCACGTCGGAATAACCATGCTCATCCAGGTGGCTCCTGATCTTCTGCTGCAGGTCCTCTGACCTCTGGTTTGGGACGAACCTTATGTTGTGTTTGCTGGTCACCTTGTGGGGCAGGAACGTTTTGGTGCCGGGCCCCGTGTAGCCTCCCCAGATTCCGTCCAGGTTGAAGCTGGTGCCGAAGTTGAGGGCGTAGAAGATGTCCTTGGGGTCGGTCATGTCGTCCACGTAGTGGTCGAACTTGTAGAACCTCTTGTATAGCTCCGGGTCGAAGACGTCCAGCGCGGGGACGCTGTTCCTGTAGCCCTCCTCGATGATCCGCTTGTCCTCGTCGCTGGGCACCGCTATGCCGTCGTACCAGCCCTCCACCGCTATCCTGTTGCCGTCATCCTCCACCAGGGTGCCTATGGCCTTGACGTGCCTCCACGCGGGGCTGTCCACGAAGCGCTTGTAGCCTCCGTGGATGCCGAACTCCTTGGGGCCGCGGCCCCACCGGGCGCCGCTGGTCTCCAGCTCTATGTAGAGGAGACCCTCGCTACCCAGCAGGGGCCTGGCCATCCCGTTCTGGTCTTGGCTGCAGATGGGGAACCAGACCGCGTCCGCCTTCCTCAGCCTCCGCTGGTGCTTCTCTACGAAGCCGGGCATGCTTCTGCTGCCCATCTCCTCCTCGCCCTCCAGGACGAAGATGAGGTTCACGGGCAGCTCGTCCACGGCCTGGATGGCCTCCACGGCGTTGAAGGCGGTGGCCATGGGGCCCTTGGTGTTCATGCAGCCCCTGGCGTGGTAGACCCTGCCGAAGGGTTCCCGCTCCTCGATCCTTGCCTCGAAGGGCGGTATGGTCCAGCCGTCGTCCACCGGCTGAACGTCGTACATGCCGTACACGATGAGTGTCTTATCGGCTCCAGCGTTGTACTCCCCGTACACGATGGGCCAGTAGTAGTCGGGCTTCACCGCCTCCACCTTGACGCAGCCCAGGCTCACCAGCCAGTCCTTGAGGTACTCCACGGTCTCATCCATCCCCTCCCCGGTCTGGCTTATGCTGGGGTGGCGGAGGAACCCGCTGATCTGGTTCAGGTGAGCGTCATAATCATGGTCTATCCTCTGGTAGACCTTCTCCTTCATAGACATCGGTAATGGATTCGTCCGCGGCCCAGAAGAAATTTGCGAGCGTCACCCGGGGGAAACGATATATCGGCTCCGGGACGGGTTCATACCATGAGTGAAAACGTTCTCGCCGTGAAGGGAGGGCTCCTGTGGGACGGCACCGGCTCGGACCCGGTGCCCAACGGGGCCGTCCTCGTCAAAGGTAAACAGATCATGGACGCCGGTCCAGCCAGAGACGTGGACATCCCAAAGGAAGCGAAGGTCATCGACGCCAGGGGCAGGACCATCATCCCCGGCCTCATGGACCTCCATGTCCACATATTCCAGATGGTGGGGCCCCTCGACTACCATGAACGGTACCTGATACCCGAGAGCCTACAGCTCCTCTACGCGGTCAAACACGCGAGGGTGCTCCTGGAGGCCGGGTACACGACCTGCAGGGACCTGGTCTACCCGTTCCCGGAGTACACGGGCAGGGACGCCGTCTCCCTGAGAACCGCCCTAGAGCAGGGCCTCGTCAAGGGGTGCAGGCTGGAGGTGGCCGGAGTCGTCACCTCGACGGCCAGCCACCTGGACGTCATAAGGCCCCACCCGCTGAGGTACATGCACATAACGGCCGACGGCGTGGATGAGGTCAGGAAGATGACCCGCGTCTGCGTCAGGGAGCAGGTGGACTGGATCAAGACCACAACCACGGGCGGCATGGCTGGCGGACCCACCAACGACCCCAACTACAGGAACTATACGCCGGAGGAGCTGGACGTCATCGTGGACGAGGCCCACAGCTTCGGCCTGAAGGTGGCATCCCATACGGAGGGCATCGTGGGGTGCAGGATGGCGGCAGAGGCCGGCATCGACACCATAGAGCACGCGTCAGAGCTGGACGACGACACCATAGACATGATCATCAGGAAGGGGCTGTACACGACCCCCACACTGGCCCCAAGCTACTACCGCTCAGAGGTCATGGGCCTCCCCACACTATATCTCCCCAAGAAGCTGGGCGGCAGGCCCTTTGACGAGCGCCACCTGGAGAGCCAGAAGGCCGCCATTGAGGCCGGCGTCAAGATGGCTATGGGCACCGACTGCGGCCACGTGTTCCCGCCCGGCGCCAACAGCTGGGAGCTGGAGCAGTACGTCACGAAGCTGGAGATGACTCCGGCTGAGGCGCTGCTACTGGCCACGAGGAACGCCGCCGACGCCCTCGGCAAGCTTCACAGGTTCGGAACTCTGGAAAGGGGTAAACTGGCCGACCTGATAGTCGTGGACGGCAACCCCCTTGAGAACATCAGGGTGCTCCAGGACACTAACGCCATCGAGCTGGTGGTGAAGGAGGGCACCGTAGAGGTGGACAGGCGTGGAGCCTGACCCCTTACCCTCCGCCACCACTAATGATTTAGGCATCCTGAAGCTGAGTAGAACCGTGGTTCTATGACCCAGTTCTCGGACAAGAAGGATAAGCAGCTTAAGGAGGACGCCTCGACCTACCTGGTCCAGAGGTGGGAGCCCAGCGAGCGGCAGAAGCCCCTGGTCATGGTGAAGGGCGAGGGCCTGAACATGTGGGACGCGGCGGGCCACAAGTACCTGGACTTCATGAGCCAGCTGTACAACGTCCACATCGGCATGGGCAACAGGGTGCCCATTGAGGCAGCGAAGAAGCAGCTGGACGAGCTGGCCTACGCTTCGCCCAGCTACTTCAACGAGCCCCAGATCAGGCTGGCCAAGAAGCTGGCCCAGATAACGCCGGGTGACCTGTGCCAGACGTTCTTCGGCAACAGCGGTACGGAGGCCAACGAGGTGGCCATTAAGCTGGCCCAGCTCTACAGGGAGGCCCCCAAGATCATTGGGTTCTGGGACGCGTACCATGGCTCAACCTACGCCATGGTGAGCGTGGGAGGCTCCGCGCGTAACCGCCAGTTCAAGGGGCTCAGCATATTCGAGGAGTTCAAGCACATACCCAGCCCATACTGCTACAGGTGCCCCTACAAGAAGACGTACCCCGAGTGCGAGCTCATCTGCGCCGAGTTTCTCAAGTACACCATAGAGAAGGAGGGCGACAACACGGTGGCCGCCTTCATGGCGGAGCCAATATGCAGCTGGGCGGGCCAGGTGGTGCCCCCCGACGGCTACTGGAAGCGGATCAGGGAGATATGCGACGAGAAGGGGGTCCTCCTCATCTTCGACGAGGTGATGACGGGCTTCGCCCGCACAGGCAAGATGTTCGCATGTGAGCACTGGAACGTGGTGCCCGACGTGGAGACCTACGCCAAGGGCATCACCTGCGGCTACGTGCCCCTGGGCGCGTGCATAATCAACAAGAAGATGGCCGACCACTTCGACCAGAAGGGGTTCCCCCACAGCTACACGTACAGCGGCCACGCCGTGAGCTGCGCCACAGCCCTCGCCGTCATCGACCTCTACGAGAAGGAGAAGCTGGCCGACAGGGCAGCCAAGATGGGCGCCTACATGATGGACGAGCTCCGGGGCATGATGGAGCGGGTGCCCATCATCGGCGACGTCCGCGGCCTCGGCCTCTTCATGGGCGTGGAGCTGGTAAAGGATAGGGAGACCAAGGAGAGCCTGTTCCTCAAGGAGCTCTCGGCGGAGGACAAGAAGGACCCGGACAAGAACCCCATGCAGTACTTCACTGGGAAGGTCAAGGAGAACGGTCTCATCGTGGGCAGCAGCTGGAACACCAGCATCCTCAGGATGATGCCCGCCCTGGTCATCACCAAGGAGCAGATCGACGAGGGCCTGCAGGTGCTGGAGCAGACCCTCACAGAGACCATGATAAAGTTCAACCTCTAACCAATTTTTTTCTAAATCCATGCACTCCATCTTACACTTCTACATAGTGCACGCTCGATCACTGTAAATACTCAAACGGCTTTCAGAGGGAAGTGAAATTTCGCGCCGTAGATGCATTCAATCTACGTGCACACAAATGGGTCTAGTTTAAAATTTACGTTTCTATGTTGAGATATCCCTTATCTCTTAACATGTAAGCCTGGTTACTCGTATACCTGAAGATGATGTCGCCCTTCTCATCTGACTGGAAGTCCCACGGGCTTATGAGGACCACGTCGCCTTCGCGCACCCAGACCCGCTTCTTCATCTTTCCCCTCACACGGCAGATGCGCGTCTGACCGTCCTGGCACTTGATGTTCATGCGCGTCTGACCATAGTTCTTGATCACGATGCCGAGAATGTCGTTCTTGTTGGGGTACATCATCCCTTTGCGGATGTCTACCTCAGTCTTCACCAGCTTCTTACCCAATGTCTGAATCCGCGGTAGTATATGCCCCGCACCATATAAGGGAGACGTATTTATTTAAAAATCGGGCATCGTTTAAAGTAGAAATTTAAAGAACTAAATCAACGGTCGTGGTTGTGGCGCCCGCGTAAAGATATGAACTAGCCGTTACCGTGTTCGGGAGAAGGGGATGCTCCAGTGATTGTATCTTTCATTCGAGACCCAGAGACCGCCCATTTGTCTAACTTTCTCATCAATTCTAAGCCAATCAAGCCTCGACAACACCCTTGGGCTTATTGTGACGTAGCCTGAGTCCTGAAGCAGTACCGTGACCTGGGGTAGAAGGTCTTGAGGCAGATGTTTTTGTACCTCTGCACACGCAAACCTTGGACTGAGCTCATCCTGGTTTTTCCTTTCATCTGTTATTTGACTCATTGTGGTTACACCCGCCTCGTTCGAAGAGATGAGGAAGTTTTCACGTCTGCGCAGGTTTAGCTATTCACGATGGCACACGTGTTAATAATGCGCGGGCTAGTGCGGTGATTTCTGGAGTTCTCCACCCATGAACGATGATCCCATTATGCTTCAAAGTTCTTCTCACGCTTTTAGGTAGGTCTCTGATCGCGTCGCACTCGTTTTTAGATTCAAGTATCTTCATGAGCTCAGGCTCATAGAAGCTCATCATGTTGCTGAACGTCTTCTCCTTCAGGCTCATCCCCGTCATTCCGTGGAACCTCTCATCAGGTAGGCGAGCGACTGATTGTTTCTTCTCCTGGACCTGTTCCTTAGCCTTCCTGTACGCCTGCTTGAGCTCTGGGTCCCTGTTGTGCCGCATCCTCTTCAGGTCGTTCATCACGACCCACAGATGGACCCCTAGTTTATCTGCGATCTTTGAGTACGCGAAGCCCCCGTTTATTCCATCGATGATGTTTAAACGGCGCGTCTCTAGCTCCTGAATGCTGCTTGACATCATCTTGTTCTCCTTCCACCCTCATTCCGTTTACTTTCTGATCCCCTTCACTGCAACCAGTTTTGTTCCGCGCGCGTTCCTTATGGTAATACACTTATCTTGTACCGCGTGCGGAGGAGAGCCAGTCCCATTACCGTTTTGGCGCTGCCCTCCTGGAGTTTATTTCGCCCAACCTATTTTTCTGTGGCAACCCACGTTTTTACGGCTTCTTCGACTGCTCTGGATAGGTCGCCCTTTTTTCCTCCGAATGTCTCGAGGGCTCTGAGCCTTAGCTTCTTCTCCAGTTCATCTGTGAGCAATGCGCTGATTCTACCCACTTCAATCACCAACAGTTTTTTTGCGTGCCATACGCTAGACGTTTTTCCAGTAAGCAAAGTGCCTTATGCCTTCGCCGGTTGTTGCTCTTGTTCTTGTCATCATCTTTGTTTCACCTTGCTTATCCGCATTAGATATTATGTGCTTATCCGCTTATAAGCATAGTGGATTAAGTGTTTATGTGTTTAAGATGCGATCAAGCCCAAAAGAAGGAGGGGAGAGGCGGATTAGAACGAGGGTGTTTAGACCCAAATTTTTTTCACGAAAGATACAACCACAGTACCACGAAGCACAAGAGATAAACACCCAGCTTCGGGGGCAAAGATAAAAGGTCATGAGCTACTTTGAGCCCACGCCTAAAATCCGCGAGATGTTACCCTGGAGGATCGCCTCACGCTCACCGTCCCTGAGAACCGGGGACCGCTCTATTCTCCTGACGGGGTCCTCGACGGCCATGGGGGCAGGCCAGTCAGTGCCCAGCACCACCCGGTCGGCGCCGACAGCGTCAACGAGGAACCGGAGGTTCCTGTCCGTGAAGGTGGCTGTGTCGTAGAGGAACCGGCGCAGGTACGCGCTGGGCCGGTCAGCCGCTCTCCCCCTGTACCCGGGGAACATCTCCCAGCCCCTGTCCATCCTGTCCACGGAGTAGGGCACGTAGCCCCCCACGTGGCCCAGGCACACCTTCAAGCCCGGGTGCCTGTCCATCACGCCGCCGCCTACCAGGCACCCGAAGGTCAGGGTTCTGTCCGCGAGGTTCCCCACCGTGTTGTGGAGGAAGTAGCTCCGGGTCCGGTGCTCCACCGTGGTGGTGCCGCCCTGGTGGACCAGTATGAAGGCTCCGAGCTTCTCGGCTGCGGCCCAGAAGGGCTCGAAGGCGGGGTCGTCGTAGGTTCGGCCATTGACGTGGTCGTCCACCATGAAGCCCCTGAGGTCGAGCAGCTTGACTCCACGCTCCATCTCCTGGACGGCCAGCCCCACGTCCTGCATGGGCAGCGTCCCCAACCCCATGAACCGTGAGGGGTGGCCCCTCACCATCTCAGCTATCTCATCGTTGCATTCCCCGGCGATGCGCGCCGCCGCCTCGGGCTCCCTGTGGTACTGGTAGAAGCAGTCCGTGGGCGAGACGAGCTGAACGTCCACGCCCATCCCGTCCATCTCCTCTATGCGGCGCTCAGGGCCCCACCTGTTCTTCGGGTTGTCCAGCTCGCCGTCCTCGGCTGTCATCCCGTGCCAGTCTCGGCCTGAGAGGACGGCCCTCTGGAACCTCTGAGGCGTCACGTGGACGTGCACGTCGACTATGGGGCTGCGCCCAGTCACGGGGGCCCACCAGCGTACCCTTCTCCCCTCAAACCGCCGACTCCTCCCATAGGTGGAGGGACACGCGTATATATATGGGGGAAGCCGGAGCAGAGCCTCAAACATTTTAACGCTTAGAATCCTAGAGAAGGCTATGCCGCACTCTAAGGCTGTCCTCGATTTCTGGGACAGGGTCAAAGAGGAGACAGGGATCAAGGGCATGTTCCAGGACGCGTGGGGCTTCGGCGACACCCCGCGACTCACGGACGAGCTGCTCGCCCTCGTCCTGGACGGCAAGAAGAGGACCACGACCACCCTCGTCAAGGAGATGGAGACCGAGGGCTACCCTGAGCCCAGGGAGGGCGAGTACAGCATCATACTGGATGGCTTCGGGAACCCTAAAGCAGTCATCAGGACGGTGAACGTCCGCCGCGCCAGGTTCAGCGACGTGGACGGGGACCACGCCTACTGGGAGGGCGAGGACGACAGGACCCTGGAGAGCTACGTGCGCGAGCACGCTAAATACTATAGGCGGCGGGGCGAGGCCATGGGCTTCACCTTCTCGGAGGACATGGAGGTGATACTGGAGCGGTTCGAACTGGTCTACCCGCCCCCCCGGCTGAACACCTTTTATGCACACGCCTAGGAATATCCTCCATGTACAAGGTCGTCTTCACAGTCGTGGACGTCCAGGAGCCCCGGAGCCTGGACGGGGAGCCCACCCACGTCAAGGGCCCATGCAAGATGTATAGGGTCGGGGATAGGATGACCATCGTGGGCAACCCGGGGAGGCTGGTGCTTGAGGAGACGGACAGCGTCTGCCTCTCAGCTTTCAGCGCCATACTGCCGCTGACCTCAGCCATGGAGCGTGAGGTCACGGAGCCATGGGACTACGTGGACAAGATAAGGTACTTCAGCTGCCCGGACTCTGAGCGCCCCGTCGTCTTCAAGGTCGAGCGCATAAAAGTGGAGCAGGGGAAGTACCCTACCCCATATGGCAAAAAATAGCGGGGCTACGCCACCCCGTAGTAGATGCTGTTGAACAGCAGCTTGAAGGTGGCCCTGTTCTGGTTCCTGAAGTGGGGCGAGCACCCGATGAGGATGATCGTGCCGTTGCCCGCCGGCACCTCGGCCACCGCAGCCCTGCCCCGCAGGTGCTTCTCGCCTAGAAGCCACCCGCTCACGGTGGGGTCCGTCTCAGGGTACAGCGCCACGGCTATGCCGTCCTTCAAATTGAAGGCGGGGCTGTCCTGGAACATCACCGTCTCCTCGCGGCTGTACCCGTACCCGACGGGGTGGCTGTCGTCCACCAGCACCCTCAGCAGGCTGCCAGGGCAGTAGAACTCCTTCTCGCCCAGGCCGGCCAGAGGCAGCTCTGCCCCGGCGTACAGGTCCTTGACGGCGTACTCGCACGCCCTGTTCAGGGTGATCACAGTGCCACCGGCGTCCAGGAACCTGAGCACCTCCTTGTTGCCCTGCTCCTCGACGCCCCTCTGGTACTTCAGCTCGTAGGCCTTGGCGTCCATGCCCCTGTACCCCTTCATGCCGTTAACGACTATGTCGCGGGTCAGGTCAGGGAACACGAGCACGTCCACCTTCTCGGCCAGGCCGCCGGCCCTCACGTCCTCGGGGTACAGGTTCACGTACTGGAACCCGTACTCCTCGAGGACCATCCTGAGCCAGCTCTCGTCGGCGTTGGGCAGCCATGCGCGGTACACGCCCACCCTGGGCTTCCTGAGCTCGAACGCGTCAGTCAGCGGCCTCTCGAAGCTGTAGAAGTCCAAGCCAAGCTCGGCCGCCATCCCCTCCAGCAGCTTCCCGACGCCCTTCTTGGCCTCCACTATGAAGGCTCCCGCCTTCAGGACGCCCTCATCCAGCTCCAACTCGTCCAGGCTCCTGCTCACAGCGTGGCCCTCGTCGAGCAGCCTGTTCACGGCCTTGAAACTATAGTTGGGTACGGGGCTCCACGCGTAGAAGGGGCCACCGCCATGAACCTTCCCAGGGGGAACCGTCGGGGCGTCCACTGTCTCAAGCTCGGCCTCAAAGGCCGCGTTCACCTGGGCCACGTCCACCCCCATCTGTAGGCTCAGGGTGTGCGCCGTTACGTCGTAGGGCACCACGGGCGGCTGGTCGGGGCTGTCCCTCAGGTCGGGGTACACCTGCTTCTCCAGAAGAGCCTTGGCGAAACAGCCGTAGGGCTGGGCGTAGAGGATGACGTGGCTCCCGGCGGGGTACTCGACGCCGTCAGCCGTGAACGGCTTCACCGCCACATGAACATCCACGTCGCCCATCCTCATAACTCGGAGGAGCTCCGCGGCCGCCCCGGGGTCGCGCTGCTTCGCGGGCACGACGAAGGCGTAGGGTCCACCCACGGGGCTTAGGGCCCTCCTGCCCATGTCCAGGGTGCCCCTGAGCCACCGGCTCCTGAACTTGGCCGCCGTCTGGAGGCAGGTCCAGGCCACCGTGAACTCGTAGTCTATGATGTCGCGCAGCGTCCAGCGGCCCCCCTTCCATGGGAGGGGGTGGTTCCACCTGGCCTCCTTGGGGTTGAAGCCTCTCTCAGGCTTCAGCTCCTCGGGCTTGATCTCTATCGGAGTCGCGATCTTGACGCTGGCGGCCTCGCTCAGTATCCTTATGCCGCCGTGGTAGTGCTGGTAGGCGCGGGCCGGTGTCCAGGCGTCGAACACCCAGTTGGTTGCGACGCCCCGCTTCCCCTCCCTGGCGAGGG
>CAZAKG010000045.1:0-18137 GCA_964485755.1 uncultured Candidatus Bathyarchaeia archaeon | reverse complement strand
TGTGTCGTGAAGGATGTGGTCGAGAAGCCCATGATCGTGGCGGGCGGAGGCGCCCCCGAGCTCGAGGTAGCAAGACAACTGCGGGACTACGCGGAGAAGCTGGTGGGCCGTGAACGGCTGGCGGTCGTCGCCTTCGCCGACGCCCTGGAGGTAATACCCATAACCCTGGCCGAGAACAGCGGCATGGACCCCATTGACGCCATCAGCGAGATGCAGAGCGCCCACGCCAAAGGCAAGAAGTGGACTGGCATAAACGGCTTCGAGAACAAGGTGGACGACATGGCCAAGCTCAACGTCTACGAGCCCATGGTGGTGAAGGCCCAGGCCATAAAGAGCGCCACAGAGGCCGCGACGATGCTGCTGAAGATCGACGACATCATAGCCGTGTCAAAGACGAGGGGCCCGGCCGGACCACCCGGAGGAGGCGGCATGCCTGGCGGGATGCCCGGCGGCATGCCCCCCATGATGTAGGAGGAGAATGAGGAATGACATACTATACGACAGCAGGCGGACAACCCGTGATAGTGCTGAAGGAGGACACCGAGAGGACCCGCGGCAGGGACGCCCGTAAATCCAACATGATGGCGGCCCAGATTATAGCCGAGGTGCTCAAGACCACCCTTGGACCAAGGGGCATGGACAAGATGCTCATCGACAGCCTAGGCGACATCACAATAACCAGCGACGGCGCCACTGTGCTGGAGGAGATCGATGTCCAGCATCCCGCGGCCAAGATGATGATCGAGGTCGCCAAGACCCAGGACAAGGAGGTGGGAGACGGAACCACCACGGCAGTGATGCTCGCCGGCGAGCTCCTCAGGAAGGCGGGTGAGCTGCTGGAGGACAACATCCACCCCAGCATCATCGTCAGCGGCTACCAGAAGGCGTCCGAGAGGGCCCTTGAGACCCTGGAAAAGGTCAGCCTCCCGGTGGACCTGGACGACGACGAGACCCTCATGAAGCTGAGCAACACAAGCATGAGGAGCAAGGCCGTCTCGAACGAGCGCGAACACCTGAGCAGGATCGTCATCGACGCCATCAGGCTGATCGTGGAGAAGCGCGACGGCACGGTCATCGCCGACGTGGACAACGTCCAGATCGTGAAGAAGGAGGGCCTGAGCCTCGACGCCACCGAGCTGATCAAGGGAATAATAGTGGACAAGGAAGTCGTCCACGACGGCATGCCCAAGAAGATCAAGAAGGCCAAGATCGCGCTGCTTGACACACAGCTGGAGGTCAAGAAGACCGAGTTCGACGCCGAGATCAGGATCACCAGCCCCGGCAACGTCAAGGCTTTCCTGGACCAGGAGAGCGAGATGCTGAAGAAGAAGGCGGACCAGGTCGTGGCGACGGGCGCCAACGTGGTCTTCTGCCAGAAGGGCATCGACGACATGGCTCAGCACTACCTGGCGAAGGCGGGCGTCATGGCCGCCAGACGCGTCAAGAAGAGCGACATGGACAAGCTGGCCAAGGCCACGGGCGGCAAGGTAGTCAACAACCTAGCCGACCTGAAGAAGGAGGACCTGGGAACCTGCGGACTCGTCGAGGAGAAGAAGATCGGCAACGACAAGATGATCTTCGTCGAGGAGTGCAAGGACCCCCACGCTGTAGCCATCTTCGTGCGCGCCGGACTGGAGCGCATGATCGATGAGGCGGAGAGGGCGCTGAACGACGCCCTGTACGTCATCAGCGACGTGGCTAAGACTCCCAAGATGGTGGCCGGCGGCGGAAGCGTGGAGATGGAGATGGCTAAGGCCGTACGCAGCTACGCCGCCCAGGTTGGCGGACGCGAGCAGCTGGCCATCGAGGCCTTCGCAGAAGCCCTGGAGATAATCCCCAGGACGCTGGCTGAGAACGCTGGCCTAGACATCCTGGACACCATGGTGGAGATGAAGACAGCCCATGCCAAGAAAGACGGTGTCAACATGGGCGTCAACGTCTTCGAGAGCGGCGTCATCGACATGATGGCCGAGGGCGTATTGGAGCCCACCGTGGTGAAGGAGCAGGCCATCATGAGCAGCATCGAGGTCGCGTCCATGATCCTGAGGATCGATGACGTGGTCGCCGCTAAGAGTGGTGCCGGCGCAGGAGCCGGCGGGCCCGAGGGCGGGCCGCCAGGCGGCGACGAGGACGTGGACATCTAGGTCCACTAACCCCCTTTTCTTTACCAACATATTAACGCGTAATCCACGGATTGGCTTCTAGTACCTTGGGTTACACGATTTCTTCCATTTTTCGAAGGCATCAAGCGTGATGGGGCAGATAGACTGGCGCACCGTGATGCACCTGTCCGCGTAATCTCTCTGAAGGTCCTCGTAGATCGCGTTGTCCGAGAACCCCACGTCCGGGTGTGACGCCTCGTAGCGTGTAGCGGAGAACACGAGGACCGGGATGCGCGCCCAGAGTACGGCTGAGTAGCACATCGGGCAGGGCTCACAGCTGGAGTACAGCTCACAGTGCGACGTTGCGCACCTCTGCGGGAGCCTCGCCTGTGATCTGTCTATTACGCCGAGGTCGTAGACGCCCAGATCGTTGCACGCTGACCTGATCACGGAGACCTCCGCGTGGGCGGTGGGGTCATTGTAGTCTACCACGTGGTTGCGGCCCTTCCAGGTCCGTATGATCTCCCGGGTTTCGTCGTCCACCTGCACCAGGACTGCGCCGAAGGGGCCTCCTCCCGCCTCCACGGATCTTGTCGCCTCCTCGCACGCTTCAATTATCCACTTGTCTGGCTCGACGAGGATGTCCCTATAGATGTGGCAAAGTTGACTAGATTCATTTAGTTCCTTTGGGGGCGAGCCGGTTTCTTTTACCTTAGCTGATTTACGTTGTCTCTCTGTGCTTTGTTTCAATAATTTTCAGAGATAATGGGCGGCGTCGTTAGATAAACTCTGTTGTGTGTCAACGGGTTCACTTCAAGCTTTCACATTGATCCTGTGGGAGAAGTAATGATTAGTTCATTCTGCCACTGGTAATTTTAGAAAAAATTTTTCTCGATGGACGAAGCCTGTTGTTACATGGATGTTAAGGAAGCCGTCGGTTTGAGGATCGATGAGTTCAGGGACGAGATCGTGGGGGTCAGCGTAAAGATCCATGGTGAGCCTGAGCTGGGCCACCAGGAGTACAAGTCGTCCAAGCTGTTGGCGGATAGCCTGAGGAAGCACGGATACGATGTGAAGCTCGGCGTCTCAGGGATGGAGACGGCTTTCATCGCCTCAAGGAAGAAGAGGAGGGGGCCAACCATAGGCGTCTTGGCTGAATACGATGCGTTGCCCGGGATAGGGCACGCCTGCGGCCACAACCTCATAGCCACGTCTGCGCTGGGCGCCGCCATCGGTTTGGCGGCTGTGGCGGATAAGCTGCCAGGCAACGTCGTCATATACGGGACACCAGCCGAGGAGGGTGTTGTGCAGAACGCCGGCGGGAAGGTTGTGATGCTTGAAGAGATCAGGAAAGCGGACGCAGTCATAATGATTCACCCCAACAACATGTGGGGCAGCTACGGGACCAACAACGCCCGCGAGAGCTTCCTCGTGGAGTTCTACGGTAAGAGCAGCCACGCCGGAGGAGCACCCGAGAAGGGGATAAACGCGTTGGAGGGCGTGCTCCTCACATTCCAGGGCATTAACGCGCTCAGGCAGCACATCAACAGGGACGTCAGGATCCACGGGATCATAAAGCATGGGGGTGACAGCCCCAACACCGTGCCTGACCACGCTTCCGCTCACCTGTACGTCAGGGCTCCGACCATGCCCATGCTGGAGGAGCACTACGCCAAGGTCCTGAACATCGTCAAGGGGGCCGAACTGGCCACCGGCGCCAGAAGCAAGGTGACTAAGGTGGCTAACACCTACGCCAACACCATACCCAGCAAGACGCTGACGGACCTGTTCAGGGGGAACATGGCGGCGGTGGGCGTGGAGTACCCTGAGGAGAAGGAGGTGCGGCAGAGCGGTGGAAGCACAGACTTCGGCAACGTTAGCCAGGTGATGCCGGCGCTTAGCGCCTACATCAACATAGGTGACGTGGTGCTACACAGCCCCGAGGGAGCGGCAATGACGGCGACGCCGGAGGCCCACGACGCCATGATCAAGGCCGCCAAGGGCTTGGCGTTCACGGCTGTAGACCTCATCATGGAGCCTGAGCTGCTGGATAAGGCGAGGCGGGAGCACAGTAAGCGGCTGGAGGAGCAAGACTAGATCTCCCTCATTCCTCCTTATTGTGACGGCCTTTATTTGAATTGTAATTCAGCTAAAAGCAACCCAAAAAAAATGTACGTTCTGTACAGCCACTGTCATCTCGACAACATTCCAGTACTTCAGGATACGGTGAAAAAGGCAGGCTATCTACGGCCTCGGAAGCCGCTGCCGTAGTCCCTCTCACTCACGTTGTTACCTTTGTCCACCTCGCCCACAGCGAGCCCGACCTTCTCGACGGCCCCGTACCTGCCCACGTTAAGGCGAAGCCGCCCCTTGAACGTCCCGGCGTACCCGTTATCGACCTCAACAACGTCCCCCACGCTGAACCTCCCCACATCCTCGTCCCACAGGGTCAGAAGAACAACACCCGTCTCGTCCCCGACGAGGGCCTCGGCCACCCTGTGAAGCCCCCCGTCGCTGCTGCTTGACACCTCCCGGGGCTCCGCCAACTCCACAACCCGCGCCACAAGGTTCACCCTCCGGCTGTAGGTGGTGAGATCCCCCACCTTGGACCTCCTCTCCGACATACCCCTCAAAGAAAAACAGTTGACGAGGACTTATCAGCTTTCGCTAACGCCGCAGATCCTGCAGGCGAGCCACGCGTAGACCTTCACGGTGTCAAGGAAGTCCCTGACCTTTACGTGGTCGTCCTGGGTGTGAGCGAACCTCTCCTCCCCCGGCCCGAACCCGATCACGGGAACCCCGAGACGCGAGTAGATGCGGCCATCTGTGGCGAAGGTCCATATCCCCAGCCTGGGCTCACCGTACGCCTCCTTGATGGCCTCCACGGCCTCCCCGACCACGGGGTTCCTGCCCGGGTCGGTGTAGAACCCTGAGAAGCTCCTCTCATTGATCAGGGGTGTAGGCACCACGACGGCCTCGAAGTCTGGGTCACCCCGCCTCATCTCTCCTATGATGGTGTTCAGGTCGCCGTACAGCCTCTCCGCCGGATAGTCGGGGTGGTTCCTGCAGTCGATCCAAAACCTGCACACGTCAGGGACCACGTTGAAGGCCTTCGGGGACACCTCGATCTGGGTGACCACAAGGCTCACCCGCCCGTAGACCGGGTGACCCGGCAGCCGCGGAACCAGATCGTTTCTAATCCTCTGGATCAGGTCCACGGCCTTGTAGAGGGCGTTGACGCCTCTCTCAGGCGCGCTGGCGTGGCAGCTCCTGCCCCTCACGACGACGCCGAACTTCATGCTCCCCCTGTGGCCGAGGGCTAGCTGCATGTTTGTTGCTTCGCCGATGAGGACCACGTCCGCGAGGAACTGGCTGTCCACGATGCTTGACATGGTGCCGGCTCCTCCGATCTCCTCCTGGGCAACGGCGGCCACCTTGAAGTCGCCCTTAAGGTCCACGCCCAGGTCTCTGAGGAGCCTTCCAGCCAGAACCATGGCGGCGACGGCTCCCTTCATGTCGGATGCCGCCCTGCCGTAGACCACGTCCCCTTCCTCTCCGAAGGCTGAGCCATCCATCACCTTCCCAGAGTAGGGGTCAGGCATCTGCCCAACGGGCACGTGGTCTATGTGGCCGTTCAGAAGCAGGCTTCTGCCACCCCCAGACCCCTTGATGGTCCCGAGGGCGTTGCTGAGGCCGTCTACCGCGGCCGTGGTGTAGCCGTACTCCCTCATCTTGGAGGCCAAGAGCTCAGCAACCTTCTTCTCCTCGCCGCTGGGGCTCGGTATTGATATGATCTCCCGCAGAAGCTCTATGCACTGATCTCTGTTCTCGTCCACCCAGTCAGAGACGCGGCAGCGAAGCGCGTCAAGATTCATGCCGCAACCCACCTGCAACAAACATAGTGAAAAGATAGGCGCTCAACGTGATAAAAATGGTTCTACTCGGTAACCGTTATGGCTCCAACGGGGCACGCGCCCACGCAGCCCATGCAGGCGATGCAGTCCTGAGGCGAGGCCACAGTTACCTTTTCCTTCTTCTCCTCGTAGACCCCCATAGGGCACGTGGAGATGCACGTCTTACAGTCAATGCATGTACCGTAGTCGATCTCTACTTCAGGCATCCTGGTGTCATCTTGTCATGGACAGATACCCGGATTTAAGTCTGAGCCCCCGCCCGATTGGGTAGAAATATCTATGGGTGGGCCACATGGAATAGTATCGTGATTGGAGGAGCAGGTTTGAGCAAGATCCATCCGTATCTACCGAACAGCGTACCCGAGATCAAGGACAGGATGATGGAGGAGATGGGCATCTCGTCCATCGCTGAGCTCTACTCGGACATCCCTGACGACCTAGTCTATAAGGGAAAGCTGAACATCCCAGGGCCCATGGCCGAGGCCGAGGTGAAGGAGCACGTAGCAGGACTCCTGGAGATGAACGCGACTCTCATGTGCCCACCCTTCATGGGGGGCGGCGTCTGGCCCCACTACGTGCCCAGCGTCGTGGACGAGGTGGTCCACAGGGCTGAGTTTCTGACCAGCTACACCCCGTACCAGCCCGAGATCAGTCAGGGCATCCTTCAGAGCGTCTTCGAGTACCAGAGCCACATCTGTGAACTCGTCGGCATGGACGTCGCCAACAGCAGCCTCTACGACTGGAGCACAGCCATAGGGGAGGCGGCCCTCATGTCCAGCAGGGCCAACAGGAAGACAAAGGTACTCGTCCCCGACCTCATGAGCCCCTACAGGCTGTCCGTGTTGAAGACCTACGCGGAGCCAGCCGGGCTAGCGATCGAGAAGGTTGACCACGACGAGGAGACGGGCCTCATGGACCTAGAGGACCTTAAGGAGAAGGTGGACGGCGACACGACAGCCGTGTACATCGAGAACCCTTCCTACTTGGGCTTCATTGAGGAGAACGCCGAGGCCGTCGGTGAGATCGCCCACGAGAAGGACGCGTCCTTCGTTATAGGCGTAGACCCAACGAGCCTAGGGATAATCAAGGCACCCGGAGACTACGGAGCTGACATCGTGTGCGGGGAGGGCCAGCCTCTCGGCAACCACATGAACTACGGCGGCCCCCTCCTCGGCATATTCGCGTGCAGGCACGACAACAAGTACATACGCCAGATGCCTGGAAGGATCATAGGGATCACGGAGACCATTAAGGACCAGCGTCGAGCCTTCGTCATGACCCTTCAGACCCGTGAACAGCACATCAGGCGCGAGAAAGCCACCAGCAACATATGCAGTAACGAGGCTCTATGCGCGGTCGCCGCCGGCGTCTACCTGAGCCTCCTAGGCCCCAAGGGCATGAAGGAGCTTGGTGAAACCATCCTGAGCAGAGCTAGGTACGCTCAACGTAAGATAGGTGAACTGTCAGGGGTCAAGGCGCCCATCTTCAGCAGCTGCCACTTCAAGGAGTTCACCGTAAACTTCCAGCATAAGACACTGAAGGAGATCAACAAGGCGCTCGATGCCAAGCACATACAGGCCGGCATACCCCTTAAGAGCCAGTTCCCTGAGTTCGGCGAGACAAGCCTGTTCTGCGTCACAGAGGTTCACAGTAAGAAGAACATCGACGCACTTGTATCCACCCTAAAGGAGGCGCTGGAGTGATGGCCGTGAAGTTCAGGCAGGCTGACTGGGTGGAGCCCCTAATCTTCGAGCTGAGTAACGAGGGTCGCATAGGTTACCAGCTGCCTCCATTGGAGCCGGAGATCAACGGCTCAGAGGACCCACTGGACCTGGTCCCGGAGGCCCTTCTGCGTAATCAGGCTCCCGGGTTACCCGAGGTGAGCGAGATCCAGGTGCTCCGCCACTACATACACCTCAGTCAGATGAACTACGGGGTGAACAGCGGCAAGATATACCCGCTGGGCAGCTGCACAATGAAGTACAACCCCGTGATCAATGAGGTTCTGGCGGCTCACCCCAAGATACTTGACATCCACCCGATGCAGAGCGATGACTCCGCCCAGGGAATCCTGAAGATACTCTACAACCTGAAACAGTACTTCCTGGACATAACCGGGATGGACGACGCCACACTTCAGCCAGCCGCCGGCGCCCACGGCGAGTGGACCGGCATCATGCTGATGAGGGCGTACCACAAGGACCGTGGAGAACTCGGCAAACGCACCGAGGTCGTCATCCCAGACAGCGCCCACGGCACCAACCCTGCCTCCGCCCACATGGCCGGCTTCAAGACCGTGGAGATACCGAGTGGGCCCGACGGCTGCGTGGATCTGGACGCGTTGAACGCGGCCGTGGGTCCGCAGACGGCTGGGCTCATGCTGACTAACCCCAACACCATCGGGGTCTTCGAGAACCAGATCACCGAGATCAGCAAGGTCTTACACGACGCGGGCGGCCTCATGTACTACGACGGCGCCAACCTGAACGCCATCATGGGGTGGTGCCGCCCCGGCGACATGGGCTTCGACATCATCCACAGCAACCTACACAAGACCTTCAGCACCCCACACGGCGGCGGAGGCCCAGGCAGCGGACCCGTCGGCGTCAAGAAGATCCTCGCCGAGTACCTGCCCGTCCCAGACATCGTGGAGAAGGGCGGCAAGTACAGGCTCAACTGGGGTAAGCCCAAGAGCATAGGCAAGGTCCACGGGTTCTACGGCAACGTGAACGTGGCGTTGAAGGCTTACACCTACATGGTGTCCATGGGCGGTGAGGGCCTCAAGGAGAGCAGCGAGCTGGCTGTCCTGAACGCCAACTACATCTCGAGGAAGCTCAGGGGCGTCAAAGGTTACGAGCTCACCTACGACCCCTTGAAGCCCAGGAAGCACGAGGCCGTGCTGAGCGCCGGCCCCATGCTGAAAGACACGGGGGTTAGCGCACTCTACGTGAGCAAGAAGCTGCTGGACTATGGTCTGCACGCGCCCACCACATACTTCCCCATGATCGTTCCAGAGGCCCTCATGATCGAGCCCACAGAGTCGGAGCCCGTGGAGGCACTGGACGCGTTCATCGACGCCATGAAGGAGATCAACGACCTGGCCTACACGAATCCGGGGGAGGTGCTGAGCGCGCCCCACAACACGGCCGTCACCAAGCTGGACGAGGCGAAGGCTGCTCACCCGAAGACCATCTGCCTCAGCTGGAGACGGTTCTGCCAGCTCCTCCGGGAGGGGGAGTAGGACCACCCTTTTATACCCTCAACTCTCTAACCTGTGACAAGGATTCGACACGATGTTACCCGTTAGCGTTGTCGCGCTTGAGCTGAGCATGTTCCAGGCTCCTCCTTACGCCACCTTCGCCATCATCGCGATATCCCTGGCTCTGGGCATTGCCACCAGCGTCATAGGCGTCCGAAGCATGGACCTTGACGCCTACAGGAAGCTCACAATTGAGAGCCACAAGATCAGGCAGGAGCTCATGGACGCCACCAAGAGCGGCAACCAGAGGCGCATGGACAAGGCTCAGAAGAGGCAGCAGGAGCTGATGTCTCAGCAGAGCAAGATGAGCATGGACAGGATGAAGTCAAGCCTCTTCTTCACAATACCCCTCCTCCTCATCTGGCCGACGCTAGGCAGCTTCTTCGGGGACACCATCATAGCCTACTTTCCCTTCAGCTTCCCCTACGTTCCCAAGGAGTTCAGCTTCATCAGCTGGTACCTGCTCTGCAGCCTCAGCTTCAACATTATCCTCAACAGGGTGTTCGGCCTCAGCTTCGAGATAGACCCAGAGGACTAACATTGGATCCGAGTAGGCTCGTGGTGACCATGGCGGGGCCCCACGGCTCAGGGCGCACCACCCAGGCCAAGATGATCGCCGAGGCGTTCGGCCTTAGGTACGTGTCAGCCGGGACCCTATTCAGGGAGCGTGCCAGGGAGCTGGGGCTAAGCCTAGAGGAGATGTCCAGGGTGGCATCCGGGGACTGCGACTTCGACAACTACCTGGACAGGCGGACCAGGGAGGAGTCGGCGCGGGGCGGCGTCGTCATCGACGCCACCCTGAGCGGCTGGATGTCTGAGGAGGCCCACCTGAGGATATTCCTCACATGCCCACTGGCGGAGCGGGTGCGCCGCATAGCTGAGAGGGAGGGCCGCAGCGTCTCCGAGGTGGACGAGGAGACCAGGTTCAGGGAGGCGAACGAGTCCAGGCGCTTCAGGGACTTCTACGGCGTCGACGTGGGGGACCTCAGCATATATGACCTTGTGCTCAACACGGGCCTGTACGACGCCGGGGCCACGGCGAGAATACTTAAAAACGTGGTCAGCGAATACCTGTGCAGCAGGTGAATGGTTTGTCGGCGTACGATGTTGGTAGGGTCTGCGTGAAGCTGAGGGGCCGCGAGGCTGGCAGGAGGTGCGTCATCGTGGACGTCATCGACCGCAACTACGTTCTTGTGGCCGGCCCTGACGTGAAGAGGCGGCGGGTGAACATGAGCCACCTGGCTCCCATGGGCGAGGTGGTGGGCATCCAGAGGGGCGCCTCCGACGAAGAGGTGGCCGGGGTACTCAGGTAGCCACATTCAGCGTATTGGCGTCAGGCTCAGCGACGGGTACCCTTTTGCCTCGTCCTGGGCCGCGGCGTACAGGGGCGTCCTGGGCTTCACTCCCTGTAGTAGTATGACGCCCTCGTGGTTCGCGGCTTTGATGTGGATGTTGGACAGGTTTGACGCGTGCTGCGCCAGCGCCTCGCCGCCTGGCCTGGACAGCAGTACCATGAGGCCGCCCGTGTTCCTTGTGGCTGTTGACTCCGTGTCCAGGAACCTCTTGTGGTTTCCCTGCCTCCAGCTGTTCTGGAGGGTGTCCACGTAGATTACCTTGAGGGCTGGGGCCCCCGTCTCCTCCGTGAGCCGAGCCTCGGCCTGGGCCCAGGTCCTCTGGCTCGCCTCCAAGCTGTCGGGGTCCAGGGTGAGGGCGGACGGGTCGTCCGCGTGGTTCGTTACCGTGGTGGCCGCCATCAGGTTTCTGCGGGTCTCAGGCTTCAGGCCGAACTGCTGGTCGAACCTGTGTATCCTCTCCAGGTTCTCTCCCCCCGGGGGCATGAAAAGCACCCCTCTTCCCTGGGCCAGGAAGCTTGCTCGGAGGGGCCCCACCAGGAGGGCGGGCACAACCGGCGCTATGTCCTCCCCCAGCTCGACGTAGACCGTGTCGCCTCTGCGCAGGCCGCCTGTCAGGCTGTCAAGCTGTCGGTTGCCTGTGCTGTAGGAGCCGCCCGCGTCGGGGATGGGGGCGTATGGCTCGGGCTTCCTGATCTCGGTCTGCTGGAACGGCGGTATCACCTTGAAGCCTTCGTGGATGCTGACGAGGTGGAGCGGCCTGTCTATTAGGGTGCCCCTCATCTTGGTGACCTCCAAGGTCCTCATGGTGCAGCCGCCTGTGACTCCGCGTCTCAGGTGGAGCACGCCGTCCGCTACGAACTCCTCCACGCCGAGGCCCATCCTCGCTGTCCCTGTCGGCACCTCTGTGACGAGCAGGGTGGTGCAGCCTGTCTGGGCCAGTATCTTGCTGAGTATGTGGAGGGTGACGCGGGCGTCTATGGTCACTGTGAACGCGTTGGTGAGGGCTGTGAAGCTGTCTATTACGAGTCGGCTGATGCACTGGTCGTCGATGCGGGCCGTGATCATCTCTATGAGTACGTCGAGGCCCTCCTCCTTAACGGAGACCAGGTCCATGATGTCCAGGTGGCCTCTCGTGCGGGGCTCGTTGAAGTTTCTTCCAAGCCGCCTCATGTACTCCAGGAAGCCCTCCCTTCCCTCCGCTAGGCTCACGTAGAGGCAGTTCTCTCCGTCGACTGCCCCCCTGTAGAGGAACTCTCCGCACAGGATGGTCTTGCCTGTGCCCGGGTTGCCGGCCACCAGTGTCAGGCTTCCCAGGGGCAGCCCCCCCTGTAGTGCCTGGTCCAGGTGCGTCACCCCTGTTTCTACTCTTTGGTTGTACAATTCTGCAGCGCTCCTGGGTTTGACCTGAGCTCGCGGTACAGGGCCTTCGCTATTGCGCGGCGGATCATCTGCGCGCCTGAGCCCATCGTACCGTTCAGTCTGTTCATGAGGTCGCGGTAGTTGAGGGGGTTCTGCTCCCTGCTATGCGGCTGGTCCAGCATGCTTGCTCCTGTCCTTCCCAGGTACCTCTCGAGGACCTCGTGGGTCACCCGGTCCATGAGCTTGGTTCCCTTCTGGACCCGGGTGAAGAGGATCACGTCCTTGTCCATTAGTTTCTCTGTGAACCCTGCTTCGCTGAGGCTTAGGAGGCTCTCCAGGGTGTGCGCGCATACGTGTAGGCTGGTTTGAAGCTTCTCATGGGTTTCTGGGCCGTTTACCTGGATGAGCATTATCTTTGAGCCCTGATCTAGTTGTTTTAATAGCTGAGATATCTCAGCGTCCGGGTGCTGGTTCAGGCCCAAGGCTGGTCCCCTATTGCTGTAGGGCTTTCTGTAGTAGCTGCTTCTGGCCGTCCACGAGGAGCAGGTGGACCAGGTCCAATAGCTCCTGGTCCTCGGTGAACATTGCTGACTCGAAGGGCTGCTCGGAGCCCCTGGGGGCCAGCTTGGCCAACATGAAGCGTTTGTTGTCGCTGTTGACGAACATGATAGGGGTCTCTACCTCGACCTGTTTTACTTGGTATATGTAGCTGAGCTCCCGCGCCAAGGGGTTAGTCTTTGGGTCCAGGGGGCTGTAGAGCTTTATCTCGACGCCGCTTTCCTGCATCTCGTCCAGGAGGCGGTGAGCGGCGTTGAAGAGAACCTCTAGGCCGTCCTCAGTTGTCAGTATGTTGACGTCTTCCTCTGACTGGCGGATGATCTCGTTGCACTTGCCTTTGATGTCGTGGTTCTTGTCCATGAACCAGATGAGCTTCTTCTGGGGGCTTATCGTCTCTTTGCGTTTCTCGTTGACCTCGTCTAGTTGCTTGATGATGTTGTCGAAGTCCGAGGCTTTCTCCTTGGTTATGTTGAGGATGGTGTTGAAGGACTCTCCTGGGTTTGATGGGGCGAACTGTTTGGGGTGGCCGGGTATCTCTACGACGAGGCCGTAGTCGATGAGTTTCTTCAGTGTTCCGTAGACCTTTGTCCTGGGTACGTCGCAGTTTAAGCTTAGTTTGCGGGCTCCCGCGGTTCCCAGGTTTATGAGGCTGAGGTAGACTTTGGACTCGTACTCGCTGAGGCCTATGTACTCGACTATCTTGGGCCATATCTGGAGGAGGTCTTTGTAGTCAGGGTTTTCGCTGAGCCTTGTGCGTCTGTGGAGGCCGCTAGACACGTCAGGTCTTTCCCGGTCTCTCGTTAATGGAAGAGCATTTCTTGATACTGTATCCGATTTCTCCTTCTTTCTGGTTACACCTTTTGCTCTCGGTCTTTCCTGGTTGTACTTCAAGCCGTTCACCGAGCTAAGTGTAACCCGGTCCCTGTCTTCGATTTTAGCAAATCCAATATTGGATAACTTGATTATATTCAAAGGAAACTAAAATAAGATGGAAATGGAGGTTTATTTCGCGAAAACTTTCATCATGGCGCCCAACGCTTTACCGGGCTCCGAGATGAGGCCCATCTCAGTCAGAGACATCTCCATGGACGCCAAGGTCGCCACAAGGTCGTTGACGGTGTCGGCGCCCATGTGGCCAACGCGGACAGTCTTACCGCCCAGCTTGCCGAGGCCGCCGGCTATGACGACTCCGTACTTCTGGAACATGAGACCCCTCATCTTGGCGTCATCTACACCCTGGGGGACCTTAGGGACGGTCAAGGTGTGGGCTTCATAGCCCTTGGCGGGGAAGCTGCCCCACCCTATTGCCTTTACACCCGCCAAGAAGGCCTCGCTGAACTTCTTGTGACGGGCCCACCTGGCCTCAAGTCCTTCCTCGAAGATGATCTTCAGGGCTTCCAGCATACCGAGGACGTTGCCGACGGCTGGCGTGGCGAAGTATCCGCGGGGGTTGTCCATGATGGGTTTCCACTTCTTGAGGTTGACGTAGTAGTCGGTTGGCGTGGTTTTGCGTTTATCGACTACGTTCCAGGCCTTCCGGTTGAGGCAGAAGAGGCTGATGCCCGGCGGGGCTCCCAGGGCTTTCTGGCTTCCCGTGAGGCAGAAGTCGATGTTCCACTGGTCCATCTTGAGGGGCATGCCTCCCAGGCCGCAGACGCTGTCTACCACGTAGAGGGTGTCCGTGTTCGCGGCCAGTTTACCGATCTTGTCGACGGGGTTGGCGATGCCTGTGCTTGTGTCCACGTGCTCGACTGTGAAGAGCTTGTACTCGTTGCCTCCGAGCTTCTCCTCCAGTTGCTTGAGGTCTACGGCTTCTCCCCACTCGAACCTTAAGCGGTCAGCGACCCCGCCGTGGGTCTCCACGACCTCCTCCCACTTCTCACCGAAGAAGCCGTTCTCCACGCAGAGGACCTTGTCTCCCTTCTCCATGAGGTTGGCTATGGCGGCCTCCATGCCCAGGGTTCCGCTGCCGCTGAGCATGAAGGGCGTACCCTCCGTCATGAAGAGCTGCTTCTGCAGGGCTAGGGCCTCGGCGTAGCCGTCCACGAACTCGCCGCTCACATGGCTTAGAATGGGCTTAGATAGGGCTCTTAGGACCCGGGGGGACACGATGGTTGGCCCCGGGATCATCAGTAGCTCCCTTTCAGTGTTCAAGTAATGCACCGTCTAATAGGGCATTGCTGAAATAATTAATGTTACCTGTCTCGTGTGACGATGGCTAATCCAACATGTATGCCAATTTGAGCATCTTCATGACCCTGTACGTCACCCATTTACTCTCCCGCCCCTTCCTAGCGAAGGGCGCGTCGATGGGGCCGGGTGTTTTATCCGCCTGCCACCTCCCATTCACGTTCGACTTCTCTTTAACGTACTCTATAGTCGAGTCTATCGCCTTGTGCCGGACCCCGAGGGATAGCAGGTTCGACGCGATCTCCGCGGCGTCATCGTATGTCAGTGGAGCCATCAGTCTAGTCGGGTTGGTTGCCTTGGCAGAGATGAGCCTGTCCGGGGCGTGGCTGCTCCAGATGAGCCTATGGAGGAGGACGAATTCAACGGCCCTCTTCTTCGCTTCAAGCGCCTCATCGGTCCAGTAGTCGTCGGGCACAGCCGTCATCGCCTTGAGGAGCTTGGTGACACCCCAGTAGCATGTATGAGCCCCCCAGCACCTGTCCCGCCGCCCCCTGTAGGGGTAGGTGTTGGGGGTCTTCCAGTCGCCGTCGTCGAACCTCTGGTGCCTCACCAGGAACCGGAAGCTATTCCTCACCTCTGGCCTTTCAGCGTAGCCCATGGAGCAGAGGCTCCACACCATGTTGCCCATGAAGCAGGGCATCAGGGCGTCGCTGTGCCCCGTCTTGGCTCTGAAGCTCACCGCGAACGTCCCAAGCTTCTCCGAGTACGCGTTCTCGAGGATGTGCTCGCACAGGTTTCTTATCTGTGGGTTATCAGGGTCTGCTCCGGCCTGGGCTAGAAAGAAGAGTCTCCACACCGCACCCCTGTACTTGGGTACGTACCCAGCCATCGCCGCGGGTTCTCCCCACTGGGCCATGGCCTTCTTATCTACGATGCCTGCCTCAAGCCCTTTGAGAATTGCTGAGACGGGCCGCGACGACATCATGGCTCGGCGGGCCTCCAAAACCTCCGTTGAATCTACGGGTTTGTCGAGGATGTTAACCAGGGTGTTGTACCTGACCATGGGGTTGTCTTCTCCGAGGAGCCATTCAACTAGCTCACCGGCTGCAAGTACAGAGGCGCTCACACAAGGAACTAATCCGCATGCAGTTTAAACTATTACCGGGCTAACGCTGTTCAGAAACTCACCCATACGTTTTTATTTTCTAAACAGCGTCATTCCACTGGTGCCTTAGGTGTCCGGTGACCGTAAAATTCTGGTCTAGAACCGCAGTGGACACAGTTAAGGCTAATTATCCATGCTTCATCGGTGATCTACTATGAGTTACAGGCCCCTAGACAGTAAGGTGGACATACCCAAACTAGAGCACGAGGTCCAGGACTTCTGGAGAGAGACCAACGCCTACTGGAAGCGCGTGGAGATACAGGAGCGGGAGGGCAGGCCGAGCTGGAGCTTCATCGACGGACCCATCACGGCCAACAACCCCATGGGCGTCCACCACGCGTGGGGCCGCACCTTCAAGGACCTCTTCGCCAGGTACCGCTTCATGAGGGGCTACGAGGTCCGGAACCAGAACGGCTTCGACTGCCAGGGCCTGTGGGTCGAGGTTGAGGTCGAGAAGGAGCTGGGCTTCAAGTCCAAGCTTGACATCGAGGCGTATGGTCTGGCTGAGTTCGTTAAGAAGTGCAAGCAGAGGGTTCTGAAGTACTCTGCCATCCAGACCGAGCAGTCCATGAGGCTGGGGATGTGGACCGACTGGAACAGCCCCGAGGAGCTGAGGAAACTTTCGGAGGCCCTGGAGAAACCCATGGAGGAGACAACCTACGTGGGCTCAAGGGGCCCGGTAAAGGGGACGGCTGAGTGGCTCGTGGGGCAGCTGGGTATGCCCGAGCTGGGGGGCAGCTACTACACCCTCAGCGACGAGAACAACTACATGATCTGGAGGGCGCTGAAGAGCTGCCACGAGCGCGGATGGATATATCTTGGGGCTGATGCCATGCCCTGGTGCCCCCGTTGCAGCACGGGGATCAGCCAGCACGAGATAGTGACCGAGGGGTACAGGGAGCTCACGCACACGAGCGTCTACGTGCTGTTCAGGCTCAGGGACAGGGAGGGTTCCCTGCTGATATGGACGACCACACCGTGGACTCTGACCAGCAACGTCGCCGCCGCCGTCCACCCGGAACTCACCTACGTGAAGGTGAAGTACCGAAACGAGGTGCTGTACCTCAGCAAGGGTACCCTCAAGTCGGCCATACAGGACCAGCAGAACGTTGAGGTTCTGGGCGAGTTCAAGGGCTCGGAGATGGATGGCTGGAGGTATTATGGGCCCTTCGATGATCTACCAGCCATCAAGAAGTTGAGAGTGCCTAAGGCCCACAGGGTCATCATGTGGGACGCCGTGGGCGAGGAGGAGGGCACAGGCATAGTCCATATAGCACCGGGCGCAGGCAAGGAGGACCTGGAGCTGGGTAAGAAGTACGGGCTGCCGACGCCTGCGCCTCTGGACCAGTTCGGCGTCATCATAGACGGCTTCGGGTGGCTCACGGGCACCCACGTCTACGAGTCGGCGGAGCCCATCTTCGAGGACCTCCGCAGGAAGAACCTCCTCTACAGGACCCAGAAGGTCACCCACAGATACCCGGTGTGCTGGAGGTGCGACTCGGAGCTTGTGTTCAGGCACGTGAGCGAGTGGTTCATAAACATGGGTGAGAAGCTGGACAAGCCCGAGGAGGAGGTCACCCAGGAGGAACGGGACAGGAACCTCAGGTACCAGATCATAGACTCAGCTAAGCAGGTGCGGTGGATACCGGAGTTCGGGCTGAAGCGTGAGCTTGACTGGCTCCGCAACATGGATGACTGGATGATCAGCAAGAAGCGGTACTACGGGCTCGCGCTGCCCATATGGAGGTGCAGCTGCGGCTGGTTCGACGTCATAGGCAGCAGGGAGGAGCTGAAGGAGCGAGCCGTGGAGGGCTGGGACGAGTTCGAGGGCCACAGCCCCCACAGGCCGTTCATAGACGCCGTCAAGATCAGGTGCGAGAGGTGTGGAGGCATAGCTTCCAGGATACCCGACGTGGGCAACCCGTGGCTGGACGCAGGCATTGTTGGGTTCAGCACCATCCAGTACCGGCAGAGCCAGGAGTACTGGGAGAAATGGTTCCCCGCCGACTTCATAGTAGAGTCGTTCCCCGGACAGTTCAGGAACTGGTTCTACGCGATGCTGGCCGAGAGCACCATACTTGAGCACAGGACGCCCTACCTGACGTGCCTAGGCCACGGCCAGGTGCTTGCGGAGGACGGCCGCGAGATGCACAAGAGCTGGGGGAACGCGATATGGTTCGAGGAGGCGGCCGAGAACATGGGGACGGACGTGGTCAGGTGGATATACATGAGCAGCAAGCCTGAGAACAACGTCCTCTTCGGCTACACCAGGGCGGGGGAGGTTCGGCGCCTCTT
>CAZAKG010000044.1:0-18366 GCA_964485755.1 uncultured Candidatus Bathyarchaeia archaeon | reverse complement strand
AACGGATAGAGCGATTGAGAGCGGGGACATCATATTGGTACGAGGAGACCTGACGGGGCTTGTGGCGGCCATCAACCTGAGCCGGGTCACCTTCGACAAGATCAGGCAGAACCTGTTCTGGGCGTTCTTCTACAACGTGGTGGCTATCCCGCTGGCTGTTGTGGGTTTCCTGCACCCGGTGATAGCTGAGTCGGCTATGGCGTTGAGCAGCGTCACGGTGGTGACGAACGCGAACCTGTTGAAGGGGGCCAGGATTAAGCCCCGTTACGGCGTCTAGGCCGGTGTAGCTCCTCTGGGCTGTAGGCGGCCCGTGGCTCCATGGGTTTGTTTCAGGTGGGTTGCTGTCTGTATTTGTTGTCGCGTGCACGTGGGGGGGGAGGGGGGTGTAGTCGCCGCCGCCACGGTTCCCCGTTTTCAAGCTTGTTTCATTGATCGGAGGCTTTTTCAGGGTTCTTAGGCGGCGACTACTAGGGGTGTAGTGTCCGCCGCGGGTGTGCCCGGTGTCTGGGGGCTTGTTTTTGGTTCGGTGGCTTGCTGAATGCGGCTTGGGGTCCACGTTTTGGGGCATTGGATTACTGTGGCTGTACAGAACGTGAATTTTTTTCGGGTTGCATTTGCCCTGTTTTTAGTTTACTGGCGTCGCTGTGGACGGCCGGGTTGCTCCGTGTGGCGCCTGCTAAGTGTAGCAGTATACCCCTGTTCGAAGCAGATGTTTACTAGATTATATCATACGCCTGTTTATAAGCAACTTAACGCATAGATATGGTGTTGATGCTTTGTTAGTCTCGCGTATGCGGGATTGATCGAGTTCAATACCTGGATAGATGCTGTATTAAGGCGTCTTTAGTGGGCAGATGGAGAGGTGCAAAGCATGATAGTGATGAGACTAGTGGGATCCCCGATTGAGGTAGCCCCGTCGGTTGGCTGGATCATCTTTTTCGGTGGGTTGATTCTGCTCGTGGGGATACTGTATTACTTCGCCAAGCATACGAAGTAGACCGTTACCTCTTTTTATCATTCGAGACGCCACAGAATACATGGATTCCGGGTGCGGACAGGTTTTTCAAATCGGAAAAGATGGCTCAGGTCAAAACGAATTATTCGTGGTTCCCGGTGTGTTTATCGTGTCGGGCTCCATCAGAACCATGGCTGACATAAGAAGCCCAGCGAAGCTAAGGAAGGAAGGTAATGATTCTATCCCCCCACACACTTGTCCTAAGTTTTTCTTCTCCTAAGAAAAAATTTGAGACCAGGACGAGGGAAATATCAGCGTCCCATGTAACAATTCGTTTGTTGTATAACTATAAAATGTGGAGGGTCACTCCTTGGCCTTGACCATGGTTTCCGCTGCCCACATGAGGAGCGATACGTCGCCGCCGGCCACCAGCACCCTGGCTCCGTCCTTTATCGCCTTCCTGACGGACTCGTCGAAGGGCGGGTACAGGAACCGCGCCAGGGGTACACCGTACTTCTCGCACAGCTCGTGGGCCCGCTTCATGGCGGCCCTGTTGTCCGGGTTATCCACTGTAGCGTGCCCGGCCCTCATGGCGTAGTCCCTACCCCCGAAGAAGGCGAAGTCCACGCCCTCCACCTGCACGATCTCCTCCAGGTTGTCTATGGCCGTCCTGCTCTCCACCAAGGGCACCACCATGATGTTCCTGTTGGCCTCCTCCCAGTAGCCGCCGGTGAACCCGGCAGAGTAGTTGGCCGCCCGGGTCAGGTAACAGGCGCCCCTCTCCCCGGCGGGCGGGTACCTGCAGTCCCTAACGATCTCGCGTACCTCGTCGGCAGTCTCCACCATGGGCACCACCACACCCATTGCGCCGGCGTCCAGCACCTTCTGCGTCATGATGCGGCTCCTCTCAGGCAGCCTAACGAGAGGCACCACGCCAGCGGATTCAGCCGCCCTGACCAGGTGGCCGAACAGGACCGTGTCAAGGGTCCCCGTGGGCCCGTGCTCCGCGTCTATGATCACGAAGTCGAGGCCCGCGTGGCCCAGCACCTCCATGACCTCGGGGCTGCTGGTGAACAGGAAGGTGCCTATGATGACCTCGCCGCGCCTCAGCTTCTCCTTCAACGGGTTGGGCTTCACGGGCCTCACCTCAGCAGCTCTGCCTTCACCACCTGGCACAGCCAGTCGGTGATGACCCTGTAAAGCTTCTCCCCCGTCTCGGCTGTGGCCCTGGACGGGTCACCCATGACGCCGAAGGGGGTCATCTCCTTCATCCCGACCCCGCTCTCAGCTATGGTAACCGACCCAGGGTATGGCTTCTTGGCGTAGGGGTCCATGTCCGCGGGCACGTAGAAGGGCTCGCCTCTGTTGTTGGACACCAGGCGTGGGGTGCTGAATATCTGCCTCGCCGTCTCGCCCTCAGCCGAGTGGTGCTCATCCTTGGGCCTGGGCGACTTCAGTATCTCCGGGTACTTGGCACCCATGACGGGCAGCCAGTCAGGCACGATGATCTTTGAGTCCTTGAGGATTTGGGCCAGGTCCTGGGCCACCAGCCGCAGCGTCGCCAGGTTGCCTCCGTGGCCGTATAGGAGCATGAACTTCCTGAACCCGTGGAAGTGGAGGCTCCTGCACACCTCAGTTATGACCCGCATGAGGGTCTCCGAGCTAAGAGTTATGGTGCCGGGGAACTTCATGTGGGCGTGGCTCACCCCGAAGGGTATAGTGGTGGCCGCGCAGACGGTTATCCCCTCCTCAGCTAACTGCTTGATGACCATCCTGGCCATGTCCCCGGCCTGCAGCGTATCGGAGCCCAGGGGCAGGTGGGTGCCGTGCTGCTCCGTGCTGCCCACAGGGACGATGACCACGTCCGTCCTCCCCAGGGCCTCCTCTACCTCGGGCCAGCTCATCTCGAATAGGGTCTTGGGTCCCCTCACCTCGTAGAGGGTCTCACCTAGAAGCTTCATGGGTAATCCTCGCACGACTCACTATTTCTGTTTATTCAGAGCCTCAATCACCTTTTATCCCGTCGCCCCGAGTATCCTCCATGTCCTTCACAATCAACGGGAAGAGGTTCAAGCCGGGCGAGAGGGCGATCACATGGCTCAGGGTCGCCACCATGCTCACCGGCAGCGACCTCTCCATCCCCGTCCACGTGGTCAGGGGCGAGCGTGATGGCCCCACGGTGGGCCTCTTCGCATGCATCCACGGCAGCGAGTACTACCAGAACAGGGTCGTAAGGCGGCTCGTCACCGACACGGACCCTTCAGAGCTCAGGGGCACCATCCTGGCCGTCCCCGTGGCCAACCCCCACGCCTTCGCCAACATGAGCCGGGAGACACCTAACCCGCCCGAGGAGACCGTGGACTTCGCCAACTTGAACAGGGTCTTCCCCGGGAAGCGGTCTACGCCCCTCTTCGGCAGCATGGTGTCCACAGACGTTAGCCTAACCATGCAGATGGCGGCAGCCCTCAGCGACCACGTCATCCCCCTCTGCACCCACATACTTGACTACCACGGCCAGATGAGGGGCATGGCCCTCAAGAAGATGCTCTTCAACCTGGACCCAGAGTCCAAGGAGATGGCACGCGCCTTCGGCCTCGGCATCCTCCACGACCCGCCAGGCGCCATAAGCAGGCCGGGCGGCTTCATGCCCATGACCGACTACGCTGGCACCCTCGGCGCCAAGTGCATAGTCCCCGAGGTCGGGGGAGGCATGCACGGAGAAGAGTTCGAGGCTGAGTGCGAGCGCTTGGCCGTCAAGGGCACAGTTAACGTCATGAGGCATCTAGGCATGCTGGACGGGGAGCCCGAGCTCCCTGAGAAGCAGTTCTACTTCAGGAACGCGCCCCACGTCAGGTCCACCGCGGGCGGCTACCTGGTCACAGACATGAGCCCCCGGGACGTGGGCATCGGCAGGGAGCCCCGCGAGGTGAAGAAGGACGAAGCCCTAGGCACAATATACAGCCCCTACACATTCGAGGAGCTGGAGCAGATACAGGCGCCCTGCGACGGCCTCATATACGCCTGCAGGGTCTCAGGCCCCGTGGAGCCCCAGAGCGAGGTCCTGGCCGTCGCCGACTACGAGGGCTCCAAGTGGATTTAGTCTACTAACGCTTAATAGCGGAGACACGGACAGGATCGGAAATGAAGGGCATCAGGGCCGTCATGTTCGACCTCCACGGGACCTTGCTTCTGTCCGACGACGTGGACGCGGCCTGGGACAGGTGGGCCACGGCCTTCCACGCTGAGCTAGTCAGGAGAGGAGCCACCAAGCCCCTCAAGGAGTTCAAGGCCGCCCTGGACTCCCTCTACAACGGCTCCGAACACATCGCCAATCAACCCGGCCTGACCCTTTTCGAGCGCAGAGTCAAGGGCTTCTGCGATCACCTCGGCGTGGAGGTGCCCCATAGCGAGCTCAGACCCCTCGTCGAGACCATCATAGACGTGTGGCACAGCGGCATGTACCTGGACCAGGACGCCGTACCCCTGCTGGAAGCCCTTAGAAGACGATTCAAGGTGGGGCTGATAACCAACTGGGATCACGGCCCAAGGATGCACAGGCTGGTGGAGCAGCTGGGACTATGCAGCCTCCTCGACGACGTTGTAGTCTCCGATGACGTCGGGGTATCCAAGCCCGACCCCCGGATATTCAGGCTAGCCCTGAGCCGGCTGGGCGTATCAGCCTCCAGCGCCGTCTACGTGGGCGACATGGACCTGGACGCCCGCGGCTCCCTGGACGCCGGATTGCACTCAGTTCTAGTGAGGCGCGGCGGCAGGGGCAACTGGGCCTCCTACAGCGAGGCCGTGGACTGCAGCTACGACCCGGAGAAGGTGACGATCATAGAACGCCTCGCGGACCTCCTCCCCCTCCTCAGCGGCGAGTGAGAACCTTTTAACGTGATGCGTATCCTCTTCAGTGACGTGAAGCCGGAGAGAGTCAGGGTCAGCGTAGGGACCGCGGCGGCCCTCAGCCTCATCAACATGAGGCTCAACGTGGCCCCCACCACCGCCTACGTGATGAGCTACACCGAAGGCAGCTGCACAGCCAACTGCAGCTTCTGCGCCCAAGCCCGGGACAGCGGCAGCAGCCGCGACCAGCTCTCCAGGGTCGAGTGGCCCCACTACCCCGTCAGGGACGTGGTCGAAGGCTTCAGGAACCCCTCAGCTCAGGTGCTTCAGCGGGTCTGCCTACAGGTCATCAACTACCCCGGGTTCCTGGAGGACACCCTCAGCCTGGTGGCGCTATTCAAGACGACGGAGCTGCCCATCTCGGTGGACACGTGCCCCGTGGGCGGCCACGGCCTCAGACGGCTCAGGGACGCCGGCGTGGACCGGGTCAGCATACCCCTGGACGGGGCCACACCCGAGGTGTTCAACAGGATAAAGGGGCGAGGCGTCGGCGGCCCCTACAGGTGGGAGACACACATGGAGGCCCTCAGGGAAGCCGTCAAGATATTCGGCCCGGGGAACGTGGGCAGCAACCTAATAGTGGGCCTCGGGGAGACGGAGAGGGAGGCGGCCCAGCTCGTCCAGACCCTCAGGGACATGGGCGTCATCACGGTGCTCTTCGCATTCACGCCCTTGCAGGGCACAAGGCTAAGCGATGTCCCGCAGCCGCCCCTGGACTCGTACAGGCGCATACAGGCGGCCCGCCACCTCATAGACAGGGGCCTCGCCGTCGCAGGCGACATGAGCTTCGACGAGGAGGGCCGCATAACCGGGTACGGCGCCGCGAACCTAGCCGAGGCCCTCATGGACGGGGCCGCCTTCATGACCACTGGCTGCCCCGCATGCAACCGCCCCTTCTACAACGAGCGCCCCTCCGGCCCCTACTACAACTACCCCAGGCCCCTCAAACCTGAAGAGGTAAAAAAGGAGATCAAAAATATGGGAGTCGAACAAGTTGACTGAGACCTGGCGCCTCATCGACATGAGGATCGAGGACGCACCAACACAGATGGCCATAGACGAGGCCATAGCCATGAACAGGCTTGTGGAGGACAACCCCAACACCATACGGCTCTACAGGTGGAGGCCCTCAGCCGTGAGCATCGGCTACTTCCAGAGCCTGGAGAAGGAGGTGAACCTGGAGACCTGCAGGGAGCTGGGCGTGGACGTCATCCGCCGCATAACGGGCGGCGGAGCCGTATTCCACGATTACGACGGCGAGATCACCTACAGCCTCGTCGCCCCCGAGACGGACCCTAAGATGCCGAGGGACATCCTGGCGTCATACCAGGTGATATGCGGCGCCATCATTCAGGGACTCAAGAGGCTGGGCGTGGACGCCGAGTTCAAGCCCGTCAACGACATAGCTGCGGGCGGCAAGAAGATCAGCGGAAACGCCCAGACCAGGCGTCACGGCGTCGTCCTCCAGCACGGCACCGTCCTTGTGGACAGCGACATACCCACCATGTTCAGGGTGCTCCGCGTCTCGGACGCCAAGATAAGCGACAAGATGATCAAGGCCGTGGAGGAGCGCGTCACCAACGTGCGCAGGTACCTGGGCAGGGAGGTGAGCTTCAGGGAGGCCAGGGACGCCCTGGTGGACGGCTTCCAGAAGGTCTTCGACGTGTCCCTGAAGCCGGGCAGGCTCACAAGGGGAGAGGAGAAGACCGTAGAGAAGCTGAAGGCCAAGTACATGAGCGAGGAGTGGGTGCACCAGCGATGAAGCGTGCAGAGTACAAGGTTCCCGGCGGCAAGCTGCTGGCGGCGGAGGTGCAGGAGAAGTGCGGGGCCCTGGCCAGCGTAAAGCTGGTGGGCGACTTCTTCATGCACCCCGAGGAGGCCATAATGGCCTTGGAGGAGGCCCTCACAGGCTCGCCTCTGGACGAGATAGATGAGAGGGTCGAGTCCTTCTTCGCCGAGGAGGACATAACCCTCTACGGGGTGGCCCCAGGCGACTTCGTGAAGGTCATCCGGCTAGCCCTCGCCTCTTAGCATGCGGCCCTCCAGGCTCCTGGGCACCGCGCAGCACCCGTCCAGCTTCAGCACCCTGTAGCCTGACTCGGCGGCCCGCCGCTCCGTGGACCTCGACGCCAGCGCGACCCTGCCGGCTCCGGCCTCCACGGCCGCCCAGTCCAGCTCAAGCTTGTAGTCCCTGCTCCTCATGCAGCCCAGGGAGACGTCTGTCCGGGGGCTCAGCCTCTTCGCCTCCGATATTAGCCCGGTGATCTCCTCAAGTGGCGGCGGCGGTACGTCAGCCATGGGAGTGTTCTCCGTCGGTATCAATCCCAGGAACACTATCACCTCCGGGTCTATGCTGGCGGCGATCTCGACAGCCCTGTGCTCCCCCAGCACCCTCCCGTAGTGGAGCCCCACGCATACGTGGGGGGCCACCTGGGGCACACAGGCGTCCACCAGGTTGGTCAACGTGGCGTTGTACTCCTCGACGCTGGTCTTCAGCCCGTAGACCTCCCTGAGGGTCTCCCAGCTGCCTACCACGTCCACGGACACTATGTCGGCGCCCGTGGACGCTATCTCCTCGGCCTCGCCCGCGTCCAGCATCCCGGTGTGGAGGTTCACTATTAGGCCGGTGTTCTCCTTAACCCATACGATGGTGGACAGGAAAGGCTTCAGCGGGACACGGCCTTCGACCGTGGAGCCCCCGCTTATGAGCAGCCCCACGCCGCCCCCCTCATCGTGCCTGACACAGAAGTCCCTGAGCCTCTCCGGCGTGGACACGTCAGGCATGTGGCCCAGGTAGTGGCCTCGGCAGTGGCTGCATCTGAGGTCGCAGTTGCCTCCCGTGACGGAGACGGGTGGGAACCTGGGCATCGGGTAGTAGAGCCTCAGCTCCTTTGACTGCATCTGGGGTCAGGACACCCAGGGAGAGTGAACGATAAATAGTTTACCAAAAAAGGGGGTTGGTGGCTCAGCCGGTCCGGCCGCAGCCGCCGCCCCTGCGGAAGCCGCCTCCGAGTCCCTGCATCATGCCGCCTCTGAGGCCGCCCAGCGCCTGCTGGGCTCCTCTGCTCCAGTTGCGCATCATGCCGCCCAGGCCGCCGGCGCCCTGACCCGTCTGGCCGCCCGCGTAGGGGCACCAGTCGGGCCGCGTACCGTTGTTCCTGGGGACGTACTCGCCGGTCTCAGGGTCCCAGCAGGGCGGCTGGAGGGTCCCGTTCTCGTCCCGCGTCCACGTGCCGTTGACGTAGCAGTGGGAGAAGTAGGGGGGAACCGTCTCGCCGTCCTCTGCGGATTGATACCAGTAGGGGTAGGCCAGGGCCGGGGCTAGGTACAGTGTACCGGCCAGCACCAGGGCCACGCCCGCCAGCGCAAGCATAGTCTTTCTGTTGTTCATGCCGAGAACTCCTAATACGCGGTGGCTTTTAGATGCTGGCTGTAACCCGCGTTACGGTTTTTGAAACAAGAGATAAAAACCGCCGTCAACAATGTGCAGGTTGACCATGACAGTAGAGCAGGTGATGCAGAATGGTCCTATGGGCCCCATGAACAGCTGGATGCAGTACCAGTCGCTGTTCGTTGTCGTTATTCTACTCCTACTCGTGGTCATAATATTACTTTTCCTCAGGCAGCGGCCGGCCACGGCGGAGACACGTGAAGCGGTGGCTGAGACGAAGAGCGAGGCGGCGGAGCCTATCTCAGACGACAAGCTGGAGGTGGCCCTTAGGCTCCTAGACGAGAACGAGCGCAAGGTCGTGGAGGCCCTCGTGGCAGAGGGGGGCGCAATGCTCCAGAAGGACATCTCCATCAACCTGGACTTCAGCCGCGTCAAGACCCACAGGGTCGTGCAGAGCCTGGTGAAGCGCGGCCTCGTGACCACGGAGGAGCACTACAACACCAACAGGGTTGCCTTGGTGGACTGGCTCAAAGGTTAGACTGGGCCAACTGGAAATCTTTTATATCCCGTGTCGGGGCTGAATAGGAAAACATGGACGCCGCAACGATCATGGCAGCCGCCGCCGTCGTAGTCGTAGCCTCCATCGGGGTCGCCCTCGTGGCGCTGAACAGGGTCAGGAGAGGGAAGGTCAGCGAGGATACCGTGGTCGCGAAGCCGGGTGAGACGAGGACACTGAGGAGCCACCGCTCCGGCGGCTCCATCAGCTGGGAGAGCTTCTTCGACCCCGATAGCCAGGAGAACGAGGAGACGCGGTCCACGGCCACGTACGCCATAATCGGGTTCTACGTTGTAGCAGGCGCCGTAACGATGGCCATGGCGTACATGGGGCTGACGTGGGGCTACTACTTCGGGTTGCTCGTAGTCGGCTACGCCACCCTGATCATAGGAGTCAACTACGTGAAGGCCAGGCGTAGAAATAGCGGTGAAGCCGGCTAGACGTAGACGAGACCGTTTTCAGCGTGCGCCTTCTACACACTCCTGATAGCCGTGTCCCTTACGACCATCCCGTTGAGTTAGATGCTGGAGTAACTCCTGGGGGCTCAAGGAATATCGTTCGTAATTACGAACGAAATCACCGGGAAAGATTCCCGATAACGTGCGTAATTACTTACGAAATCATGCGGTTGGGCACGAAGATAAAAGGACGTAATTACGAACGAAATAATTAGCTGACACCCGTATAAGGGACGTAATTACGTCCCTTATTTTCATGCCATGGCGATCACTGGTAAGTGTTTTCAGCCCATGGGACAGCAGCTTATGCATGGGTTCTAAGCGCGTCAAACGGTACTCCAAGGACGAGCTCCACAGGGTGGGCCCGCCCAGGGTCTACGGTAGGGAGGCATCAGAGGCGGCCTTCCTGCTGGGCGGGATAGGGACAGGCAACTTCTCCGTCGGCGCCAGGGGCGACCTCAGGGACTGGGAGATATTCAACCGCCCGGCCAAGGGCCAGAAGCTGCCCTACAGCTTCTTCGCTTTAGCCGTCAACCGGGGAGGCAGGGTTACGGCCAGGGTCCTGGAGAGCAGGCTGACGCCCCCCTTCTCTGAGAGCCACGGCTTCCACCCCGGCTCCTTGGCGGGGCTGCCCAGGTTCCGTGACAGCCGGATGTGGGCCGAGTACCCCTTCGCCTACGTGGAACTGGTGGACGAGGGGCTCCCCATACGCGTGCTCCTAGAGGCTTACACGCCCTTCATACCCCACGAGCCCGACGACTCGGGCCTCCCGCTGGCCATCATGACGTACACGGTCCAGAACGTGGGTGACGAGGAGCTTGAGGTCACCGTCGCGGGCAGCCTGCTGAACGCGGTCGGCTTCACCGGCGTAGGCGACTTCGGGTGGGTTAAACCCGAGGGGTTCGGGGGCAACGTGAACGCGTACTTGGAGGAGGGGGGCCTCAGGGGCCTCAAGTTCACAGGCCCGAAGCATGGTGTGGAGAGCCTCCTCTACGGCTCCATGGCCCTAGCGACGCTGGATGGCGACGTCACGGTGAAGCCTCATTGGTATAGGAGCGGCTGGTGGGACAACCTGAGGGAGTTCTGGGACGACCTGGCGGGCGACGGGCGGCTCACAGACCTCGGCTACAACGCTCCCAGCGAGGACGGCAAGACTGACGCTGGCAGCCTGGGTGTCGTGAAGACCGTGGGCCCCGGGGAGTCTGTCGACTTTACTTTCCTCGTGTCGTGGTACTTCCCAAACAGGCTGAGGAACTGGGACCAGAGGCTCGCGGGGTGCGGGTGCAAGGAGTGCGGCGAACCCGCGAGGAACAGGTACGCTGCCAGGTTCATGGACGCGTGGGACGTTTGCAGGTACTACGCAGAGCACCGCGAGCAGCTGGAGGGGCTCTCCTGCCGCTTCAGGGACGCCCTGTACGGGTCCACGCTCCCCGTCCACGTGCTTGACGCCGTGGCCAGCAATATCACAGTCATCAGGAGCAGCACCTGTTTCTGGCTGGAGGACGGCACATTCCTCGCCTACGAGGGCTGCTTCGACGACGCCGGCTGCTGCAGCGGCAACTGCACCCACGTCTGGAACTACGAGCAGACCCTCGCCCACCTGTTCCCCAGCCTCGCCCGCAACATGAGAGAGACAGAGTTCAGGGCCGAGACAGGCGGCGACGGCAAGATGAGCTTCCGCGCCTACAACGCGTTCCCCGGCACCAGGAGCTGGGACAGCGTGGACGCGGCATCGGACGGCCAGTGCGGCAGCGTCATGCGCCTCTATAGGGAGTGGAGGCTCTGCGGGGACACGGGCTGGGTGAACGGCCTCTGGCCCAAGGCGAGGCTCGCACTCGACTACGCGTGCAGGACGTGGGACCCCGACGGCGACGGAGTCACGGAGGCGAAACAGCACAACACCTACGACATCAGCTTCTACGGGCCCAACCCCCTCAGCGGCGTCATGTTCCTGGGCGCCCTGAAGGCGGGCGTCTACATGGCTGAGGCGGCAGGTGACTACGAGGCGGCTGAAAGGTACAGGACCCTCTTCGAGAAGGGCCGCGTGAACCTGGACAAGGCTATCTGGGAACGCGACTACTACGTTCAGCGGCTGGACGACGTGGACGCGTACAAGTACCAGCACGGCCTTGGGTGCCTCAGCGACCAGCTCCTGGGCCAGCTCAACGCCAGCCTCATGGGCTTAGGCTACCTCCTGCCGCCCCCGCACGTCAGGAAGGCCATCCGCTCCGTCTACAGGCACAACTTCATGAGGGACTTCACTGACCACGACAACACCCAGCGCACATACGCCCTGAACGACGAGGCTGGGCTCCTCCTGTGCACGTGGCCCAGGGGCGGCCGCCCCGCGTACCCCTTCGTGTACAGCCACGAGGTGTGGACGGGCGTCGAGTACCACGTGGCGAGCCACCTGATATTGGAGGGCTACGTGGACGAGGGCCTCACATTGGTCAAGGCTGTGAGGGACAGGCACGACGGGGTCAGGCGCAGCCCCTGGGACGAGGTGGAGTGCGGCCACCACTACGCCCGCAGCCTGTCGAGCTGGGGCCTCCTCCTAGCCTTGAGCGGCTTCAGCTGCGACGCCGTGGAGAGAAGGATCGAGTTCAAGCCCAGGATGAACGCGGACGGGTTTAGCTGCTTCTGGAGCACAGGTGTAGCATGGGGCACATACAGCCAGACCCTGGACAGGGCGACGGGCCGCCCAAAGTGGAGCATAGACCTCATCCATGGGAGCCTAGACGGATACACGGTGAACGGTGAGAACCTAGAATAGTAGGAGAGGGGCGGCCAACACAAGCCATCTGCGGCACCTAGGTTGGCGCCCTCGCCGCGGGCATGTAGCCCGCCGAGCCGTCGCCATCGCGTGACCAATGGATTAAAAGCTGTGCCTCCACTCTATTGGTCATGGGTCTCACCGAGGTCGGCCTATCATTCGCGGCAGCGGGGTTCCTGGAGATCGCCTACCCCATCGCCCTCGCCTTCTATATCAGGAAGAGGCTGGGGACAGGCTGGAGGATCTTCTACGTGGGCTGTGCCATGTTCCTAGCCTCCCTGATCCGGATACCCCTGAACAACTACGCCAGCCTCTGGATTATGGGGGCTGACCTGGGCCAGGCCACCATGGTACTGCTTACGGCCTTCCCGTCCCTGACGGCCGGAGTCTTCGAGGAGGGGGCCAGGTTCGTCGCCTACAGGTTCGTGGTGAAGGAGCACACCCTGATGAACGGATTCATGTACGGCGCGGGCCACGGCGGCATCGAGAGCATCTTCCTGGCGGGGATAAACGTCTTCATCATAGGCGTCCTCGTACTCACCAACCCATCCGCGATCCCCGCGTGGCAGCTCGCCGGCGTGGAGGAGACGCCCCTGTACCTGCCCTTCGTGGGATTCTATGAGAGGATCATGGCCATAGCCATCCAGATCGGCCTATCCGTCATGGTTCTGGAATCGTTCAGGAGGAAGGACCTGAGGTACCTCGGGGCAGCCGTGCTCATCCACTTCATCATCGACTTAGCGGTGCTCATGATAATTAGCTACGGCGTGCTCTATGCTGAGCTCATGACCACAGGCTTCGCCCTGGGCCTCGGCTACTGGAGCCTAGAGAGGCTAAGAGTCGAAAAGCTAGAGGGTGTAGGGCCTACCGTCGCGTAGCACCTGCTCGGGCAGCTTCTCCCTCCACTTGAGCAGCCACGCTAGGTCCCTCTCCCTTTCCCTCAGGTCGTCTGGCATCAGCTCGGGTATGGTCTCTACGGCGCTGCCTATGGGGTACCATCTGCCGCACTCCGGGCACCTGAGTAGTCCCTCCTCCACCTCGACCAGGTTGAGGTACCTGTAGAGGACGTCCATCCCCTCAGGGAACTCGTTCAGGAGGGCATTCTCCTCCGGCTTCTCTACTTGGCTGAGCCTGTCCATGAACTCGTTGACGTCCCGCAGCAGCTCGGCCGCATGCGTCTCCCCGGCCACGTCTCTGATCTCCCTGAGCGCGGGCGGGCTTATGGTCCCGTCCACGATCTGTTTGGCGAGGTGGCCGTACTGTTTCTTGAAGTGTGGGCTGGGCCTGCCCGCCTCCCTGTTCATCTTCTCCATCTCCTCGGCGGAGGTCTCCCACCTGTAGAAGTACGCCTCCAGCGGGTGATGCTTGTCTATGGGGCACGCCAGAATGTTCAGGAGCCAGGGCTTCATCTCGGTTCAATACTGGTTGCCCTGACGCTGGATAAAAGATTATGCGGCCTTGAATATCGGGTACTTCTTGAGGTTGGGGAACCCCGACTTTGCCCACTTTAGCCTGCTCCTCGGGTTCCTCTTCAACCAGTTGTACTGGTGCCAGAAGTTTTTACCCCACCTATCCGTCCTGTCGTCTATGGGCTCGTACCCAATGTTCCTGAGCTCATTCATGTAGGCGAGCTCGACTAGGTACTGGCCGCGTCCCTCGATCTTGCCCCGCTCCACCTTCTCCTCCCCGAACTGCTCCAGGAGAGCCTCCGCGGCCTCGTTGAGGATGTCCCCCGTGCAGATGATGATCTTCTCCTTCTCCCTCAGCCCGAGGCGGTCCACCAGCCTGATGGCGATCCTGCGAGCCTCGTTCAGGTGGCGCTTGCCGCCGTAGACGGGTTTCTGGAAGTAGCGCACGTCTATCATGTCGTAGAGAAACACGTCGTCCTCAGGCCGGTAGGCTCCGATGACCACGCCGTGGAGGATGTCCCCGGTGCCCGCGTCATCGATCTCTATCGTCAAGGAGGCACCCTTAGGCGGCTCCCTTCAGGCGTCTCACGATCTCCTGGGCCTTGGGGAACCTGATCTCGCCGCCGTCGACCAGCTCCTTGACGGCCTTCTCCACCTGGTCCCCTTCGGCTCCCGCCATGACAACGAGGTTTCTGGCGTGGAGCCTCATGTGGCCCTGCTGTATGCCCTCTTGGGTGAGGGCGCGCAGTGCGCCCAGGTTCTGCGCCAGCCCCACGGCGCACATGATGACGCCCAGCTCGGCCGCCTTATCCACGTTGAGTATCTTCCTGGCTATCTGGGCCATGGGGTGGCTGCGCGTCGCCCCGCCCACTAGGCCGACTGCCATGGGCAGCGTCATGGTGCCCACCAGGTCGCCGTCCCTGTTCTTGCTCCACCTGCTCATGCTCCTGTACTGGCCGTCCCTGACCGCGTAGGCGTGGGCGCCCGCCTCTATGGCGCGGTGGTCCTGCGCCAGGGCGAGGGCTACGGCGGCGACTCCGTTCATTATCCCCTTGTTGTGAGTCGCGGCCCTGTACGGGTCCGCGTCGGCGAAGGCCCACGCCGCCACTATGTTGTCCACGGCCTTATCGCCGCCGATGTCCTCCTTCTTGACGACGCCTTCGACTGTCACCAGACGCCTGTCAGCTAGGTTGCTTATGATCCTCAGGAGCGTCCTGCCACCTGTGAGCTCAGCGATGGTCGGCGCCAGGGCCTCGGCCATGGTGTTCACCGCGTTAGCCCCCATCGCGTCCCTGCAGTCCACCAGCACGTGGACTATGAGCATGGGCCCGATCTCCGTCTCTATGGGCCTGAGCTCCAGGTCCTTGGCTCCGCCCCCGAACTTGACGAGCACAGGGTCAAGCTCGTTGGCCGAGTCTATGAGCGTCTTCTTGTTCCTCTTGATCGCCTTCACGGCGGCCTTCATGTCGGGGATGTCCAGCACCTGTATCTGCCCGATCATTATGGGGTCCGTGTAGGTGGCCTTGATACCGTCGCCGTCCCTCATGAGGCGCGCCATGTTGCTGGCGGCGGCCACCACGCTGGGCTCCTCACCCGCCATGGGTACGAGGTAGTCGCGCCCGTTGACCCTGAAGTTGACCGCGACGCTGAAGGGGTACGCAATGGTGCCCACAACGTTCTCTGTCATGTGGTCCGCTGCTTCCAGGCTGAGGCCGCCCCTGCTCTTGAGGGTGGCCACCTCCTCCTCGGATAGGCCGACCATCTCAGCTATGACGCTGATCCTTTCCTCGACGGGCTTCTTGTAGAACCCCGGTATCCTGCTCGTGAACTCGGGAGCCAAGCTGTGTTCCTCGGTTTTGGTTCATTGAGGCTCCTACAGGATTTAATGATTTCGCAGCGCCTCTATGCGTTTATATGGGTGGCCTCCGACGACTTTAGTGGTGGCTATGGATAAAGCACTGGTACTACTGACCCTTGAACCCACATCCGAGAGGGCCGTACTGGACAAGCTGAGGAAGCTGAAAGGAGTCACCGAGGCCCACTTCCTCTATGGCCCCTACGACGCCTACGTCATCATACAGGGCAAGGCATCGGCCGAGCTACAGAGCCTTGTGATAGACCACATAAGGCACATCGAGGGCATAAACTCCACTATGACCTGCTTCATCGCCGACTAAACAACCCATTTTTTGTCGATAGGGCAGTGAAAAAGCTTAATTGTGCGGGATTAATCGATACTGCGTTCAGGAGTCCGCCTCTTGTCCAACAACCGGCTCAAGTGGGTGTCCGTGGGGGGTACCTTCGACGTCATGCACAAGGGCCACTGGTTCCTCCTTGAGGAAACGTTCAAAGTCGGCGAGCGAGCCATCGTGGGCATAACCACCGACGAGTTCGCTGGGACGCTCCAGAAGCAGCACGAGATAGACAGCTACGAGAACAGGCGGCGGGACGTGGAGAACTACCTCAAGGTGAGGGGCTTCTACGAGCGCTCCAAGATAGTGCCCCTGAGCGACCCCTTCGGGCCGACCATCGACAACGACTACCTGGAGGGCATCGTGGTGAGCGAGGAGACCGAGGTGACGGCAGAGGTCATCAACAGGATGAGGGTGGAACAGGGCAGGAAGCCTCTGCTAATCTTCGTGATAACCATGGTGCTAGCGGACGACGGCAAGCCCATCAGCAGCACCCGTGTGCGCCGCCAGGAAGTGGACAGGTACGGCCGCCTCATGGGCTAGCCAGTTTCACATGTGTCCCGGCTCCCACAATGTGCCCAACCATTTTAACGGGTGCCCACAACTGTCGCCTCGATGGGTTACACCGGCTCGGCTGTGCTTCCCCTGCACCAAGGGAAGGCCCCACGCTGGCTGTTCAGCCGCATGGTGCAGATGGCCGAGTGCATAACCGACATGGTGGTCGACGAGTACGGCTCCAGGGGGCTCCTGAAGCGCCTCAGCGACCCCTGGTTCTTCCAGAGCCTGAGCTGCGTCCTGGGCTACGACTGGCACAGCAGCGGAACCACCACGGTGACCTGCGGAGCCCTCAAAGAAGCCCTGGACAGGGAGGGAAAGGGCGTGACGGTCTGCGGCGGCAAGGGGCGGACCAGCTCAAGGCGCCCCAGGAGATCAGGGAGATGGGAAGCGCATTCGGCCTCAGCGACTACAAGGTGAATGGCCTCGTCTACGCCAGCCGCATGAGCGCCAAGGTGGACAACAGCCTCATCCAGGACGGGTACCAGCTGTACCACCACTGCCTCATCTTCGACGAGAAGGGCCGCTGGATAGTTGTCCAGCAGGGCCTAAACGAGGAGATGGGCAACGCCAGGAGGTACCACTGGGGCCTGGAGCACAGAGGCTTCATCGAGGAACCCCAGGGCGCGATCCTCTGCCCCACGAGGCTGGACGAGGCCCTAGACATGACCAGCAGGGTCAGTGGGGAGAACAGGGCCACGTGCCTGGATCTGGTCAGGGACAACCCGGTGAAGCTGAGGAGAACCATGGCCAAGCCCGCCCCCAGTAACCAGTCGAGGCTAGACCACTGGACCGGGGAGAAGACCCTCGTCATGCCCAGGAGCGTCAACTGGGACGCCGTCAGGCAGCATACCAGTTCCAGCCCAGATCATACGAGGAGCTGGTCTCACTAAGAGGCATCGGCCCAGCGACTGTTAGGGGACTCGCGCTGGTTGCCGAGCTGGTCTACGGCGACAAGGCGAGCTGGAGGGACCCCGTGCGTTTCAACTTCGCCTTCGGCGGAAAGGACGGTGTGCCCTTCCCCGTCGACCGCGGCGCCATGGACGAGGCCGTGGAGGTGCTCAGAAACGGAGTCAAGGCGTCCAGGCTCGGTAGGGACGAGGAGCTGCGGGCGCTCAGGAGGCTCAGAGGGTGCGTCCCCGAGTGCGACCCGGCCGCCCTTAAGACGGTTCTATGAGCCTCTTCTACCCGAGACAAACATGATGACCAGTGCGGCTGCCACGGCGAGCCCCAGACCGGCCACGAGGAACACCTCGCCCCCCAAGCCGCCGCCGTAGACCTCAGCCGCCTCATCGGTGACCGTGACATAGATGTCGCTGCCGATGACCTTCGCCCTGGTATCGAGCGCGTCCCCGATGTAGGGCTGCCTAGAGACGTCGTAGGCGGCTATGACGCTCCCAGAGTACTCGGGGGCCTTCGCCAAGAGATCGATGCCGTCCTTCGACGCCGTGAGCGTCAAGTCCACGGGCACCCAGCCCCACGGCGGGACGTACACCATGGCCCATCCGTGCCACCCGACGCCGCTGCATACATTGGTCAGGTGCCCCTGCCAGCTCGTCTGGTCGTCGTTGATGCTCTGGTGGATGTATATGCCCACCTGCAGGTAGGCCGGCACGCCCAGGCTGCGGAGCATCGAGATGAGCAGTATGGACTGGTCGTCGCAGTCGCCCAGCCCCTCTGAGAGGGTCGTGTTCGGGTACATGGGCACCTCGAAGTTGTAGTACGTGGTCTCCCCGGTAACATACTCTATCAGAAGGTCCAGCGATTCGAGGACAGTGTCTGCGTCGCCCACAACGTCACGGGCTCTGGACGCTATCACCGGGTCGTCGCTCTGGAAGGTCTCTGTGGCTACGCTGTACGCGTCCACGAGGCTCCTCGGGATGGCCGAGGCTGGCCCAGCCTCAGACGGGCTGAAGGCGGGGGCAGCCCTGACGGTGGACTCGATGGTGAAGGTCACCGTGAACGACGCGGACTCTCCAGGGCTCAGCGTCCTGGAGACGCCCATGACGGCGCCCCTGCCGCCGTCCACGTCCATGTCCTTCACAGTGTAGGGGACCGACGACTCCTTCACCCTGACGGTCTGCCACGACGAGTTCATGAAGAGGGGGACGGCCACGTCCTCTTCCAGCAGCTCCAGAGGCCCGGAGCCCCTGTTCTCCAGGACGTAGGAT
>CAZAKG010000043.1:0-18667 GCA_964485755.1 uncultured Candidatus Bathyarchaeia archaeon | reverse complement strand
TTTACATGCCTATGCGCACCTTCACCTGTCACACCATGAGCCCGAAGGTCGTCGTAGTCATCTCGGCTGACGGCGAGTGGAGGGCCATCCCAAGGCTCTTCCCCGAGGCCGAGCACCACGAGTCCCCCTACGGCCCGTGGTTCACCGCCGACGTGGCCGGCGAGCCCGTGGTGTTCTTCCACGGCGGGTGGGCCAAGATACCCGCCGCGGCCTCAACCCAGTACGCCATCAGCACCTGGAGCCCGGAGCTCCTGGTGAACCTGGGGACCTGCGGCGGCTTCGAGGGGGAGGTCGAGCGCGACACCGTCATCATGGTGGACAGGGCAGTGGTCTACGACATCATCAACCAGATGAGCGACACGGACCAGGTCATAGCCAGGTTTACCACCGAGATCGACCTCGGCTGGGTCACGGAGCCCCCCATACCGGTGACCCGCGCCACAATCGTGAGCGGCGACAGGGACCTCAGGCCCGAGGACATCCCGGCGCTCAAGGAGAAGTACGGTGCCCGCGTCGGGGACTGGGAGTCGGGCGCCATCGCATGGGTGTGCCGCAGGAACGGCACCCGGCTCCTGATACTCAGGGGCGTCTCGGACCTGGTGGGGGCCTCTGGGGGAGAGGCGTACGGAGACAAGGCGGTCTGGGTGGAGGCCGCGGAGAGGATAGTCACGAGGCTGGTGGGCTCGCTGCCCGGGTGGCTCAGGCTCCACCACGCAAGTTGAGTCAATTCCCGTCATTTGACGGCACAACACCTATTCGTGCGCCCGAGAACCAGACACCCATGCTGAACATAGCGTCATGTGGACTGAACTGCGGCGAGTGCGCCGCCTACAACAGTGGCTACTACCAGACGCCACGCAGGGTCAGCGTGGAGAAGGTGGCCGAGAGGGCCAGGGTGCCGCGGACAACCCTCCAAGAGCACTTGAACAAGGCCGAGAACAAGCTCATATCCTCCATCATACCCCAGATACAGCTCTACTCAAGGAAATACATCAAACAGTAAGCTGGACTCCACCCTAGAAATTTAGCTAAAAGCAACTCAAAATAAACCACATTCTTCCGTGCCACTGTCATCTCAATGGAAAGGCTGATGACCTCGTCAACGTGATCCTTTGTTACCTTGGTTCAGGGATACGTCGAATCGAAGGACGGGTACAGGATCAGCTACAGGTGCGAGGGAGAGGGCCCCGCCGTCATGCTCCTCCACGGGGGCGGGGACACCAAGGACTCGTGGTGGCGAGTCGGGTACCCTGACCGGCTGGCGGGCCACAAGATCATCGCCCCTGACATCAGGGGCAACGGGGAGAGCGACAAGCCGCCCAGGCCCGACGACTACTACATAGACACCATTATGGACGACGTGCTCCGCGTAGCAGACGCCTGCGCCGCGGACAGGTTCACGGTCATAGGGTTCAGCTTCGGCGGCGACATCGGCAAGCACCTGGCCGCCACGTCGGACAGGGTGGAGAAGCTGGTAATCATAGGCAACGGGTTCGGCGCCGCGGCGTTCGGCGGCTTCGCCGAGCATCTGCCCGCCATGAGGCGCAGGTTCAAGGTGCTCTCCGAGGAGCTGGACCACAGCGTCCTGGACTTCAGCTGCCTGACGCCCACAGAGCGGATGTGGGTGAAGAACTTCCACCTCCCCTCATGGGTGCACATCCTGGCTCAGCTGAGCCACTGGCCCGCGGTGAGGCCCAGGGACCTCAGGTGCCCGGCTCTGCTTATAATCGGCTCAGGCAACGAGGACGCGGTGGCCCAGGCCGAGAAGTACAGGGGGGAGATGGCGGAGGCCGGGGTCCAGGTGGAGGTCCTGGAGGTGTCGAGCCACTACAAGGAGTTCACGGACGTGGACAGTGTGTTTCCATCCATCCAAAGGTTCCTAAACCCGTAGCGTCCCCATCCATTTGGTTGCATTGGAGCTCTTCGGCAGACGCGTTGACAAGGGGGAGAAGGTGGCCTTCAAGCAGGAGGTGGCCAGCTACCCCAATGGGGATCACATATCGGTTACTGTGCGTGCCTGTGTGGGCTTCAAGGATGGCCCCAAGCTGGCCATGCTGGGGGTGCAGCACGGTGACGAGTACAGCGGCATGGAGATCATCAACCGCGTCGTGGACGCGGTGAACCCCAGAGACCTATCCGGGGTGCTGATCACCGTCCCCGTCTCCAATATCCTCGCCTTCAACTCAGCCGAGCGGATCACCCCTCCTGGGATCGGCTACGAGAACCTGAACATGAACCGGGTCTGGCCCGGCAACCACAGTGGGCTCCTCATGGAGCGCATCGCGGCCCAGCTCTGGGACCACGTGGTGAAGGGCAGCGACGCCGTGCTGGACCTCCACGAGGGAGGCCGCGCATTCATGGCCAGGTACCTGCACGCCAGAGGCACCGAAGAGACCGACAGGATCGTGGGCGAGCAGGTGCGCAAACTGTACACGTGGTTCGGGCAGGGCGTCCCGGTGCTTGGCGGCGTCCGAACCGCCAGCCACATGATGGGCAGCCTCAGCGTCCAGGCCGGCCTCGAAGGAATCCCATGTCTGGGCCCAGAGCTGGGGGGCGGAGGCAGGCTCTGGGAGGAGCTGATCCAGTTGGGTGTCCAGGGCGTCACGAACATAATGATCGCCCACGGCATGGTTCAGGAGGAACCCGTAGGCCAGGGGCTGCCTCAGCACGTCGCGTCTGAGAGCACCTGGCCCAAGACGAAGCAGGGCGGCGTCATGTACAACGGCTGCGAGCTTGGGGACGTCGTTGAGGCCGGGACGGTGCTCGGTGAGCTGCGGGACGTCGGCGGCAGAGTTCTTGAGAAGGTGAAGGCCCCCTACAGGTCCGTGATCTTCGACACCAGGTACACGCCCACGGTGTACCCGGGCGACTGGACCTTCCACTGCGGGCGACTGACCTAGTTTTCGTATCGTTTATATTGGGGGCGCCGGTGCACCGTACGAACAACCGGGGAAGATACTGTGGCGCCAGTGACCAAGACCATACGCGACATGATGAAGAGCCGCAACCTCATGGTCATAACAGTCACCCAGAGCCTGTTCATGCTCACCGCGTCCCTCTGGTGGCCCTACTGGAGCCTCTACATCCTGGAGCTGGGCACAAGCAAGACCCTGATGGGCATGATCTTCATGGCCGAGACCATTGCCCAGCTCATATTCCAGCTGCCCGGGGGCATCCTCACGGACCGGCTGGGCAGGAAGAAGATGATTGTGCTGGGCAGCGCCCTCCGCGCCACGTCGCCCCTCATCTACGTGCTGACGGGGAGCTGGCAGTTCGTACTGTGCGGGATGTTCATCACCCAGATGAGCAACATGATGATCCCGGCCATAGACGCCCTCATCGCTGAGAGCACCAGCGTGGAGCACCGGGCCATGGGGTACGGGACCTTCAGGCTGATGACCCTCCTGCCCATGATATTCACCCCATACATCGGTGGGGTCATAACGGACGCCCTGGGCGTCTACGGCGGCGTCCGCCTCGCCATAGCCTGCACTGTCGTCGTGGCATGGATCAACGTCCTGATCCGCTGGAGGTTCCTCGAGGACAAATACTCCGTCGAGCACACCTCCAGCCGCCTGGACGCCCTAAAGGAGGTGCGCTCCGTTCCCAAGCCAATATGGACCCTGATAGTCGTGGCGGCCTTCGCCAGCATCGGCCTCAGGGTCGCCTCCCAGTTCCTGGCCGTCTACGCCATCCAGATGGTTGGCCTCACCAACACCCAGTGGGGCCTCATAATGACCTCGGTGGGCGTCGTCTCCACGGCCCTCACCGTCCCCAGCAGCATCTGGAGCGACAGGGTCGGCCGCAAGCCCGGCATCATGGTCAGCCTCGGCCTCACGCCCCTCATGTACCTGTGCTTCCCGCTGTCAGGCGGCCTCCTCCAGCTTGCTGCTAGCAGAGTCGTAGGGGCCATCAGCGAGGGCTTCGGCGGAGCCGTCACCAGCCTGGAGGGGGGCTCGGCGTGGCTTGCGCTCGTCGCCGACATAGTGCCCTCACGCCAGCGGGGCAAGGTGATGGGGCTCATCGCGACCATCGCGGGCGCCCTCAGCTTCCCCGGCTCGTGGATAGGTGGCGTCCTCTGGGACACCGTGTCGCCACAGGCCCCCTTCTACCTAGCTGCGGCGTCCAGCGCCACGGCCTTCCTCATCTTCACGGTCTTCCTGAAGGAGCCCAAGCAAAAAGCTGATTGACCACTGAAGGAGTCTATGGTTCAGCATGAGCGACAGCTTGCCCCTTTATGTGGATGACAGCTACGTCAGGGAGTTCAACGCCAGGGTCGTTAGGAGCGGCCCCAGGTTCGTGGTGCTGGACGTCACCGCCTTCTACCCGGAGGGCGGTGGCCAGCCCAGCGACATGGGAACCCTGGAGGCGGGCGGGAAGACGTTCAAGGTTCTCAAGGCGATGAAGCGGGGCCCCCAGATATTCCACTACCTGGACGGCGACGTCCCCGAGGGCGCGGAGGTCAAGGGAGCAGTGGACTGGGACAGGAGGTTCACCCACATGAGGCTCCACAGCGGCGAGCACCTCCTCACCGGCCTCTTCGAGGCGGAGGAAGCCGGCCCCAAGGTGTTCAGCAGTTTCAGCCAGCTGGACTTCCAGCCCAGTGCCGTCGACGAGGCGACCCTCAAGCGGGTCAGGGATAGGTTCGACGCCGTCGTGGACGAGGACGTGCCCGTCACCATCTACTACACGAGCCGGGAAGAGCTGGACGTGGGTGACGACGCCCGCAAGAGGAGCTTCCTGGAGAAGATTCCGCCCAACGTGCAGGAGCTCAGGATGGTAAAGATCGGCGGCTACGCGATGACCTTCTGCATGGGCACCCACGTCAGGAGCACAGGCGACATAGGGAAGCTCAGGAGCCTCAGGCTGGATGCCAAGAAGAATCAGAGGAAGATCGTCTGCTTCGAGCTTGATAACGTTAAATGAGCCTAGCCCCAGATTATCCTCGGTGGACTCTGTGCGGATTAAACCCTTCAGGCTCGAAAGGTGGCTCCTAGAGGCGGCCGAGGTGGACCTCGGCGGCGGAGGCGTAACGAAGCTCAGGCTCAGGGACGTGGCCCCTGAATTCAACCTGGATCAGCCCATGAAGTACGGGAGGACGGACGGCTCAGAGGAGCTCAAGAGGCTGGTGGCCGAGTGGTACGGCGTCGAGCCGGAGAACGTCCTCATAACCTCGGGGACGAGTGAGGCAAACCTAATCCTCAACCTGACGCTCCTGGAGCGGGGCGATCGGTACGTAACCGAGAACCCTCAGTACGAGCAGACCACCCGCTTCGCCGAAGCCCTAGGCTGCACTGTGTCCGAGTTCCAGCTGGTGGAGGAAAGCGGGTGGCAACCCGACGCGGAGGAGCTCAAAGAGAAGGTGGTCAAGGGCACGAGGATCGTCTTCCTGGATAACCCCAACAACCCCACGGGGGCCGTCCTCTCTAAGACCGAGATGAAGGCCATCATCGAGGTCGCCGAGGACGCCGGCGCCTGGCTCCACTGCGACAACGCCCTCAGAGGCTCAGAGCTGACAGGCAAGCCGGCGCTGACCCCATACCCCGGCTACGAGAGGGGCGTAACGACGGGCAGCATATCAAAGCTTGGCGCCACCAGTCCCAGGATAGGGTGGATAGTAGGCGACCCGGGGCTCATCCGGCGCTGCTGGGAGATGAAGGACTACACGACCCTAGGCCACTCGGGCATAGGTGAGTACATGGCCTCAGCTCTTCTCATGAAGAAGAGTCAGCTAGTTAAGAGGAACCTGGAGATAAGCAGAGTGAACCTGGGCGCCCTGGACGGCTGGGTGAAGAGCCACGGAGACGTGTTCAGTTGGAGGAGGCCGGACGCCGGGTTCACGGGGTTCCCCGGCTACAACCTGGGCGTGGGCTCCGAGGAGCTGTGCAGGGGGCTCCTCAGGGATAAGGGGCTGCTCCTCAGCCCGGGCAGCTTCTTCGGCGTGGACAGCCACCTGCGCGTCAACACGGGCTCGGCCCCGGGCGTCCTCGATGAGGGCCTCAAGCGGCTGGCATCCTACGTTGAGGGCCTCCAATAATCTTATCCCGACTCCAGACGATTCTCCTCCATGAGCAACATATTCGACCTACTCAAGGAGTGCAGGGTCGTGGACCTCAGCCACACCTTCGAGGATGGGATGCCCCGCCCCCAGGTGCCCTACGGCCACATACCGTGGAAGAGCCACGAGAGGGGCGACACCTTCAACACGTACATGTTCCTGGTCTTCGAGCACGCCGGAACCCACGTAGACGCCCCCATCCACCTTGGCGGCGTCCAAGGCCCAACCATCGACAGGCTCCCACCGGAGAGCTGGATGGGGCCCCTCTGCGTGCTGGACATGACCCACAAGGCAGAGAAGGAGTTCGTCTCAGCCCAGGAGATCAGGGACTGGGAGAAGCGAAGCGGCAGGATAGCCAATGGCGACATCGTCCTGCTCAGCTACGGCTGGGAGCGGCGCTGGACCACCAGCCACGGCGTCGAGCACCAGCCCTACCTGCACGACAACCCGGGCCTCTCGGAGGAGGCCGCCAGGCTCCTTGTGGACCGGGGCGTGAAGCTGGTGGGCGCGGACACGCCCACCATCGACAGCGACGCCGACCCCGATGAGCACGCCCACAGGGTGCTGCTGCCCGCCGGGGTTCTCATACTGGAGAACGCCTGCAACCTGGGGCTGCTGCCCCCTAGGGGAGCCTACTTCATCGGCCTCCCCCTCAAGATTGGTGGTGGTACTGGGTGCCCTGTGAGGGCCATAGCCCTCATCCCGAACAGTTAAAGGCTCCACGCCCCCAAATTGAGGCATGGCTTGGCTCAGAGAGCTGAAGGCCGACCCCACCGGGTGGCTTCTTGAGCCCTCCAACCCCAGCGTAAAGTACTGGACCCTGCTGGACATCCTCGACAGGGAGCCCTACGACTCTGACGTTGTGAAGGCACGGGAGTCAATCATAGCGTCGGAGCCTGTGAAGGCCATCCTCTCGGCCCAGGAGCCCGGCGGCCACTGGTGTGAGGCCGGCGACATGTACCTGCCCACGTACAGGGCTACCTTCCACCAGCTGCTCATACTGGCCGAGCTTGGAGCCTCCAGGACGCCGGCCATCGAGAGGGCTATGGAGCACCTCTACAGGTTCCAGAGGCTCAGCGGCCACTTCCTCACCGAGCTGCCTAAGACCAAGCAGGGCCGGGCCAGCGTCGTGAAGGACAGGTGCTGCATAGATGGCAACGTGCTCCACTACCTCATCCACTTCGGATACCTGGACGACCCCCGCACAGAAAAGCTACTGGACTTCATCCTAGGCTACCACGACCCCGAGAACGCCGGGTGGAGGTGCAGGGCCTATCCCCTCAACAGGGACGGGGTATTCCCGGTGAACTGCTACATGGGGGCCACGAAGGTCCTCAAGGCGTTGAGCATCATGCCCGAGAGGAGCAGGTCCCCGGAGATAAGGGCCCTCATAGAGCGCGAGGTGGAGAACATCCTAGAGAACGGCGTCTACAGGTACCTAAGGAACCCGGATGGAAGTAGGAAGGATAAGGCGGGCTGGAAGCGGTTCGGGTTCCCACTGTTCCACCAGTCCGACGCCCTGGAGGTGCTGGACACGCTGACCCGGCTTGGGGTCAGGGATGAACGCATGGCGGGCGCCGTTGAGCTTGTGAAAGCGGCCCAGCAGGACGATGGATACTGGATACTCGGCAACACATTCAACGGCAAGATGTGGACTGACATCGAGGAGAAGGGGCGGCCCTCGAAGTGGGTGACTCTGCGCGCCGTCAGGGCGCTCCGCCGATTCCATGGCGACTGACCTTTCAAGCAACTCACTAGAGGCGCCTTCTTCATCGGTCTGCCCCTCAAGATCGGGGGTGGCACGGGGTGCCCTGTGAGGGCGGTGGCCCTCATCCCGAACAGTTAAAGGCGCCACACCCCCAAATTGAAGTATGGCTTGGATTAACGAGCTGAAGGCCGACCCCACGGGGTGGCTTCTGGAGCCCTCCAATCCCAGCGTAAAGTACTGGACTCTGCTGGACATCCTCGACAGGGAGCCCGACGACCCCGAAGTCGTGAAGGCCCGGGCATCCATAATGGCGTCGGCGCCCGTCAAGGCCATCCTCGCGGCCCAGGAGCCCGAGGGCCACTGGTGCGAGGCCAGCGACATGTACCTCCCCAAGTACAGGGCCACGACCCACCAGCTGCTCATACTGGCGGAGCTGGGGGCCTCCAGGACGCCGGCCATCGAGAGGGCTATGGAGCACGTCTACAGGTTCCAGAGGCTGAGCGGCCACTTTCTCATCGTGCTGCCCAAGACCGAGAAGGGCCGGGCCAGCGTCATGAAGGACGGCTGCTGCATCGACGGCAACGTGCTCCACTACCTCGTCCACTTCGGGTACCTGGACGACCCCCGCACAGAGAAGCTTCTAGACTTCATCCTAGGCTACCACGACCCCGAGAACGCCGGGTGGAAGTGCAGGAGCTACCCCATCAACAGGGACGCCGTCTTCCCGGTCAACTGCTACATGGGGGCGACGAAGGTCCTCAAGGCCCTCAGCACCGTGCCTGAGAGGAGCCGGACCCCGGAGATCAAGGCGCTCATCGGGCGCGAAGTGGAGAACGTCCTTGAGAACGGCGTCTACAGGTACCTCAGGAACCCGGATGGGAGCAGGAAGGACAAGGCGGGGTGGAAGCGGTTCGGGTTCCCGCTGTTCTACCAGTCGGATGTGCTTGAGGTCCTCGACACGCTGACGCGGCTCGGGGTCAGGGATGAACGCATGGCGGGCGCCGTCGAGCTTGTGAAGGCAGCCCAGCAGAGCGATGGCTCCTGGCTCCTCAGCAACACCTTCAACGGAAAGATGTGGGCCGACATCGAGGAGAAGGGGCGGCCCTCCAAGTGGGTGACCCTCCGAGCCGTGAGGGCGCTCCGCCGGTTCCACGGCGGCTGACCTTTAGAGCGCCCTAGATTAGCCTTATAACATCACGGCTGTTCTCTTCCCTGATGGGTGATTCAGGCTTCGCCAAGCGCTCGGTCGCCAAGGATGTCCTCAGCATCTACGTGCCGAGCTTCTTCAACACCGTCGGCATGAGCATCGTCAGCCCCATACTCCCCATCTACGCCAAGAGCTTCGAGGTGAGCTTCGCCGTCGCCAGCCTCGCCATCACCATCTACGCCTTCGGCAGGTTCGTCGCCGACATACCCGTCGGCATCGCCGCGGACAGGGTCGGCCGCCGCCCAATGATGCTCGCCGGCTGCGTGGTCACAACGGCGATGGCCCTGGCTAACGCGAACGCCCCCAGCTTCGCCTGGTTCCTAGTCTTCAGGTTCCTCCAGGGCGTCGGGTCGAGCATGTGGATGACCAGCAGGACGACGCTGCTCGCGGACATCCTCAGGCCCGAGGAGCGCGGCCGCATCATGGGCTACTTCCAGGCCTTCATGCTCATCGGCCAGTCCGCGGGGCCCAGCTTCGGCGGCTGGGCGGCCACCTACTACGGGCTGACCGCCCCCTTCTACTTCTACGCCGCCAGCGGCGTCGTCACCACGATCCTGACCTTCTTCCTCATCTTCGAGCCGAAGGGAGTCGCGAAGAGTGGAGCCGGCGGCGACCTCTTCTCGCTGAGGGACGCCATGAGGCTGATGAGGAACTCCACCTTCGCCATGGCCTGCTTCGCCATCTTCACCGTCACATTCCAGAGGAGCGGCATCCGCTCCAACATGATCCCGCTCTACGCCGTCGAGGAGCTGGGGATGGACGAGATGGCCGTCGGCAACATCCTCAGCTACGCGACCCTCACCAACCTCCTCATCACGGTCCCCATGGGCTACGCCATAGACCTCCTCGGCAGGAAGCCCGTGATCATCTGGAACATAGTCATAATGGCTGTGGCTAACCTGAGCTTCGTGTACGCCCACGACTACTGGGGGATGAGCCTCGCAGCCGTGGTGCTCGGCCTCGCCTCCGCGGGCGCGGGGCAGGCACCGCAGTCCCTAGCCGTCGACGCCACCCCCGGCGAGCGGAGGGGCCTCGCCATGGGCGTCTACAGGCTGGCGAACGACGTAGGCTCGATGCTCGGACCCGTCGTCCTCAGCTCCATAGCCGACTACACCGACCTGAGGACGCCGTTCTACGTGATGAGTGGGGCGCTCCTCGTCAACGCCCTCATGCTGGCGGTGTTCGCCAAGGAGATCATAGAGACGAGGTTCAGCAAGGGCAAGGCCACAGGCGGCGCTGGTTGAAGGCGCCGTCCACTGAAGGCCAACGGGCGCGGTTAACTTTTTATTCATGCTGGACGGTATGATCTAATTTCGGCTCGAAGGGACTTGAATGGTCGACAGGTCGAGAACTAGCGACATCCTATCCATCTACGTCCCAAGCTTCTTCATCTTCGTCGGCATGGGCATAGTCTCGCCGGTCCTCGCCATATACGCCACCTCCTTCGGGGTGAGCTTCGCCCTGGTGAGCCTCGCCATAAGCATCTACGCGGTCGGCAGGCTCGTGATGGACTTCCCGGCGGGGATTCTCGCCGACCACTTCGGTAGGAAGCCTCTCATGGTCGTGGGCTGCGCCATCCTCTCCGTCTTCGCCTACCTGAGCGCGACGGCGGACAACTTCTGGCTCTTCCTCGTCTACCGCTTCTTCCAGGGCTTCGGCTCGAGCATGTGGATGACGAGCAGGACCACCCTCCTCGCGGACATACTGAAGCCGGAGGAGAGAGGGCGAGTCCTAGGCTATTTCCAGAGCTTCACCCTCATCGGGCAGGCGGCCGGCCCAACGATAGGCGGCATCATAGCCGAGTACTGGGGGCTGAAGGCGAACTTCTACTTCTACACCGTCGCCGGCTTGATCAGCATGCTCCTCAGCTACCTCTTTATCCATGAGCCCGAAGAGGCGAAGAGCCGCCATGGCGGCCTGAGCCTCCCCAAGGGCATCGTCAAGAGGCTGCTGGTCAACAAGGGGTTCATGTTCGCCGCAGCCGCGAGCTTCATGAGCTTCTTCCTCATGTCGGGCGTCAGGCAGACGACGCTCCCTCTCTACGCTGACATCGTCGTCGGCCTCGACCCGGCGGGCATCGGGATGATGCTTAGCTGCATCACCATCATGAACATGATCCTGACGATACCCGTCGGCTATGGTATCGACCTACTCGGCAGGAAGCCGATAATCGTTGGGAGCATGATCATGTCGGCCCTCGCATGCATCCTGTTTCCCCAGGCCAACTCCTTCATCCTCCTCTGCGCCGTCGCCTTAGTCATGGGCGTAGGCTCAAGCGGGGCAAACCAGGCGCCACTCGCCATGGCGACGGACACGACGATTAGTGAGCCCCACGGAATCTCCATGGGGATATTCAGGTTCTTCGGTGACATGGGCTCCCTCATGGGCCCCGTCCTCCTCGGCGTCATCGCCGACAGCTCCGGCCTAGTGGTTACATTCTACGTCATGGCCGCCATCATCCTCGTGAACGCCGGAGCGATATTCCTCTTCGGAGAGGAGACCCTCCCCTCAAAGAGGAAAAGGTCTGGGGAGCCGGGGGCCCCCCTGGGTGCACCGCCCCCAGGCGCTGGCTAAGTTACAAGCCCCACGGCCCGAGCATGGCGGCGCCTCTGGAGTAGAAATTTTTCAGAATTCTTATATGGGATCTGTTGCGCATACCATAGCTAATTGGAACTTTAGGAGATGCTTTGGTGGAAAGAAGCCTCAGGATGGACGTCATAAGCATCTACGTCCCCAGCTTCTTCATATTCGTGGGCATGAGCATCATATCCCCCATCCTGCCCCTGTACGCCCAGAGCTTCGACGTCAGCTACACCCTGGTCAGCCTGGCCATATCCATGTACGCCTTCGGAAGGTTCCTGGCGGACATCCCCAGTGGCTGGCTCTCTGACAGGTGGGGCCGGAGGCCCCTCATGATCTGGGGCACCGTGCTCATAGCCGCTATGGCCTTCATGAACGCCCGCGCTACTTCGTTCATTGAGTTCCTCATGTACCGATTCATCCAGGGCGTGGGTTCCGCCATGTGGATGACCAGCAGGACCACGCTGTTGGCCGACGTTCTGAAGCCCAGCGAGAGGGGCCGCATCATGGGCTACTTCCAGACGTTCCAGCTCCTGGGCAGCAGCGCCGGGCCCGTCATCGGGGGCTACGCGGCCGGCCTGTGGGGCCTCCAGTCCACGTTCTACCTCTACGCCGTGTTCGGGCTCGTCAGCCTCGTAATCACGTACCTCTGGATACATGAACCCGAGGGGATCGCCAAGCGGGGGCACGAGGCCCACTTCGACTGGCCGACGGCAAAGCGCCTGCTCTCCAACAGGAGCTACAGCCTCGCGTGCTTGGCCACTCTCACAATCTTCTTCATGAGGACCGGCATCACGAGCACCATGCTACCCCTCTACGCCGACAGCGAGCTGGGCCTCAACGAGACGGAGATAGGCGCCGTCATCGCTTACTCCACCGTAATGAACCTGATCCTGGCCGTGCCAATGGGCCACGCCATCGACTACTACGGCCGGAAGCCCGCCATCGTCAAGAGCCTCTTCGTCACCATGTTCGCCGCGCTCGCCTTCCCCTACACCACCGACTACTTCACGCTGAGCCTCGCCGCCGTTCTCCTGGGCATAGGCACCAGCGGGGCGGGGCAGGCGCCCCTCGCCATGGCCACGGACGCCACCGTAGACGAGCCGCGCGGCATAAGCATGGGCATGTACAGGCTGTTCGGCGACATAGGCTTCATGGTGGGGCCAATAATCCTGGGGGTCATCGCCGACAACATGGGCCTCAGGGCGCCCTTCTACTTCACCGCGGTGCTACTGCTGGTCAGCACCGCGCTGACGCAGGTGTTCGCCGTGGAGACCTACTCTAGGAGGGCGAACGACATGGTGAAGAGACACGGAGGACCCGAGGCTTAATCAGGAAACACTCTGGACCCTGAAGCTGCCCTCTCTCATCAATATCGACTCGTTGGTTCGCTTCCCCAGCCTTTAAATCACCACAGCATCAGGGCTACCCTATGGCAAGCGACATGGATTCGAGAGAACTGACCTTGGACCCGGAGAACTGGGGCGAGTTGAGGAAGCTGGGCCACAGGATGCTGGACGACATGATGGACCACTTGGAGCATGTGCGGGACCGGCCCATAATGCAGAAGGTGGCCGACGAGGCCAGAGGCGCGTTCATGCAGCCTCCGCCGATGCAGGGGATGGGGGCTGAGGCCGCCTACGGGGAGTTCGTCGAGCAGCTGCTTCGGAACCAGTCCAACTTCAACAAGCACCCCCGTTTCTGGGGCTTCGTCGTGGGCACCGGAAGCCCCTCAGGCATGCTCGCGGACATGCTGGCCTCCGGCCTCAACGTGAACATGGTGGGTGGCCCCCTCGCCTCCACGATGCTTGAGATGCAGGTGACCGCCTGGATGAAGGGGCTCCTCGGATTCCCCATGGAGGCCGGCGGAATCCTCGTCTCAGGCGGCTCCATGGCCAACCTCCTAGGCCTCATGGTCGCAAGGAACACCAAGGCCGATGAAACCAAACGGCTAGGCGTCCGCCCCGGGATGACCGTCTACGGCTCAGAGGAGATGCACGTATGTGTGCAGAAGGCAGTGGAGATGCTGGGAATAGGCAGCGACAACCTCCACAAGGTACCTGTAGACAGCGAGTACAGAATCAACATCCAAGCTCTAGAGGATCGGATACGCGAGGACAGGGCCGCGGGGCTGAAGCCCCTCTGCGTCGTGGGTAACGCGGGCACAGTCAACACAGGCAGCTTCGACGACCTGGAAGCCTTAGCCGACCTGTGCCGCCGCGAAGACCTGTGGCTACATGTGGACGGCGCCTTCGGGGCGTGGGCGGCAATCGTGCCGGAGCTCAGACACCTTGTTAGGGGGTTGGAGAAAGCAGACAGCGTAGCCTTCGACCTCCACAAGTGGATGTACATGCCCTACGACGTGGGCTGCGTCCTATTCAAGCGGCAGAGCGACCAGGTGAAGACCTTCAGCAACAGGCCCGACTACTTCGCCATGAGTAAAGACATGCCGCCCCAGTTCGCCGACTTCGGGTTCGAGCTCAGCAGGAGCTTCCGCGCCCTCAAGGTGTGGATGGGGTTAAAGGAGAACGGCGTCACCAAGTACTCGGCCCTGGTAAAGCAGAACGTCGACCAGGCCGTGTACCTGAAGACACTTGTGGAGTCGCGCCCTGAGCTGGAGCTCATGGCACCCGTGCCCCTGAACACTGTTTGCTTCAGGTACAGGGGGAAAGGCATCCCTGACGCTGCGCTGGACGAGTTGAACAAGGGGCTCTCCATGCGGCTGATGTTCAGCGGAGCCGGAGCCGCCTCCGAGACCAAGGTGAGGGGCAGGATGGCTCTAAGGGTGTGCATCACGAACCATAGGACGACTCGACAAGATGTAGAGGAGTTCGTGGAGGCAGCAGCTCAGATGGGGGCGATGATGGCCTCGAGCCCCAGTTAAACCCTTAAAAAGATTAGCTCCTTTACGTTGAACGACTTTTTAGCCCGGTTTTTCTCATTCTAACTAAAATTCTGGTTTAATTATGGAATAGGTTTATAATGTAAGCCTCTAAACCATCCATTAAGGTGAGACAGAGAAATGGTTGACCTACTGGTCGGAGGAATCATAGTCATCGCAGCGGCTCTCGTGCTGCTCTACGTAACATACTTCAACAAGATAAAGACCCTGGAGAACAGGATCGAGGAAGCCTGGGCCCAGATAGACGTGCAGCTGAAGAAGCGGTACGACCTGGTGCCCAACCTGGTAGAGACCGTTAAGGGCTACGCCAGCCACGAGAAGGACATATTCGACAACATCGCCAAGGCCCGCGCCGGCATGGTGAGCGGCTCACGGCAGGACCGTGTCACCGCGGACAACATGCTGAACCAGGCGCTGGGCAGGCTCTTCGCGGTTGCGGAGGCTTACCCGAACCTGAAGGCCCAGGAGAACTTCAAGCTGCTGCAGGAGCAGCTGGAGGGCATAGAGAACAAGATCGCTTACAGCAGGCAGTACTACAATAGCAGCGTTCTGGACTTCAATAACGTCGTAACCACCATCCCGGGCATCTGGTTCGCCGGCGGCCGCGGCAAGCACGATTTCCTCGAGATACCTGAGGAGCAGAGGGCAGTCCCCCAAGTGAAGTTCTAACATGGAACACCGGAGCTTCCAGGACGAGATGTCCCGCAACAGGCGGGACAGCCTAATTTTAGCCATCGTCGTCAGCGTCGTCCTATTCACGCTCATAGTCAGCGTCAGCTACATCTGGGACCCGACGAGCGTCTACGTGATGGTGCCCATAGCCGTCATCATGGTCTTCATCTACACGTGGAGCGGCTACCAGTACGGGGACAAGGTTGTCCTGTCCTCGGTGGGCGCTTACCCCGCCGAGGGCCCCCAGTTTACTTACCTCAACGACACCGTGGAGGGTCTCGCCATAGCGGCGGGCATCCCCAAGCCCAAGGTCTACGTTATGCCCAGCGAGGAGCTCAACGCCTTCGCCACGGGCAAGGACCCGGAGCACGCATCCATAGCAGTCACCGCGGGCCTCATGCGGGTCCTCGACAGGCAGGAGCTGGAGGGGGTGATCGCCCACGAGATGAGCCACGTCAGGAACAGGGACGTCCAGTTCATGACCCTGGTGGCCGTGCTCGTCGGCCTCATCGGCATCATCAGCAACATGATCCTCCGAAGCTACTGGTGGGGCGGCGGCGGAAGCGGCAGGCGCGAGCGGGGCAGGGGCGGCGACGTCAGGATACTCATCATAGTGGTGGGCTTCGTCCTGGCCATCTTCGCCCCCATCCTCAGCCGCCTGGTCCAGATGGCCGTGAGCAGGCGTAGGGAGTTCCTGGCCGACGCTTCGGCGGCGGAGATGACCCGTTACCCGGACGGCCTGGCGGACGCACTGGAGAAGATATCGAAGATGAACCGGGGGGACATGAAGGTGAGCGAGTCCGTGAGCCACCTCTTCATATCTGACCCGACCCACAGCGCCCTGGACGCCATCTACAGCACCCACCCGCCCATCGAGGAGCGCATCAAGCGGCTAAGGGAGATGTGACTAGAGATCCTTCATCGAAGCCGCCGGGTGACCCAGTTTCTCGCACACCCGTAATAACTTGTGGTCCTCCGTGATCAGAACAAGCTCCATCCTCCTTGCGGCCTCTATGTATGCTGCATCGTAGAAGGACAGCGACTCGCTGTGAGCTAGTTTTAATACATCGTTCTCGCACCCAGATATACCGGTCATTTTTATAGTATTCAGCATCTTCACGACGACGCTCATTATTTTTTTGCCGTCCTCATAGCTGATGTCCTTAAGCAGATTGACCTTTTTCCAGACAATGTTACCAAGCTCATATCGGGCAAGGTCTAGGGTGTAGGTCCCGATCGGGGCTTCCACATCACCCTCAATAACCAATTCGAACAGTGAGGAAGCGTCCAGCAGCCTCATCTTTGATCACGGTCTTCTCTGATCATTCGCACAACCTCTTCAGTGGTGAATTTTTTGAGCAAAGGCTCTAATTCTTTGACTTGTTGCTTCAATTCCTCCAGTTCTCTTCTCCTCACCTCTTCCTCCAAGGCCAGTCTAATCACCTCCGAGGTCTTGACGTTGTACTTATTGATCTTTTCCTTTAGTTCTGGTGGTATCCTTGCTGAAACTGTCTCGTACCTAGCCATTGTATCACCATCACGTAATACAGAAGTGTAATAAATATGTGTTGGCGTCATCATTTTCGTGACCTTGTGTGTCGCCGCGTGGACGGCCAAAGCCTCATCTACCGACGTTCGGCAGGTTCAAACATGGGTAAACTGGGGGAGGGGCTGGCCATAGTGGCATCGCTGATCGGGTTATGCTTGGCTCTGATGTACCTGTTCCTGGTTTGGATGCCCAACTTCAAGTTCAGCCTGTGAAGAGGATCATTAGCGTTATGAGGCGCCGCGCCTCGTGAGATGGTGGTGTGAGATGAAGTACCTGCTGTTCTGGGAGCAGAGGGATATGCCCCCATCGGAGCGCCAGGAGTTCTCCCGCAGGGCCCGGCTGGAGCGCGGGGACGAGGAGAAGTACGGCGTGGAGGTCCTACCGCCCCACTACTACGAGACCGGCAAGGGTGTCACCGTCGTCGAGATCAGTGACCCCAAGCAGCTAGCCAACAGGATGGCTCTCATCGCCCCTTACACAAGCATCAGGGCGGTCCCGCTCGTCAGGACCACCATGTTCAGCGAATCCGTGAAAGAGATCCACGGAAAGTAGACGCCGGACACATTTCCCCAGTGGACCGCAGGCCCCGAAAACGTGGAACACCAGGCCACCGGGACCGGCTGGCAACCAACTTAAAAAACAGGCAGCCGCACCCATACACCATGACCGCCCTCAAAGATGTACGCGTCCTCGACCTCACACACGCCCACGCCGGCCCCATATGCACAATGTACATGGCGGCCATGGGCGCCGAGGTCATCAAGATTGAGCCCAGGTGGGGCGAGATGACCAGGATGTTCCCGCCACTCATCAAGGGCCAGAGCCCCTACTTCATGTTCCTGGGCCGAGGCAAGAAGGGGGTCACCCTGGACCTCAAACACCCCCGAGGCCGAGAGATATTCACGGAGCTGGTGAAGAAGAGCGACGTCGTCGTAGAGAACTTCAGCCCGGGCACCATGGACAGGCTCGACCTCGGCTGGGACGTTCTGAGGGGGCTCAACCCGGGAATCATATACGCCAGCATCAGCGGCTTCGGCCACACGGGCCCATGGGTCGACCGCCGCAGCTTCGACCCCATAGCCCAGGCGGCCAGCGGCTACATGTGGCTCATGAAGGACGCCATAGACCCCTCCGGGCCGCCGCTGCAGGCGCCGGACGCCATAGCGGACACGATCCCCGGGTTCACCTGCCTCATAGGAATCCTGGCGGCCCTCATCAGCCGCGGCGAGACGGGCAGGGGGCAGAGGGTCGACGTGGCCCAGATGGACGCCATGATCGGGTGTATGCAGAGCTTCAGCTTCTGGAACCTGGCAGGGACCACCTTCCAGAAGGCTCTGCGGCTGAACGACGTGAACGTCTCGGGCCTCCACGAGACCCTGGACGGGTACGTCATGTTCAGCCTCCCCGTGGGCCGCATCACCGACTGGTTCAGGGAGCTGCTTGGGGTCGAGGAGCTCAGCGAGGAGCTGGTGGACGGCTGGGTCAAGGGCAAGACGACGGACGAGGTCGTGCGGATACTGGTCGAGACCGGTGTGCCCGTGGGAGCCGTCATGGATCTGGATGAGGTTCGGGCCTGTCCCCAGGCCGAGGCCCGGGGGATGTTCGTCAAGGTCAGCCACCCGACTCTGGGCGAGATCACTGAGCCCGGGTTCCCCATCAAGTTCAGCGAGACCGAGGGTGACCCCACGAGGCCCGCGCCTCTACTCGGTGAGCACACGGAGGAGGTTCTCAGAGGCGTCCTGGGAATCAAACCCGAGGAGGTTGAACGCCTCCGAAGGGAGGGCGTCGTATAGCCTCCGCACCTTTTTTCTACTCCCGGCGCAGTCTACGATCCGTGAAACGTTTTGAAGGTTGAGGCTACCAGAGGACTAGTCCGCCTCCTGAAGGAGGAGGGCGTCGGCTTCGTGAGCACATTCCCCACCAGCCACATAAATAACGTCATAGGCGAGGAGGGGGGCATCCGGCTCTTCATGGTGAGGGATGAGAGGTAC